>JANOEA010000358.1:0-14555 GCA_031412975.1 Pseudomonadota bacterium | reverse complement strand
CGCATGCTTGCGGCAAGAGCCGACCCCCATCCCCAACCCTTCCCCCGTGAAGGGGGAAGGGAGTCCTTGTGCCCCACCACGAATTGGGCGCTCCGATCAGGCAGCCCTCCCGAAAAGGGGAGGGCGAAAGCAGCGATCAGGCTACGGGACGATCTTCGTCGCTGCGCGGTGCGATCGGCTCCACGACGGTGTCGTCGGTTGGATCGGGGCTCAACGCGACTTCGGCCGGCTGCGCAATCACGACCGCGGCTGCAGGAGCAGGCGCTGGTGCCGGCACCGATACGGGCATGGCGGCAGCGGGTTGTTCCGCCGTGACAGCCTTCGCGATGGGCTGCTCGACGACTGCCGGAGTAACAGGCTCCGCCACCTGCGCCGCGATCTGCTGCACCTGCGGTTCGGTTGCGACTGCCAGCACAGGGGCAACGAAAGCAGCTGCGGCAGCTTCGACTGGAAACAGCGGCTGGATGCGCGCGGCTTCGGCCGACGCTTGCGCTTGTGGCTGCGGCTGTGCCCGCGGAGCAGGGCGCGGTGCCGGAGGCTCGGCATCTGCCGACGCGTCGGATACCTGCTCCATTGCAACGGCAGGCGTACGCGATTCACGCACCGCCGCGGGCTGCGCAGCGGGCGCGACTGGCTGTTGCGCATCCGCGGAAACATCGCTGTCCGCGACTGCCGCAGCGCGCTGCGGCGTGCCAATTTCAGCGTCGGCGCGATCGCTTGCGGGAGAAGCACCCGTCTCCACAACCGCCTCGTCGTCGCCATCCTCATCATCGAAGTCGGGTTCGGTGACCGAGCCATCCTGACCTGCGGCCTGCTCGGTCCCCGGCGCTGCACGCTCGCCCTTGCGCCGACGACGGCCGCCACGACGGCCGCGACGACGTGCGCGGGTAGCGCCGTCGACTGCACCGGCAGCCGCATCTGCATTGCCCTGGGCATCGACCGCAGCGGCGATCACCACGGCGTTTTCGAGCATCTCCGCGTCGTTTGGTGCCGAGACGCTGCTGACTGGTGCAACAGCTGCAGGCGGTTGCTGACGGGTGCGTTCGGTCGCCGCACCCGGCTGCGATTGCGCCGCTCGCGGTGCGGGCTGCGCACGCGGCTCGCCACTGCGCGCGCCATTCTGCGCCTGCCCGCCACGCTGGCCACCGCCGGCTCCATTCGAAGCCGCGCCCGCGCCGCCAGCATCGCGGCGAGCACCGCCACCCTGGCCTTGCGCGCCACGCTGGCCCTGGCCGCCCTGGCGCTTGTCCTTGTCGCGATTGCCGTCGCGATCCTTGTCCTGGCGCTGGCCCTGGCGTGGATTGTTGCCGCCGGGGCTTCGCGATCCGTCGCGGCGCTGTCCGCGACCACCGTCGTCGTTGCGACGCGGGCGGCTGTCGCGGCTTTCGCCCTTGGCCACTGCCGCTGGTTGCGCGTCGTCGCCGGTGAACAGCGCCATCAGGCGCGCGAAGAATCCCTTGCGCGGTGCAGCCGCGCGCGCCGCTGCAGGAACAATCGCCACCGGCGTGGCGACTGCGACCGCCTGGGCGGCCTTGACCTGCGCTTCGACCACGTCGTCTTCGATCCGGTTCGGCGCGGGCGCCATCGGCGCGACCGTGGTCACCGCGGGCTGCTCGAACTTGCTCGATGGCGGTGCCGCCTGCGGTGCGGTCACCGCCTGCACCGGACTCACGCGCTCATAGCTGACCTTCTGGTGGTCGCCCAACTCGCTCGCGCGAATGCGGGTGACCTCGTAATGCGGGGTTTCGAGATTCAGATCGGCCACGATCACGATCTGCGCCTCATGGCGCAGTTCGATCTCGGCCATCGGCTTGCGCTTTTCGTTGACCAGGAAGTTCGCCACGTCGGGCGGCACCTGCACCAGGACCTGGGCGGTGCTGTCCTTCATCGCCTCTTCTTCGACCAGGCGCAGGATCGACAGCGACAGCGACTCCACGCCGCGGATGCGGCCGTGGCCATCGCAGCGTGGGCACAGGATCTGGGTCGATTCGCCCAGCGAGGGGCGCAGGCGCTGGCGCGACATCTCCAGCAGGCCGAAGCGCGAGATGCGGCCGACCTGCACGCGTGCGCGGTCGAGCTTGAGCGCATCGCGCAGCTTGTCCTCGACCTCGCGCTGGTGGCGCGGGTTTTCCATGTCGATGAAGTCGATCACGATCAAACCGCCCGCATCGCGGATGCGCAGCTGGCGCGAGATCTCGACCGCGGCCTCGAGGTTGGTGTTGAACGCGGTGTCCTCGATGTCGCTGCCCTTGGTGGCACGCGCCGAGTTGATGTCGATCGAGGTCAGCGCTTCGGTCTGGTCGATCACGATCGAGCCGCCCGAGGGCAGGCGCACCTGGCGCTCGAACGCGTTCTCGATCTGCGATTCGATCTGGAAGCGCGAGAACAGCGGCACCTCTTCCTTGTACAGCTTGAGCTTGCGCAGGTTCTGCGGCATCACCTGCTGCATGAAGTCGCGCGCATCGGCGAACACCTCGTCGCTGTCGACCAGGATCTCGCCGATGTCGCCGCGCAGGTAGTCGCGCAATGCGCGGATGATCAGCCGCGATTCCTGGTAGATCAGGAACGCGCCGGAGCGGCTTTGCGCGGCCTCGGCGATCGCCTTCCACGCCTGCAGCAGGTAATCGAGGTCCCACTGCAGCTCATCGGCATCGCGACCGACGCCGGCGGTGCGCACGATCATGCCCATCTCGTCGGGCAGCTTGAGCTGGTCCATCACCTCGCGCATGTTCTGCCGGTCGTCGCCCTCGATGCGGCGCGATACGCCGCCGGCGCGCGGGTTGTTCGGCATCAGCACCAGGTAGCGGCCCGCGAGGCTGATGAAGGTGGTCAGCGCCGCACCCTTGGTGCCGCGTTCTTCCTTGTCGACCTGCACCACCAGTTCCTGGCCCTCGCGGATCAGGTCGCGGATGCCCGCGCGGTTGTGGTCGACGCCTTCGGGGAAGAATTCCTTGGAGATTTCCTTCAGCGGCAGGAAACCGTGGCGCTCGCCGCCGTAGTCGACGAAGCAGGCTTCGAGGCTGGGCTCGACGCGGGTGATGCGCCCCTTGTAGATGTTCGACTTCTTCTGCTCCCTGGACGGGATTTCGATGTCCAGGTCGAACAGGGTCTGGCCGTCGACGACGGCCACCCGCAACTCCTCACGCTGAGTTGCGTTGATCAACATGCGCTTCATTGGAAACCATTCCTTGGCGCTCCAGCGGCGAACGGGAGGCGCACACACCGCAACCGCAATACCGCAGCGCGACCGTCACGGGTCGCGGCAAACGGGCCAGCGGTCGGCTGGCGGGCGCATCACGCCGTCGGCGGAGCGCGATCAAAAACCAAAACCAACGGCCCGACTCGGCGTGCACCTGATGGCGCGCGGACTGCCCGGTTCGCAGAACCCGCCGTGCGGGTCCACTGCGTTGACCCGATCTCGCGGGACCGGAACAGGGCGCGCATCCCTCCTGCGCACAGCCAAATCGAACCACGATCGGGGCCGCGTCGGCACCCGAACTCCGTGGACGGAGCGATACAGCAACCTGCGCTGGCGGTACGATGTCGCGATGCCGGTCGTCGTTGATCTCGGGGATCACGTGCCCTGGGACACGCCTTGCCCAACCGGCGGGCGAACGTAATGCATAGCGTTGACGCCGTTTCTTGCTTCCGGATGCAAGTATTTGATTGCCCGGAAGCTTCGACGCGCGGCGCCGGATCGGGATGATAGCAATGGGCACGACACCGCGGCAATCACCAGCGCCCGCCGACGGCCAGATCGCCGTCGGCGTGAAGAAGGTCGTGGTCGGCGAAGAACGCGACGGCCAGCGCCTGGACAACCTGCTGTTCAACCTCTTGAAGGGGGTGCCCAAGACCCACGTCTACCGGCTGCTGCGCACCGGCCAGGTACGCGTGAACGGCAAGCGGGCCAAGCCCGATACCCGGGTCGCGGCCGGCGATGAGCTGCGCATTCCGCCGGTCCGCACGGCGGTTCCGGGCGAGGCGCCGCGGGCCAACCAGCGCAGCCTGCAGACACTGGAAGCCGCGATCGTGGCCGAGGACGGGCGCTACCTGGCGCTGGACAAACCCAGCGGCCTGGCCAGCCATGGCGGCAGCGGGATCGCGCTCGGCGCGATCGAGCAGATGCGCCAGTTGCGCCCGAACCTCGCGCTGGAGCTGGTCCATCGGCTCGACCGCGACACCAGCGGGATCCTGTTGTTTGCCAAGAAGCGCTCGGCGCTGCTGGCCGCGCAGACGGCGATGCGCGAGGGCCAGGCGCGCAAGCGCTACCTCGCGCTGCTGGTCGGCCGGATGCCGCAGGCGCGGCTGAAGATCGATGCCGCGCTGGAGAAATCGGTGCTGCAGGGTGGCGAGCGGATGGTGCGGGTGGATCCTGCGGGCAAGGCCTCGCGCAGCGAATTCCGCCTGCTCGAACAGCGCGGCGACTACGCCTTCGTCGAAGTGCTGATCGATACCGGCCGCACCCACCAGATCCGCGTGCATGCCGCGCACGCAGGGCTGCCGGTCGCGGGCGATCCCAAGTACGGCGATGCGGCTGCCAACCGTGCGTTACGCGAGTTGGGGCTCACGCGGCTGTTCCTGCATGCCGCCGAACTGAGCTTCAAGACCGCCGAGGGTCTTGCCCATGACTTCAGTGCGCCGCTGGCCGAGGCGCTGCGACAGGTGCTCGATCGTCTGCCACCGGCGGCTGTAACCCGGCGCTGAAGCCCGGCGCTGAAGCCCGGCAGCAGCAGGCGGCGCAGGTCGCCCTGACACTTCCGCAACCGGATCAGGCCTTGCCGGTCAGCGCGTCGACCTCGAATCGGCGATTCCGGTCTGGTTGCCGGGCGACGTCTCAATTGATGAGCGCGCTCCGATCGAACGACTGCACGGAGCATTTCCGCCGAGCGGCCGCCATCCGACGCCGGATTTTCGGTGGCCCGACTTCGCAGAGCGTCGCGGCACTGGGCGGCATCGGCGTACGTCGAACAACGAGTATTCCGATCATCGCGCAGCCGTCACTACTTCAGGCTATGCTCGAGCGCTATCCAGATCGCAGTCTTGGCAACCAAAGACTGATGAGATGTCAACGGCGAATGTCCGATGATGCGGTTGCCGTAAAGGCGGGAGCGCGCTACGCGGACGACGTGGCCCAGGCTGCTCAGAGGCACACCCGACACGGCTGCGAAGATTGAGCGGCAGTCAACTGCCATACGCAGGTTTGCCCAGGTTGCAGTCCGCGCAGTCCGGCTCAAGCTCGGTTTTCTCCTGTCGCGTTGCGCCGTACAAAAAAGGAGTCAGTCGGTCAAATGAATCTACTATTCGCGCGTTTTCGCATTCGCGCCCTCGGCGTCGCGGCCCGTCTGGTGCCAGCGCCGACGCCATTCATGCTGACGGGACCGGGTTCGTCGGCCACGCTCGCCCGATTGATCGCTGACCGCGGCGCAAAAGCCGTGCTTGTCGTGACCGATGGCGTGCTCGTGAAGCTCGGGGTCGTTGCCCCGGTGGTGAACGCGCTGAAGGACGCCGGCGTCGCGGTGACGGTGTTCTCGGACGTCGAACCCGATCCGACCATCGCCATCGTCATGGCCGGGATCGAGCAGCTTCGGGCATCGGGGGCGACAGCGGTGCTGGCGATAGGCGGCGGCTCGCCGATCGACGCGGCGAAGGCCATGATTGCGTGCCACGCGAGCGGCCGGCGTCCGCAGGACCTCGATGGCTACTTCAAGGTCCGCGCGCCCGTCCTGCCGTTCTTCGCGATACCCACTACGGCGGGCAGCGGCTCGGAAGTGACGGTTGTTTCCGTGGTCTCCGACCCGGCGGCCGGGCGGAAGTTCGCCATCGTCGACAACAAGCTCGTTCCAGCGGCGATCGCACTCGATCCGGACCTCATGGTCGGCCTGCCGGCAAAAGTGACCGCGGCCACGGGCATGGACGCGCTCACGCATGCCATCGAGTCCCACCTCTCGACGCTCGCGACAGTTGCGACGCGAGCGATGTCCGTGGCTGCGGCGCGCGCGATCCGGCGCGATCTGCCCCGGGCTTGCGCGGACGGTCGCGATATCGCCGCCAGGCAGAGCCTCGCGCTGGCGTCATGCCTCGCCGGCCTCGCTTTCACCAAGGCGAGCGTCGGCTATGTCCACGCGATCGCCCACCAACTCGGCCCGCTCTACCACTTGCCGCACGGGCACCTGAACGCGATCTTGCTGCCGTACGTGCTCGACTTCTACGTCGGGGGCGCGGCAACGCGGATGGCGGAACTGGCGCGCGCGTGCGGGCTCGGGCGCGATGGCGATGACGCCCGGTCGCTTGCGCAAAGTCTGGTCGCCGAAATTCGACAACTGAACGTCAGCATCGGCATCCCGCCAACGATCGAGCAGATCACCGACGCAGATATTCCCGAGATCGTGCGACGTGCGTTGGCGGAAGCGCATGGGACCTACCCGGTGCCGGTGTACATGACTGCAGCCGACTGCACCACCATCGTCCGACGCGCGGCTGGCCGAACCTAGTTTGCGCCGCCGGATCAGCGCCCAAGCGTGTCCAGAGCAAAGCTGAATAACGAGGAAATTTGAGCAATGGAATCGTCTGCCCTCACCCTTGCCCAATGCCTCGGTCTGCAGCGTGCGGCGCACCGAGCCAACCCGTATCCTGACGTCGAACAGCGCAAAGAACACCTGACGGCGTTGCACCGGTTCCTCGAAGAAAACGAGGCGGCGATCATCGAGGCCATTGGCGCCGACTTCGGCGTGCGACCTGAGACCGAGACCCGACTGATCGAACTCTTCCCGGTGCGTCAGGGCATCCGCGACACTCTGGGACAACTCGCGAAGTGGATGCGTTCAAAGAGACGATCAGTCGACCAACTGATCTTTCCCGGCGCAAAAAACCGCGTCGTCGCGCAGCCTCTCGGGGTAGTGGGCGTGATGGTCCCGTGGAACTTCCCGATCTTCCTGTCGTTCGGCCCGCTCGTCGACATCCTCGCCGCCGGCAATCACGCCATGGTGAAGATGTCGGATCGATCGGTACACCTCGGGCGCCTCCTGATCGAGGTCTTCCCGCGCTACTTGCCGACCGAGAAGGTTGCGTTTTTCGAAGACCTCGGACGTGGCCCGGAGTTCTCGAAGCTCAAGTTCGACCACATGATTTTCACCGGCTCGAGCGGCGTCGGACGCGCCGTCATGGCTTCTGCCGCGGCGAACCTGTGTCCGGTGACGCTCGAGCTCGGTGGCAAGGCCCCAGCGGTGGTCGCGCCCGACTTTCCGCTCGCGACGGCCGCGCAGCGCATCCTCTGGGCCAAGTGCATGAACGCCGGTCAGGTATGCGTCAACGTCGATTATATGTTCCTGCCCGAAGCGAGCATCGACGCGTTTGTCGCGCATGCGCAGCGGCTCGTCGCAGAGCGATTTCCCGATCTGAACGGTCCGGACTACACGACGATCATCGATCAACCCGCCTACGATCGGCTGGTCGCGACACTCGAGGATGCGAAGGCGCGCGGGGCGACGGTCATCAACCTTGCGCCAGATCAGCAGCTCGACGCCTCTCGCCGCAAGCTCGCCCCGCACATCGTGCTCGGAGTGAACGATGAGATGACCATCATGAAGGAAGAGATCTTCGGTCCGTTCCTGCCGATCAAGCCGTACCGCACGGCCGAAGAGGTCATCAACTACATCAACGACCACGATCGTCCGCTTGCGTTTTACCCGTTCACCAACGACAAGAAACTCGCCGACCGATACATCACCGAGGTGATCTCGGGCAGCGTCGGCGTGAATGAAGCGATCGTGCAGGCTGGGCAGCACGACATGCCGTTCGGCGGCGTCGGCGCGAGCGGCATGGGGCACTACCACGGCTACGAGGGCTTCCTGACCTTCTCGAAGCTGCGGCCGATCTTCCGCCAGGCGCGCATCTCGTCGATCCAGGTGGCCCTGCAGCCGCCCTACGGGGACCGCGCGAAGCTCGCCCTGGACGTGATGTTCAAGTTGCGAGGCTAGGGAGTCTCTGAACAAGCCCCGCGCACCGCGCCGGGATCTGTTTCGCCCGCAGGCAAGGAAGGTTCCGCCGGCCATGCGGGTTGCATGGCCAAGGCGCCCTACGCGGCCTGCGGCCCCGCGCGCTCCGACCGTTCCACGACCCGATCAGCCCTTAGCCGACCAGCGCGTCGACCTTGGCCGCGCAAATGAAGTCGTTGATCGACAGCCCGCCGACGTCGTGGGTGGTGTAGCGGACCTGGCAGTGCCCGTATCCGACCTGCATGTCCGGATGATGGTCCTGCTGGTGCGCGATCCACGCGATCGCATTGACCCACGCCATCGTGCGGTGGAAGTTCTTGAAGCTGAAGTCGCGGCTGAGCGCCTTGCCGTCGTCCGACAGCGCCCAGTGGGGCAGGGCCGTGAGCAGCGACTGCACTTCGCCGACGCTGAGCGCGTGCTCTGCGCCTTTCAGCGGCTGGCAGTGGCGGCTGGCCAGTTCAGCGGATGAATACGACATGGGTGTGCTCCATTGTGTTGCCAGCTACCCCCGTCATGCGCTCGAGCGCCACGCTAACGGGAATCCCCCGCCTTGCATAGGTGTTTGGGCAACACTCACGCGGCTGCGGGTAAACTGCGCGCCTGCCACGGGAGACAAGCATGATTTCGATCGGTCCCAACGCCCAGGAACATTTCCAGCGCCTGCTCGCCCAGCAGGGCGTGGAAGGCATGGGCGTGCGCCTGCGCGTATTGCGCCCCGGTACCTCCACCGCGGACTGCCAGCTGGAATTCTGCGAAACCGGCGACCTGCGCGGCGACGAGCTGGTGGTGGCCTGTGAGGGTTTCAACCTGTACGTCGAGGCCAGCAGCTGCAGCTGGCTCGAAGGCGCCGAGGTCGACTTCCAGAAAAACGCCACCGGCGGCCAGCTGACCGTGCGTGCCCCGCACATCAAGGGCCGCCAACCGGCGCCCGATGCGTCGGTGGCCGAGCGCATCCAGCACGTGCTCGAAGCCGAGATCAACCCGAACCTCGCCGCGCACGGCGGCCGCTGCAGCCTGGTGGCGTTCGAAGCCGACGGCATCGCGGTGCTGCGCTTCGGCGGCGGCTGCCACGGCTGCGGGATGGTCGATGAGACCTTGCGCAACGGGGTGGAGCGCACGCTGCGCGAGCGGGTTCCCGAAGTGCTCGGCGTGCGCGACGCGACCGATCACGACAGCGGCGATGCGCCCTACATCCGGCGTACCGGCTGAGGCGGACCGGTTCGTTTGCCGCTGACAAACAAAAAGCCCCGCATCGCGGGGCTTTTTGTTGCAGCCGACCTTCGCGGTCGACGCCTCAGTCGACGTACTTGCTCAGATCCTCGAGATCGCCCGACAACGAGCCGAAATAGGTCGCGAGGTCGTCCATGTCCTGGCTGCTCAGCGCCGAGGCCATCGGCTGCATCACCGCATTCTTGCGTGCGCCCGACTTGTAGGCCTGCAGCGCATGGACCAGGTACTCCGGATATTGCCCGGCGATCCGCGGGAACGTCGCCGCCTGGGTCTGGTTGCCATCGGTGCCATGGCAGGAATTGCATGCCGGCACGCCGGGGACGGTCTCCTCGCCGGTATGCAGGCGACGCCCGCGCTCGGCATCGCCGACCACGTTGTTGCTCGCGAACAGGCTCGGCGACAGCAGCGACAGGGCGAGCAGCAGGGTTTTCATCGCATGGGTCATGGCTTGGATCCTACGGGGCTGCAGGCGCTGCGACGGGACCGGCGAGGAAGCGCGCGATGTCGGCGATATCCTGGTCGGACATGCTCTCGCCCTGCGCCTGCATGCTCGGATGCAGCCGCTCGCCCGCGCGATAGGCATTCAGCGATGCGACCAGATACTCGTAATGCTGGCGGTAGATCTTCGGCACCCGGTAGTTCGGGTACGCGTTGCGATAGCCCGGAATGCCATGGCAACCGGCGCAGGTATAGGCCTTGATCCGACCTTCGTCTGGATTGCCGTCGGCAGCATTGGCGCCGATCGACATCACACCGCTCGCCAGGAACAGGATCGCGGCCGAAAAAACCTTGCGCATGGGATGGATTTCCTGTGGGCCGCTGGCGTTGTCGCCGCAGGCGATCTGAGCCGGCCAATTGTAGCGATGCGACCATGGACTGACCAGAAGCACAGCCCCGGGCGCGACCACGGTCCACCCCGCAAGCGTTACTTGCGGCCCGAGCAAATCGCCGCAACAGGCCATAGGCTGTTGGTCATGTAGCTTCCGTACTGGTGTTGTATCAAAGTATGACACTGCGGCTTGATACTGCCCCCGAACCATTCAACCAAAGATCGATCAACATGCTGCGACTGGCCCTGCTGTTGTTGTCCGTCACCCTGCTTGCCAGTTGCGGCAAGCCCCCCGATTCGAAGGAGGGCAAGGCGGACGCGGAGAAAAAGACCGAAGACGCCGCAGTTCCGGTCGAGATCGCGGTCGCCAAGCGCCAGCCGATGCTGGCCAGTTACACCGGCACGGCTTCGCTCGAAGCCGAGCGCCAGGCCGACGTGGTCGCCAAGACCAGCGGGGTGCTGTTGCGCCTGATGGTCGAAGAAGGCGACGTGGTGCGCGAGGGCCAGGTGCTCGCGCAGCTCGATCCGGATCGTCCCAAGCTCGAGGTCGCGCGCGCGGAGGCCAATCTGAAACGCCTCGAGAACGATTTCCGCCGCTCGCAGGAGCTGTTCGCCGCCAAGCTGGTCAGTTCCGAGGCGCACGACCGCATCCGCTTCGAGCTCGAAACGCAGAAAGCCGCGCATGCCCTGACCAAGCTGGACCTCAGCTACACCAACATCACCGCGCCAATCGACGGCGTGGTCAGCGAGCGCATGGTCAAGGAGGGCAACTTCATCCAGCTGCAGTCGCCGATGTTCCGGATCGACGACTTCGACCCGTTGCTGGCCGTACTCAACGTGCCCGAACGCGAACTGAGCACCCTGCGCCCCGAGCAGAAGGTCCTGATGCAGGTCGACGCGCTGGCCGGCAAGACCTTCGAAGGCACCGTGGCGCGGATCAGTCCGGTGGTCGAAGCGCAGACCGGCACGTTCCGCGTGACCGCCGAGTTCCGCGATCCGAGCGGACAGCTCAAGTCGGGCATGTTCGGTCGCTTGAGCGTGATCTTCGACCAGCGCAGTGACGTGCTGTCGATCCCGCGCGAGGCGGTGCTCGAAGACGATGAGCAGCCCGCGGTGTTCGTGGTCCGCGACGGCAAGGCAGTGCGCCAGGCCATCGGCGTGGGCGCGCGCAGCGGCGGGCTGGTCGAGGTGCTCAGTGGCGTCAACGAGGGCGAGCAGGTGGTCACCGTCGGTGCCAGCACCTTGCGCGACGGGGCCAAGGTGCTGGTACTGGAGCCCGCACCATGAGCCTCGCGGAATTTTCCACCCGCCGCCGCGTCACGGTGGCGATGGCGACCCTGAGCTTCGTGCTGTTCGGCGCGATCGCGCTCGGCGAGCTGAAGGTCAACCTGCTGCCCGACCTGAGTTTCCCGACCCTCACGGTGCGCACCGAATACACCGGTGCCGCTCCGGCCGAGATCGAAACCCTGATCAGCGAACCGGTCGAAGAGGCCGTCGGCGTGGTCAAGAACCTGCGCAAGCTGCGCTCGGTATCGCGCACCGGGCAGAGCGACGTGGTGCTCGAATTCGCGTGGGGCGCCGATATGGATCGGGCCGGCCTCGAGGTGCGCGACAAGCTCGAAGTGCTCGCCTTGCCGCTCGACGTCAAGCCGCCGGTGCTGCTGCGTTTCAACCCATCGACCGAGCCGATCATGCGGCTGGTGATGACGGTGCCGGAGGAATTCGCCGGCACCGAGCAGGCCGAGCTGATGCGCCTGCGCCGCTATGCCGACGACGAGCTCAAGAAGCGCCTCGAGCCGGTCGACGGCGTTGCTGCGGTCAAGGTCTCGGGCGGTCTCGAAGACGAAGTGCAGGTCATGATCGACGAGGCGCGTCTGGCGCAGCTGAACCTGCCCATCGGCACCGTCATCGAGCGCCTGCGGCAGGAAAACGTCAACATCTCGGGCGGCCGCCTCGAAGAGGGCACGCAGCGCTATCTGGTGCGCACGGTCAACCAGTTCGCCGACCTCGAGCAGATCCGCGAAATGCTGGTCGCCACCCAGGACGGCGTGCCGATCAAGCTGCGCGATGTCGCCGAGGTACAGCAGTCGTACAAGGAGCGGGAGGCGATCATCCGGCTCGCCGGGCGCGAGGCGGTGGAGCTTGCGATCTACAAGGAAGGCGATGCGAACACGGTGGCGGTCGCCACCGCAGTGCGCGCGGCACTCGGCGCGCTGCAGGCGCGCAGCCTCGATTCGGGCCCGCAGGCGGCCGACGACGCGCCGAAGCCGCCAGCGGCCAAACGCGGCGAATACACCATCGACGGCATCCCGATGCGCACGGTCGAGGACTCCTCGATCTTCATCGAGAACGCGCTGGCCGAGGTGCGCAAGGAAGCCCTGATGGGCGGCGTGTTCGCGATCCTGCTGATCTTCTTCTTCCTGCGCGACAGCTGGAGCACGTTCGTGATCTCGCTGTCGCTGCCGGTATCGATCATCACCACGTTCTTCTTCATGGACCAGCTCGGCCTGAGCCTGAACGTGATGTCGCTGTCGGGATTGGCGCTCGCCACCGGCATGGTGGTCGATGACTCGATCGTGGTGCTCGAGAGCATCGCCAAGGCGCGCGAACGCGGACTCGGCGCGATCGAGGCCGCGGTGGTCGGCACCAAGGAAGTCAGCATGGCGGTCGTGGCGTCGACCCTGACCACCATCGCGGTGTTCTTCCCGCTGGTGTTCGTGCAGGGTGTCGCCGGCCAGCTGTTCAAGGACCAGGCGCTGACCGTGTCGATCGCGATCGGCATCTCGCTGGTGGTCTCGCTGACCCTGATCCCGATGCTGTCGGCGATCAAGGTGCGCGCGCCGCTGGCGTTCCCGCAGGATCCGCCGCGCGCCGCCTGGCAGCCCACCTCGCGGGTGGGCCGAAGGGCGCAACCGGTGCTGTCGGGGATCGCAAGGGTGGTGTCGAAGATCGCGCGAGTGATCGTGGGCGTGGTCGTGCTGGTTGCGAGTGCGATCGGGCGCGTGGTGGGTGGCGTGTTGCGCTGGATCGGCGCCTGGGTGCTCAAGCCTTACGAGTGGGCCGCTGCCGCCTATCATCGGACGCTGCCGCGCGCGCTGGAGCGACCCACGCTGGTGCTCGGATCGGCGTTCGCTGCTTTCGTCGGCACCATGCTGCTGGTGCCTGGACTCGGCACCGACCTGATCCCGCAGCTCGCGCAGGATCGTTTCGAGGCGACCGCACGGCTGTCGCCGGGCGCGCAGTTGCGCGAGACCGACGCGCTGGTGCGCGCGGTGCAGAACGCCCACGATGGCGATGCCGACATCCAGGCCTTGTACGGCGTGAGCGGCACCGGCACCCGCCTGGATGCGAGTCCCACCGAGTCGGGCGACAACATCGCCCAGCTGACCGTGGTGCTCGGCGGCAACTACAGCCGCGCCACCGAGGCGGCCGTGATCGAGCGCATGCGCAGCACCTTCGCGCAGTTCCCGGACGTGCAGGTCGACTTCGGGCGCCCGGAACTGTTCAGCTTCTCCACGCCGCTCGAAATCGAGCTGACCAGTAGCGATCTGACCGCGCTGGAGCGCGCCGGCCGGCAGCTGACCGAACTGCTGTCCGCGCAGCCGGAGTTCGCCGACGTGAAGTCGACCGTGCAGCAGGGTTATCCCGAAGTGCAGATCCGCTTCGACCAGGAGCGGGCCGCGGCGCTGGGCCTGACCTCGCGCGCGATCGCCGACCAGGTGGTGCGCCAGGTGCGCGGTGAAGTCGCCACCCGCTACAGCTTCCGCGATCGCAAGATCGACGTGCTGGTGCGCGCGCGCGAACAGGACCGTGCCTCGGTGGCGGATATCCGCAAGATCATCGTCAATCCGCTGAGCGAACGCCCGGTCACGCTGGATGCGGTCGCCGAGGTGATCGAGACCGTGGGTCCGAGCGAGATCCACCGGGTCGACCAGACGCGGGTGGCCATCGTCTCGGCCAACCTGCGCGACGTCGACCTCGGCACCGCGGTCGCGCGCGTGCAGGAGCTGCTGCGCGAGCAGCCGCTCGGCGCCGAAGTGCGCGTGCGCTTCGGCGGGCAGAGCGAAGAGCTCGACGCCTCCGCGCAATCGCTGGTCTTCGCGCTGCTGTTGTCGATCTTCCTCGTATACCTGGTGATGGCTTCCCAGTTCGAGTCGCTGCTGCATCCGTTCGTGATCATGTTCACGATCCCGCTGGCGATGGTCGGCGCGGTGCTCGCGCTGTGGCTGTCGGGCTCGCCGCTGTCGGTGGTGGTGTTCATCGGCCTGATATTGCTGGTCGGCATCGTGGTCAAGAACGCGATCGTGCTGCTCGACAAGGTCAACCAGCTGCGCGAAGCCGGGGTGCCCAAACGACAGGCCTTGTGCCAGGGCGCCGAGTCGCGCCTGCGGCCGATCATCATGACCACGATGACCACCCTGTTCGGCTTCGCGCCGCTGGCGTTCTTCGGCGGTGAAGGCGCCGAGGTACGCGCTCCGATGGCCCTGACCGTGATCGGCGGC
>JANOEA010000357.1:0-1824 GCA_031412975.1 Pseudomonadota bacterium | reverse complement strand
GCCGCCATGGCCGCGACTGGGGCAGCTTAGGGCTGCCATCGACACCCTTTCTCCTTGTGGGAGCTGCCCTGGCAGCGACTGGGGCCACTGTGGCCACTGCAACTACTGGGGTGCAGCGAGAGGTGCCAGTCGCTGGCATACCAGCTCCCACAAGGCAGATCGAGCGGGCGGAGCAAGCTTCCTATCGCCGGCATGCCGGCTCCCACATGGACCGGCGGCCAATTCACGCGCGCGTCCGCATCAGCTAGCATGCCGGCTAACGCCTGCAGGGGCTGCGGCATTTCGAGTCCACCACGCATCATGACGCGGCAGACCGCACTCGTCGTCGACGACGAACCCGACATCCGCGAACTGCTGGTGCTCACCCTCGGTCGCCTCGGGCTGATCGTCGATACCGCCGGCGGTGTCACCGAAGCCAAGCAGCGGCTGAGCCAGAACCAGTACTCGTTCTGCCTGACCGACATGCGGATGCCCGACGGCACCGGCCTCGAACTGGTCGAGCATGTCGCGGCGAACTACCCCAGCCTGCCGATCGCGGTGATCACCGCGTTCGGCAGCGTCGATACCGCGGTCACCGCGCTCAAGGCCGGCGCATTCGACTTCGTTTCCAAACCGGTCGACCTGGCAGTACTGCGCCGCCTCGTGCAGTCGGCGCTGAACCTGCACCAGGAGCGCCGCGTCGAACCGGCCGCCGCGCAAGCCGCGACGGGCAACCCGTTGCTCGGCGACTCCGAGGTGATGGACGCCGTGCGAGGCACCGTGTTGAAAGTCGCGCGCAGCCAGGCGCCGGTCTACATCAGCGGTGAATCCGGCGTCGGCAAGGAAGTGGTCGCGCGCCTGATCCACGACAGCGGCCCGCGCGCCGCGGGCGCCTTCGTGCCGGTCAACTGCGGCGCGATCCCCGGCGAGTTGATGGAAAGCGAGTTCTTCGGCCACAAGAAAGGCAGCTTCACCGGCGCGGTCGCCGACAAGGATGGTCTGTTCCAGGCCGCCAACGGCGGCACCCTGTTCCTCGACGAGGTCGCCGACCTGCCGATGCACATGCAGGTCAAGCTGCTGCGCGTGATCCAGGAAAAAGCCGTGCGCCCGATCGGCGGGCGGCAGGAAGTGGCGGTCGATGTGCGCATCCTGAGTGCCACCCACAAGAACCTCGCGCGACTGGTCGACCAGGGCGCGTTCCGGCAGGATCTGTTCTACCGGATCAACGTGATCGAAGTCCGCGTGCCGCCGCTGCGCGACCGCCGCGCCGACATCCCGATGCTGGCCACCCGCTTCCTCGACCGCATCGCGGCCGAGTTCGGCGTGGAGCGCCCGAGCCTGTCTGCGCGCGCGGTCACCGCCCTCAACGAACACGATTTCCCCGGCAACGTGCGCGAGCTCGAGAACGTGCTCGAACGCGCGGTCGCGCTATGCGAGAAGGGCGTGATCGAAGTCGAGGACCTGCGCCTGATGCCGAAGGCCGGCAGCGGTGCGGGCGCACCAGGCCCCGCCGCACCTTCCGCGATTCCGGCCGACCCCACCAAGCTCACCGGCAGCGGCCTGATCGACTATGTCGAAAACCTCGAGCGCGAGGCGATCGTCAAGGCGCTGCAGGAGACCCGCTACAACAAGACCGCGGCGGCGAAGAACCTCGGCATCACGTTCCGGGCGCTGCGCTACAAGTTGAAGAAGCTCGGGATCGACTGACGCGGTTATCCGCTATCCCATGTGGGAGCTGCCATGGCAGCGACTGCACGGATGTCAACCAGCCGCGGAGATGCCATGCCGACCGGGAACGATTTTTTGCTTCCTCGCACCGTCGCCCGGCCCATCGTTTGTCGCATG
>JANOEA010000356.1:0-3621 GCA_031412975.1 Pseudomonadota bacterium | reverse complement strand
GGGCGAGGGCAGCGTCCATACGGGGCAGTATGTTGGGCTTCTTTTAGAGCTGTCAATACGCTACCGTATGGATGTATCAACTGCTGGACGCCGCCCGCCATGAGCTCGATTTCCGCCCGCGCCGAACGCAGTCGGTTGAGTGCTGCCGACTGGGAAATCGCCGCGCTCGACCTGCTCGCCGAGCAGGGCGTGGCGGCCGTTGCGGTCGAGCCGCTCGCGCGCCGACTCGGGGTCACCAAGGGCAGCTTCTACTGGCATTTCGCGAGTCGCGACGAGTTGCTCGAGGCCACCCTGCGGCGTTGGGAAGAAGCCGATGCCGACACCCTGACCGGGCAGGTCGACCGGATCGCCGATCCGCGCGAGCGGCTGGTCGAGCTGTTCCGCCGCACCAGCCGCGAGATGCGCTCGCACGTGATCTATTCGGCACTGCTCAAGGCGCTCGACCACCCGGCCGTGCGGCCGGTGATGCAGCGGCTATCGCAGCGGCGCATCCAGTACCTCGCACTCGCATTCAAGGCGCTCGGACTCAATCGCCGCGATGCGCTCGATCGCGCGCGGCTGGCCTACTCGGCGTATGCCGGCTTCCTGCAACTGTCGCTGCAGTTGCGCACACCGCGACTCGACGCCGAAGAGTTCGACGCCTACGTGCAACACGTCGTCGACACCCTGATCCCGCAGTGATGTTCGCCGCAGTGCAGCACGCACGCGGGTGCGCCCAGCGTTGCAAGCGAGGGCTGTGGTGGCTAACGTTGAAAATCGACCCGCAGATCAGCCAGGCCCCTCCGGGCCGGAGTTTTTCCTGATGTCCAGCCAGCTCGCCGCCCTCAATGCGTGGGTAGCTTCCGTCGCCCGTCTGACCGAATGCAGCCGCATCCAATGGTGCGATGGCTCGGAGGCCGAACATGCCGCGCTGGCCGCGCTGATGGTCGAGCGCGGCGACCTGCTGGTGCTCAACGAACAAACGCATCCGGACTGCTTCCTGCACCGCTCGCATCCGGGCGATGTCGCGCGCGTCGAGCACCTGACCTTCGTGTGCACGCGCGAGCGCGCCGATGCGGGCCCCAACAACCACTGGATGCACCCCGAAGACGCACACGCGAAGATCGACGCGCTGTTCGCCGGCTCCATGCGTGGTCGCACCATGTACGTCGTGCCCTATTGCATGGGGCCGATCGATTCGCCGTTCGCGCGCTGCGGGGTGGAACTGACCGACAGCCCCTACGTGGTCGCCAACATGCGGGTGATGACGCGGATGGGTGCGGCCGCGCTCGCGCGCATCGAGCGCGAGGGAAGCTTCGTCAGGGGCGTGCACGGGCTCGGCGAGCTCGACCCGGAGCAGCGCTTCATCATGCACTTCCCGGAAACCCTCACGATCAAGAGTTTCGGCTCCGGCTACGGCGGCAACGCGCTGCTCGGCAAGAAATGCCACGCGCTGCGCATCGGTTCGTGGCAGGCGCGCAGCGAAGGCTGGCTGGCCGAACACATGCTGATCGTCGGCATTCAAAACCCCGCCGGTGAAATCCACTACGTGGCCGCTGCGTTCCCCTCGGCCTGCGGCAAGACCAACCTCGCGATGCTGGTTCCGCCCGCGGCCTACCGCGAACGCGGCTGGAAGCTGTGGACCATTGGCGACGATATCTGCTGGATCCATCCCGGACCCGACGGCCGCCTGTGGGCGATCAATCCCGAGGCGGGCTTCTTCGGCGTGGCGCCTGGCACCAGTGCCGCGACCAATCCGAATGCGCTCGCGATGATCCAGCACGACACCATCTTCACCAACGTCGGGATGACTGCCGATCGCCAGCCGTGGTGGGAAGGGCTCGATGCGCGCGTGCCGGCCTTCGACTGGCAGGGGCGCCCCTACGACCGTGCCAACGGGCCGGCTGCACATCCGAATTCCCGCTTCACGGTGGCAGCGCGCCAGTGTCCGAGCGCATCGCCGACGCTCGACGATCCTGCCGGCGTGCCGCTGACTGCGATCGTGTTCGGCGGACGCCGCGAGTCGCTGCTGCCGCTGGTGTTCGAGACGCGCGACTGGACCCACGCCGTGCTGGCCGGGGCGTCGATGGCATCGGAGACCACCGCGGCGGCGACCGGTGCGGTCGGCGTGGTGCGTCGCGATCCGATGGCGATGAAGCCGTTCTGCGGCTACAACTTCGCCGACTATTTCGCGCACTGGCTGTCGTTCGACCAGCGCGGACTGAAATTGCCGCACGTGTTCCACGTCAACTGGTTCCGCAAGGGCGCGGACGGGCGCTTCCTGTGGCCGGGCTTCGGCGACAACATGCGCGTGCTCGAATGGATGCTCGCGCGGGTCAGCGGGCAGATTGGTGCGATCGAGACCCCGATTGGCCTGCTGCCGCAGCCCGGCGATCTCGATCTCGATGGGCTCGATCTATCGCCTGCGGTTGCCGCTGCGCTCACCCACGTCGACCTGCCCGGCTGGCGCACCGAGTGCGCGCAGATCGGCGAGTTCCTGGCCGGATTCGGCGAGCGCATGCCGCAGGCCTTGCTCGACGAGCATGCGCGCGTGACCGCGGCGGTGATCGCCGCCGACGTGCCGACCAAGCGCGCCGCCAGCGCTTGAGCCGCGGATCGTGCGGGTCTGGTACAGCCACCAGTTCGTATTGCCGCTACCGCCGGGCCATCGCTTTCCGATGGCCAAGTACGCGCTGTTGCATGCGCGCGTAGCGGCCGCGAGCGATCGGCTCGGCATCGAGCTGCTGGAACCGCCGCCCGCGAGCACCAACGACCTCGCGCGCGTGCACGGCGCGGACTACATCGCACGCGTGCTCGGCGGCACCCTGACCGAACGCGAGCAGCGGCGGATCGGTTTCCCGTGGTCGCTCGCGATGGCCGAGCGCTCGCGCCGGGTGTCGGGCGCGACGATCGCCGCACTGCGTGCCGCGATCGAGGGTGACGGGATCGGCGTGAACCTCGCCGGCGGCACCCACCACGCGGCAGCCGACCATGGTGCAGGGTACTGCGTGTTCAACGACTCGGTGATCGCGGCCCGCCACGTGCAGGCGCATGGTTTGGCGCGTCGCGTGCTGGTGGTCGACCTCGACGTGCACCACGGCGACGGCACCGCGGCACTGGTGCGCGAGGATCCGACGATCTTCGCGTTTTCGATGCATGGCGCGCGCAACTACCCCGCGGTCAAGCCGGCCGGCGATCTCGACATCGCGCTCGCCGACGGCACCGACGATGCGGTCTACCTCGATGCGCTGGCGCGATATCTGCCCGATGCGATCGCGCGCTCGCGCGCCGATTGTGTCGTGTACCTGGCTGGCGCCGACCCGTTCCATGCCGATCGACTCGGGTTCCTTTCGCTGAGCAAGGCAGGACTCGCCGAGCGCGATCGCCAGGTGATCGAGGCGTGCACCCGGCACGGCCTGCCGCTCGCGATCAGCATGGCCGGCGGCTATGCAGACAACGTCGACGACATCGTCGACATCCACGAAACCACCGTGCATATCGCCGCGCGCGCAGCTTGCGGCGCGGCTGCGGCCCAGCGATCTCAATCGGGTGTGCCGCTGGCCTGACGCTTTGCCATCCCGCACATCTTGGTAAGGGCCTCGGCCTGTTTTGCGGCAAGACTTGCCCCCCATCCCCAGCCCT
>JANOEA010000355.1:0-5474 GCA_031412975.1 Pseudomonadota bacterium | reverse complement strand
ATACTAAACGTCGTTACACAACTCAGAGCGACGACGTTTCATCCATTCAACGTTCTCCGTTATATGGAACATGAATATGCAGAGGAGGATGCCAACGACTGACTACTTAAGAAAATTTTTACGGACCATTTAGATATGCTGTAACTAGTCGTTTGATTTCCGGGATGTCAGTGAAGGAGCGATTCACACCAAAATGAAGATTGTCCCTCTTTGGATAGTTGCATTTAGCAGATACAACACCTTCAATCGCTCGGTGCTCTATGACTCGGTACAAACGATCGTCGCCAAATATGAACTCGGCATCAGCAAGAATGGGGGCATTGTCGCTCTGTGCTGTTGCGTTGTCGTCGACTGTGTCCTCTGCATCAGCTTCATCGACCCCATCATTGCCTCCTCTCCTAGCCACCTCCTGATATACGGTCTCTCTATTTATTAGTCTTGCTAAATAGGGAGAAGTACTTTCGATGTGTTTGCCATCACTGTTGCACCTAACCTGATACTTGCGGTAGCAAACGTTAAGATGCAGAGTCTGATCGTCAGCAAAGTACTCAAAATCAACGCCGTCGCAGTTTGTTATCCGTCGGAAAGGCTGCTCGTCGGCGGGTGAACCAACGCGGGCGCAGGCGCATGGCGTGACAACCCACGAAACTGGCTGAAATGGGCCGGGTCTGTTTCGCCCACAGGCTGCGTCAGGCGTCTTGGCCATGCAACCAGCATGGCCGGCGCCACCTTCCTTGCCTGCGGGCGAAACAGATCCCGGCGCGGTGCGCGGGACTTGTTCAGAGGCTCCCTAGCCCCCGGGCACGATGACCCGCGGCACCCGCTCCGAATCCAGCGCCGCCACGAACGCGGCCAGCTCGCCGGCACGCAACGCGGCCAGCGCCTGTTCGCGCGCGCCGAGTTCGGTCACCAGTTCATCGCGTCGCAAGCGCATGCCCTGGGTCGGAGCATGGTCGCTGTCCTGTCCCCACGAATACAGCGGCGCGAGTTGCGAATACAGCTTTGCACCGCCACCGAGGCCGGTGAGCACGTCGTAGACCACCTCGGCTTCCGGATTGTGCAGCGCGCCCTCGATCGCATCGCAGCGCGCGAGCACCGCGTCGGCCGCTGCGTTCAACGATGGGGTGGTGGTGGTGCGCGATTTGATGTCGGCTACCTGCTCGCGGATCGCCTGCACGGCTTCGATGGTCGTGAGGGTGCGATCCATCGCGCCGCGCAGCTCTAGTGCGAATTCGAGATTCGCCGCGTGGTCTGCAGGGGTCGCCGGGGAACGGGGGTCGGCAAGCACCTCGAAAACGTTCGAAGCGCTGCGGCTGCCGAGCTTGAGCGTTGCGGTGTAGCGGCCAGGCAGCGCGAGCGGGCCACGCTCGGGATTGCCCGAATCGAGCTTGGTGGGAATGCGCCGCGCTCCCTCGTGGCGCAGGTCCCAGGCCACGCGATTGAGTCCCTGGTCGGTCGTGAGTGCGGGCTTGGGCTCCTCGGTCGGCTCGTCGACGTCGTCCTTCGGATACTTCGACGGCACCGCCACCGACGACAGGGTGCGCACCAGCTTGCCGCTGGAGTCGGCGATTTCCAGCGTGATCGGCTCCTTCGGCGCATCCTTGAGCCAATAGCTAAGGCTGGCACCAGTCGGTGGATTGGGCGATCCACCGACCACCAGGAAATCCCAGCGACTGTCGGCGCCGAAACGATGCGCCGCGCGCGCTGGCAGCAACGCAAGGTCGAGCGAACGCGCAGCGTCGAGGCCGCGCAATGCGGCGAGGTCCTCGAGTACCCACAGCGCGCGACCGCGGGTCGCGACCACCAGATCGCCGTGCTTGACCTCGAGGTCGGTCACCGTGGTCGCGGGCAGGTTCAGCGTCAGCTCGCGCCAGTTGGCGCCCGCATCGGACGACCACCAGATGCCACGATCGGTGCCCAGATACAGCACGCGCGGATCGTCGCGATCCTCGCGCACGACCCATAACGGCAGGTCGTCGGGCAAGCCGCGCACCAGGCTGTCCCAACTGCGCCCGTAGTCGCGGGTGCGAAACAGATACGGTCGGAAGTCGTCGAGCCGATACTTGTGCACGACCACATAGGCGGTTCCGGCGTCGGCGCGCGATGCCTCGATCGCCTCGACGGTGCCCCACTCGGGCAGGCCCTTGGGGGTGACATTGGCCCACGACTTGCCGCCATCGCGGGACACGTGTACCAGCCCGTCGTCGCTGCCGGCCCACAACGTGCCGGCCGCGAGCGGCGATTCGGCAACCGAAAAGATCGTGCCGTAGGTCTCCACGCCGGTGATGTCGCCCGTGATCGGACCGCCCGACCACTGCTGCTTGCGCTTGTCGTCGCGGGTCAGATCGCCGCTGATCGCGGTCCACGACGCACCGCGGTCGCGACTGGCGAACAGCACGTTGGCGCCGTGGTACACGAGGTCGGGATCGTGCGGCGAGGGCGCGATCGGCGCGGTCCACTGGAAGCGGTACTTGTAGTCGGCCGGCAACAGGCCCGAGGGATTCGCCGGCCATGCCGACACCGCGCGATATTGCCCGCTGTTTTCGACATAGTGCGAGATGTAGCCGCCGTATTCGCCGGCATAGATTGCGCCGGGCACGCCGCGATCCCAGACCACGTCGCCGGCTTCGCCACCGCCGATGTAAAGCCAGTTGGCGAGCGGATTGTCGTCGTTGACCAGCGAGCGCGATGGACCGCCCGCGGTGCCCCAGTCCTGGATGGTGCCGGCCACGTGGTAGGGCACGCGATCGTCGACGTCGATGTTGTAGAACTGCGCCAGCGGCAGCGGTGGCACGAACCAGGTCTTGCCGCCGTCGGTGGAGATATCCACGCCACCGTCGTTGCCCGAGATCAGCCGCTGCGGATCGGCCGGATCGATCCACAGATCATGGTGGTCGCCGTGATGCGGGCCGGGCACCTGCGCGAAGGTCTTGCCGCCGTCGATGCTGCGCAACAGCGGCACCTGCGGCACCCACAGCACGTCGGGATTGCGCGGATCGACGGTCAGCACCGTGTAGTACCAGGCGCGCTGGCGCAGGATCCGGTGGTCGTTGATCCGGGTCCATTTCGCACCGCCATCGTCGGAACGGAACAAACCGCCCTGTTTGGCCTCGATCAATGCATACACGCGGTTGGAATCGCTCGGTGCGATGCCGATGCCGACCTTGCCCCATTCGCCGTCGGGCAGCCCGCTGCCGGTGAGCTGCTTCCAGCTGTCGCCGCCGTCGGACGATCGATACAGGCCGCTGCCGGGTCCACCGCTGATCGCCTGCCATGGGCTGCGCCGGAATTGCCATAGTCCGGCGTACACGATGTTGGGATTGTTCGGATCCAGGTGCACGTCGGACGCGCCGGTATCGGCATCCTTGCGCAGGACCTGCTTCCAGTTCTTGCCGCCATCGACGGTGCGGTACACGCCGCGATCCGGGCCGGGTCCGAACGGCGAGCCGAGCACCGCGGCGAAGGCGATATCCGGATTGCGCGGGTGGATCGCGATGGTGCCGATCTGCCCGCGGTTCTTCCACACCTGGTTCCAGCTCGCGCCGGCGTCGATCGACTTCCAGATCCCCAGTCCGATCGCCACGTTGCCGCGCGGATTGGCTTCACCGCCACCGGCGTAGATCACGTTCGGATCCGAGGCGGCCACCGCGATCGCGCCGATCGACTGCGTCGGCTGGTCGTCGAAGATCGGTTTCCAGTCGCGTCCGCCGTTGTCGCTCTTCCAGATGCCGCCCTGCGCCGCTGCGGCGTAGAACACCTGCGGATTGCCCGCGACGCCGGCTACCCGCGTGATGCGTCCGCCGACAGCCGGCCCGATCAGACGATAGGCGAGGGCGCCGTAGGGTTTGTCGACCTCTGCAGGGGCAGTCTCGGCAGTGTGGCCCGCGAGCGGCAGGAGAACTGTGCACAGCACAATCAGTCGAAGCATGATGGACCCCTGAAGTTCAACCACCAACGCGTGCGCGCCGGATCATCCGCAGCAGCAGATACAGCCCCACGATCGCCGCCAGCGACCACAGGATCGCCGACCACTCCTCGGGCTTGAGCGTGGTCAGGATCGCCAGCATCGCGACTGCCGCGATCGTCGGCACCAGCGCGCCGCCCGGCAGGCGCAGCGGCGAACCGTGATCGGCGCGCGCGGTGCGCTGCAGTTGCCAGCTTGCCGCGGCGACCGCGATGTAGATCACGCATACCGCGCCGCCGGAGATCAGCGCGAGGGACTGGAAGTCGCCGCCCATCGCGAGCAGGCAGCCGACGCCGCCATGCACGATCACCGCGACCAGCGGCACCTTGTGCGTCGCGGTCAAGCGCGCGAACGGCTTCGGCAGCCAGCCGTCGCGGCCCAGCGCGTAGAGCATGCGCGAGGATCCGAGCAGATTGCCCATCAGGAAGCCGAGCATCGACACCGATGCGGTGAGCAGCAGCAGCGCGAAACCCGGCGCCCACAGTGCGCCGGCGGTTTGTGCGAGCGGTGCGGTGGCGTCGTTCAATTCGGCGCCGAGCGCACCCTGTGCGACGATCTGGATGCCGATGTAGAGCAGCACCACCAGCGCGATGGCGGCCATCGTCGCGCGCGGCACGTCGCGCGAGGGGTTGTTGACCTCGCCAGACGGGATCAGCGCGGTTTCCATCCCCGAGTAGGCGAACATCACCAGCACCATCGCCGAGCCGAGCGCGGCCCACGAGGGCAGAGTGAGGAAACTCACCTGTCCCCAGTCGACGAACCACACGCCGACGAACGCGAGCAGGCACAGCGGGGTGAGCTTGAGCGTGGCGAGGGCGACGATCGCGCGGGTGCCGATCCGCACGCCCATCGCATTGAGTCCGATCAGCAGCCCGTAAACAGCGAGCAGCAGCACGTTGCGCCACAGCGGCTCGCCGAACAGCGGCATCGCGCTGCGCGCCTGTTCGGTCAGCGCGGCGGCCACGCCGGCGCTGGAAGTGACGTTGGTGATCCACATGAGCGCGCCCGCAACGAAGCCCGCGAACGGTCCGAACGCCGCACCGACATAGCTGTACGGCCCGCCGGTCGCGACCACGCGACTGCCCGCGGCCGCGAAACACAGCGCGACCGGCACGATCACCAGTGCGCCGGCGACGAATGCCAGCGGCGCCGACGGACCCATCGCGAGGAACAAGGCAGCCGGCAACATGAAGATGCCACCGCCGATGATCACGTTGATCACCGATGCGGTCAGCCCGCCGATTCCCACCGCCCGCACCAGCCCCGCATCAGCGACCACGGGTACCGCGCCCTGCTCGTGCTGTGCCATCGCCCCTCCCGCCCGGACGCTGGAGCCTATGCCGGTGGAGCGCCCTGCACAAGTCGCCGCGGCGGCGCGCATATGGACGTTGCTGGTCGAGCGCGGCATGCTGGGCGCCGCATGCCCGGTGGAGACGAACGATGCGAAGCGCACTGCTGCCAATGCTGCTGTTGAGCGTATCCGCGGTGCACGCCGATGCCGGCCTGGCGC
>JANOEA010000354.1:0-1659 GCA_031412975.1 Pseudomonadota bacterium | reverse complement strand
CCGGTGACCGAAGTCGGACAGGTGCATACGCCGATCACCATCCGCACCGACGATGGACTGCATCTGGCCCTGCACGAGGCCGCGCTGGTCGACTATTCCAGCATGTGGCTGCGGCGCGTCGAGGGACAGCGCTTCCGCGCGCAGCTGTCGCCGGCTTCCGAGGGCTGGAAGGTGCGTCGCAGCGCGCCGTTCGCGACCCCGTGGCGGACCATCCGGATCGCCGACAGCGCAGCCGCGTTGTACGAGTCGAACCTCGAGCTCAATCTCAACGAGCCCAACGCGCTGGGCGATGTGTCGTGGTTCAAGCCGGCCAAGTACGTGGGCGTGTGGTGGGAGCTGCATCTGGAGAACTCCACCTGGGCGACCGGCCCGAAGCATGGCGCGACCACGGCCAATACGAAGCGCTACATCGATTTCGCCGCCAAGCACGGCTTTCGCGGCGTGCTGGTCGAGGGCTGGAATCCGGGGTGGGACGGGCAGTGGTTCGGCAACGGCAATGATTTCGACTTCACCCGCGCCACACCCGCCTTCGACCTGGAGGGACTTGCCGCCTACGCGAAACAGCGCGGCGTGCACCTGGTCGGCCACCACGAAACCGGCGGCGCGGTCAGCCACTACGAAAAACAGCTGCAACCGGCGCTGGATCTGTATGCGCGGCTGGGTGTCGACCAGATCAAGACCGGCTACGTCGCCGATGCGGGCCAGATCGAGCGCAACGATGGCGACAGCATCGTGCGGCGCGAATGGCACGATGGCCAATGGATGTCGAACCACCATCTGCGGGTGGTCACCGAAGCGGCCAAGCGGCGCATCGCGATCAATCCGCATGAACCGATCAAGGACACCGGATTGCGCCGCACCTATCCGAACTGGGTCGCGCGCGAGGGCGCGCGCGGCATGGAATACGCCGCGTGGGGCAATCCACCGAATCCCCCCGAGCACGAGGCCAACCTGGTGTTCACCCGCATGCTGTCCGGCCCGATGGACTACACGCCCGGCATCGTCAGCCTCGCCGGCCGCAAGCAGGCCATCCAGACCACGCTGGCCAAGCAGCTCGCGCTGTACGTGGTGATATACAGCCCGATCCAGATGGTCGCCGACCTGCCAGAGAACTACGCAGCGCAGCCCGAGGCGCTGCAGTTCATCGTGGATGTCGGCGTCGATTGGGAAACCACCCGCGTGCTCAACGGCGAGGTCGGCGACTACGTGACCATCGCGCGCAAGCAACGCGGCAGCGACGACTGGTTCCTCGGCAGCCTGACCGACGAGCACGGCCGCGTGCTGTCGGTGCCGCTGGCCTTCCTTGATCCCGGTCGCGACTACCTCGCGCAGATTTATCGCGACGGCGACGCTGCACATTGGAAGGACAAGCCGTTCGACTTCGTGCACGAGAAGCGCACGGTGCGCAGTACCGACACCCTGAGCATCCGACTCGCAGCCGGCGGTGGGCAGGCGATCCGCTTCGTGCCGCAGCATAAGCCGTAGCCGGCGCGGGTTGCCGCGGGCAGGCGGCGCAGATGCGGGCGCCGCTGCGCTGACTTCTGGCAGGGGGGTGGCTTGCGCGTGCGGCCTACAATGCGGGGTCGTCCTCCGGAGTCGCCGCATGAATCGTTTCCTGACCGCCACCACGCTGGCCCTCGCGCTGGCGCCGGGCTGTGT
>JANOEA010000353.1:0-3354 GCA_031412975.1 Pseudomonadota bacterium | reverse complement strand
GGCCTTCGGCCCGCCGCCACGGTCGCGACAACCCGCGCGGAAAGGCCATGGTGAATCCGGGCGGCGGGCCGAAGGCCCGCCCTACAGGTTGCTCGCGGCCCCGGCGCTCAATCGAACCGCGTCGGTGCGGGCGGGGCGCTGATCTTGCGCGGCGGCTTCGCGCGCAACTGCTCGAGCAGCACCTCCACGGCTTTCTCCAGCGAAGGATCGCGACCGGCCGCCACCAGCTCCGGACGATCGACCACCTCGATGTCGGGTGCGACGCCCTCGTTCTCGACCGTCCAGGTGCCGTCCTCGGCCGACATGAAGCGGAAGGTCGCCGCGAGGATCGAACCGCCATCGACCAGCGAAGGATTGCCCGAGATGCCGATCAATCCACCCCAGGTGCGGGTGCCGATCAGGGTGCCGAGCCCGAGCTTGCGGAAGTAGTACGGCAGCGCATCGCCGCCTGAGCTCGACATGCCGTTGATCAGCATCGCCTTGGGTCCGTCATGCACGATGCCCGGCGTGGGCTGCGGCTCCAGACCGCGCCGCTTCCAGTAGTTCAGCGGGGTGCGCGCGAGCATCTCGATCATGCGATCGGGAATGAAGCCGCCGCCGTTGTAGCGATCGTCGATGATCAACGCGTCCTTGTGCGCCAGCGGCGCGAGCCACCTGTTGAGCTCGCGATTGCCGTCCTGCGCGGTATTCGGCACGTGGATGTAACCGATCCGCCCGCCCGACAGTCGGTCGACCATCGCGCGCCGCTGCGCGACCCACTCGAGGTAGCGCAGGTTCTGCTCGTTGGCGATCGTCTTGACCTTGACGATGCGCGCGCCATCGGCCGATGGACGCGCATTGATGCTCAGTTCGACCAGCCGCTCGGCCTTGTTCTCCAGCAGCGCGTAGACGTTGGCTACGCTGCGCGCGTCGACGCCGTCGACCGCGATCAGGTATTCGCCGGTGGCGACCACCACACCGGCCTCGGTCAGCGGCGAGCGGTTGACCGCATCCCAGTTCTCGCCGGGAAAGATCTTCGCGATGCGGAAGTAGCCCGACGGATCTGCTTCGAACTCCGCACCCAGCAGTCCGCCCGGTTTGCGCTCGACGGCAGCCGGCGCCGAGCCGCCGCGTTCGACGTAGACATGGCCCGCATTGGCCTCGCCCGACAGCTCGTGCAGCACGTAGTCGAAGTCCTCGCGGCTGGCCACGCGCGCGGCCAGCGGCGCATAACGCTCGCGGATCGCGTTCCAGCGTTCGATCCCGCCGTGCATGCCGGGGTCGTAGAACCAGTCGCGCAGGATGCGCCACGCATCGACGTACATCTGGCTCCACTCGACGCGCGGGTCGATGCGCAGCTCCATCCGGTCGAGCGCAAGCTTCGATTTCGCCGGATCCTGAGCGGGCTTGGCGTCGACGATGGCCCAGTCGTTGCCGGTGCGCAGCAGCAGCTTGTTGCCGTCGGCGGAGATCGCATACGCGGCCACGCCGGCGGCCACGTCCTCGGGCTTGTCGCCATCGAGCGCGAAGGTGCGCAGCTTCCCGGGGCCCTGCGGCTCGGCCGCCGCGAAGAACACCGCGTCGGCATTCGCCGACAGCCCCTGGTAGTTGCCGGGCGGCACGTTCAGTGCCACCACGCGCTGGTCGAAGCCCTCGACATCGAAGCGCAGCGGCGGCGGGTCGCCCTTTTTCGCCTCCTTGGCCGCGGCCTCGGGCGGCTTGGCGCCGACCTCGTCCGACTTCGGCGCGTTCAACGCCGGGCCATCGCTGGCCAGGGTCGCCGCGTAGATGCGGGTGGCATTGACGTACAGATAGTTGAACTCGAAGGCGCTGAAGGTCAGCCCTGCATAGTCGCGATTGGACAGGAAGTACAGATAGCGCCCCTTTGGATCGAAGACCGGCGAGAACTCGTTGGCGTGGTCGCTGGTCAGCTGCGTGGATTTGCCGGAAGCAAGCGACCACACCCAGATCGACTGCATGCGGGTGGCATTGGTCTTGGCGTAGGCGAGCCATCGCGAGTCCGGCGACCACACGTACTCGGTGATGTCTTCGAAGCCGCCGCGATCGACCTCGCGCGCGGTGCCGTCGGCGAGATCTACCACGCGCAGGCGCAGGTCCTTGTCGGCGTAGGCCAGGCGGCTCGAATCCGGCGACCACACGGGCGGGAAGCGCCACACGCTGCCATCGCTGGTGACCCGGCGCGCCTCGCCCGAACCGTCCTGCGCGCGGACCCAGATCTCGTATTCGCCGCTGGCGCCGGACAGGAATGCAATGGTCTTGCCGTCCGGCGACCAGCTCGCGCTGTGCTCGCGCGCGTTCGGCGTGCGCGTGATGTTGCGCGGCTCGCCGTTCTTGGCCGGCACCGTGAACACCTCGCCGCGTGCGCCGAACACCGCGCGCGCGCCGTCCGGCGACAGGCCGAAGGATTCGATGTTGGCGCCGACCTTGACGAAGCGCGGCAGCGCCTGCGCCGTGTCGTCGCCGATCCGGATCGGCACCCGGACCGCCCCCTCGCTGCCGACGTCGTGGCGCCAGATCCAGCCGCCCTGCTCGAACACCATCGCGTCCGGCCCGCCGGAGCTCCACAGCACGTCGAAATCGCTGAAGGTGGTGATCGCGCGCGGCGCGGTCGATTCGCGCTCGGCATCGGCCGGCATCGCATACAGGTTCAGGGTGCCGCTGCGATCGGATGCGAAGTACACGCTGTCGCCGATCCACGCGGGGTTCTGGTCCAGGCCGCCGAACGTGGTCAGCTGGCGCGAGGTGTTGCGCGCCAGGTCGTAGGTCCATACGTCGGGCGCGCGGCCGCCGCGATAGCGTTTCCAGCCGCGCCAGTCGGCGTCGATCGGCGTGTATACGAACTGCGTCCCATCGGGCGACAACGCACCGCCGCCGGATTCGGGAATCGCCAGCGGCTGTTCCATTCCGCCGGCCACCGGCACCAGGTACGGTCGTCCGCCGCGCTCGTCGAAGGGCAGGCGGTTCATCCGAACCACCACGTGCTTGCCGTCGGGCGTGAAGTCGAGCACCCGGTAGTCGGTGCCGCCGCGTATCGGCATCTGGCCCACGTCGGAGTAGAAGGTGAGCTGGCGCGGGATGCCGCCGCCGGCCGGAATCACGAACACCTGACGGGTGCCGCCGAATTCGGCCGAGTAGGCGATCAGGCTGCCGTCGGGCGAGAACTTCGGATACAGCTCCTCGCCTGCAGCCGCGGTCAAACGCAGCGCCTGGCCACCATTGCGACCGACGATGAACAGATCGCCGCCGCGCACGAACACGATGTGGGTGCGCGAGATATCCGGGTAGCGCAGCACGCGCGCCTCACCCGCGAGCTCCGGGCCTTCGACGGCAAGGACACAGCCCGGCGCCAGCGCG
>JANOEA010000352.1:0-6023 GCA_031412975.1 Pseudomonadota bacterium | reverse complement strand
TGCTGGCGGTCGTGCTGCTGGCCTACTTCGGCGGCGTGCACTGGTGGTTCACCGCGCGCCACGTCGAGATCGCCACCGAGATGGCCGATTTGCGCGACCAGGAAGTGCGCTTCCGCCGCACTGCCGCCGAGCGGCCGCAGGTCGAGCAGCGGCTGGCCGGCGTGCGCGAGTTCGAAGCCGGCAATCCGGCATTCCTCGACGAAACCGATTTCGATTCCGCGGCCGCCGGCCTGACCCAGCGCCTCAAGCAGATCGTGGGCGCGCATGCGCGCGACGCGCAGAGCTGCCAGATCATCATGAACCAGTACTCGCGGCCGACCGAGAAGGAGCTGTTCGAACGCGCCTCGATCCGGGTCCGCCTGCGCTGTTCGCTGGAGGAATTCGCGCCGATCCTGTACGACGTGGAAAGCGGCAGCCCGATGTTGTTCGTCGATGAGCTGCAGGTATGGAAGCAGACCGGTTATCGCGCGCCCGGCAGCAACCAGGTCACCAGCTACCTCGATGTGCAGTTCACGCTGTCGGGCTACATGCGCAAACCAGGCGCTGCCAAGGAGCCCACGTGATCCAGGCCAAGAAGATCGCGATCGTGCTCGGCGCGGTGGCCGCGGGGCTCGGCCTGCTGGCAGGCGGCCAGTACCTGGGCCTGGGTACCGGTTATGCGCTCGCCGAACTGCAGCCGGAGGCCGACGACGGCCCTGCGCGGGTCGCGGTGAGCAGCGAGCCGATCCGGATGAACCCCTGGGTCGACTACGGGCTGGTATTGTCGCGCCCGCTGTTCAACGAGTCGCGCGCACCGGAGATCGAAGAGAGCGCGCCGGCCGAGTCGGCCACCGCGACGCAGCCGCTGACGCTGGCGCTGACCGGCGTGATCATCACCGGCAACATGCAACTGGCGCTGGTCACCGACACCACCAAGGGCGAGACCGAACGCGTGCGCGTGGGCCAGCCGTTGACTGGCGAGCGCGCGGGATGGACCCTGATCGAACTCAAGCCGCGCGCCGCGGTCTTTGAAGGGGACGGACTGGGCCGGCAGGAGCTGGAGCTGACCGTCGACACCCAGGGCGCCGCGCCGGTGGTGGCGACACCACAGATGCCGCCAGCATCGCCCGCGATGCCGAATCCGACCGGGCAGGTACCGGTGCCGGTGGTGGCGGCGGTTACACCGCCACCGGGGCAGCCGGCCAGCGCCGAGGAAATCCGGCGCCGGATCGAGGAGCGGCGGCGTCAGCTGCGCGAAGAAGCGCAGAAGATGTTGCAGCAGAACAATTCGCAGTAATGCAGGCAGTCGGTCCGGAGTGACAAGCGTGTCGCCAAAAATCAGAACGTTCCTGGTCGCCTTGCTGGTGACCACGCTGGCCGGCTGCGCCACCCCAGCGCCCGTCAATCGTGGGCCGGATCGCGCCAGCGTCATCGCGAGCGGATCGCGCGACGCAGGGTCGCAGGTGCCGCTGCAGTCGATGGCGATGTCCGACGCGCTGCCCGAAACCGAAGCGCTGCCGCTCACGCCGGTCGCACCGCCCGCCTCCAGCGCCCGCGTCGAGCCCGGCACCGGCGTGTTCGTCAATGAAGTCGCCGCCGCGCGGCGGGCGGGCCCGGCGCCGGAAGGCGACGTGGTGTTCAACTTCGAGAACCAGCCGATCCAGGCCGTGATCAAGGCGATCCTCGGCGATCTGCTGCAGGAGAACTACGTGATCGCGCCCGGCGTGCAGGGCAACGTGACCTTCTCGACCTCCAAGCCGATCAACGGCTCGCAGGCGCGCGCGGTGCTCGAAACGCTGCTGTCCTGGAACAACCTCGCGCTGGTCCATCGCGAGGGCCGCTACACCGTGTTGCCGGTCGGGCAGGCGATCCCGGGCAACCTGCGTCCGCGGCTGGGGCCGGTGTCGGCTGCGCGCGGCTTCGAGGTGCGGGTGGTGCCGCTGAAGTTCATCGCCGCGACCGAGATGGAAAAACTGCTCGCGCCCTACGTCAAGCAGGGTGCGATCGTGCGCGCCGACAACGCGCGCGCGATGATGGTCCTGGCCGGCACGCCGTCCGAACTGGCCACTTATCTCGAAACGGTCGAGATCTTCGACGTCGACTGGCTGGCCGGGATGTCGATCGGCATGTTCCCGCTCGAGCGCGTCGAGGCCAAGGTGGTGGTGCCGGAACTCGAGAAGGTGTTCGGCGAAGGCGGTGCCACCCCGCTGGCCGGCATGTTCCGTTTCCTGCCGATCGACCGCATGAACGCGGTGCTGGTGATCACTCCGCAGCCGAAGTACCTCATCGAGGCCGAGCGCTGGCTCAAGCGCCTCGATCGCGGCGGCAGCGAAGCCGGCGCGCAGCTGTTCGTGTACTACGTCAAGAACGTCAAGGCCAAGGACATCGCGGAGAACCTCAGCGAGATCTTCACCGGCAGCCGGTCGAGCAACAGCGGTTCGCGCGAGTCGTCGATCGCCGCAACGGTGCCGGGTGTCGAATCGGTCGAGATCCGCAGCATCACCCAGGGCGAGAAGAGCGCGCAGCAGAACGTGCCGCCGCCCCCACCGTCGCCCGCGCAATCCTCGGGCGGTGGCAGCGGCATCTCGATCGTCGAAAGCGACGACATCCGGATCACCGCGATCGAGGAGAGCAACGCGCTGCTGATCCGCGCCACGCCCGCGCAATACGATTCGATCGAGGCCGCGATCAAGCGCCTCGACGTCGAGCCGCTGCAGGTGCACATCGAAGCGCAGATCGTGCAGGTGGACCTGACCAACAACCTGCAGTTCGGCGTGCGCTGGTACTTCCAGAACAGCTCCTCCGGCGACCCCGGAGTCGCCGATTTCCGCCAGCGCGTACGCCGCTTCGGGCAGATCGATCCCGCCACCGGGCAGCAGGCCACCAATGGTGCCTGGAACAGCTTCGCCGGCAGCGTGACCAGCACCGGGCTGGCCTGGACCTTCCTCAACACCACCACCGAGGCATTACTGAACACGTTGCAGGACGAGACCAATGTCAGCGTGCTGTCGGCGCCCTCGCTGGTGGTGCTCAACAACAAGGAAGCCTCGATCAACGTTGGTACCCAGATCCCGGTGGTCAGCAGCTTCATCAACCAGGGCACCGGCGTGATCACTGGTGAAGGTGGCGGCCAGGCGCAGATCGGCTCGGGCCAGAGTTACGTGCAGTTCCGCGATACCGGGTTGATCCTGAGCGTCACCCCGCGGGTCAACCCGGGTGGCTTGGTCTACATGGAGATCAGGCAGGAGCAGAGCACCCCGGGTGCCACCGTCGATCCGACCGGCAACGTGCCGGTGGACCGCCGCATCGTCGAGACCGAGGTCGCTGTTCAGAGTGGCGAGACTATCCTGCTGGCAGGCCTCATCCGCGACAATGCGAGCACCGCGCAGTCGGGCGTGCCGGGGCTGATGAAGATCCCGTTCCTCGGTCGTTTGTTCAGCACCAGTAGCAAGGAGGGCTCGCGGCAGGAGCTGCTGGTGTTGATCAAGCCCACCGTGATTTCCACCGCCAACGAAGCGCGCAGCCTGACCGAGGAATACAAGTCGCGCTTCCGCGGCATCGAACCGATCCTCAAGAAAGCCGAGGCCAAGCCTGAGTCGGAGGCTGAGTTGGAGGCCGAGGCCAAGCAAGACGATGACGATGAGTAAGCGCTGATCCATTCAATGCACTACGGAGACCTTGCATGATCCTGATTCGAATCGTTGCCCTGGCCCTCGCCGGTGCATTCCTCACCGCCTGCGCTGCAGGAGGTGCCGCATCGACGCGACAGGCACAGACCGCCAGCGAGCGCGCGAACGAGCGCTGGCAGGCGGTGATCGCCGGCGACCACGCGCGCGCCTACGACTATCTGACGCCCGGCATGCGCTCGGCCAAGTCGCGCGAAGACTACGTCGCCGAGGCGGTCATCAAGCCGGTCCGCTATCTGGCGGCCAAGCCGTTCGACGAGAGTTGCGAGACCGATGCCTGTACCGTTAATCTCGAAATCGAGTACGAGGTGTCCATACCGATGGCGGGGAAACAACGCTTGCCGGCCTATCTGGACGAACGCTGGATCCGTCTCGACGGCCGCTGGTACCTGCTCCCCGACGAAGTCCCTTGACCGGGGGCTTGCGCTGCCCGGAACGTTCGCTTAACATCCTGCTCGCTCGCGTCTAACCTGCAAAAAATTCCGGCGATGCGGTCCGTCGAACCGGAGTGGGGTTGGCTCGAAAGCGGAAAAAAGCCCTGTGGTCCCTAATTAGGAGTTATTTCATGAAAAGAAACAGTCTGACGACGGCCCTGCTGGCCGGTCTCGCCGGTGCGGCGGGTCTCGCTTCCAGCGCCAATGCCCTCAACCTGAACCCGGATGGTCTGGGTCAGGCACTGGTGTACCCGTATTACACCGTCAACAAGGCCAACCAGACGCTGGTCTCGGTGGTCAACACCACCAACCGCGTCAAGGCGGTCAAGGTGCGCTTCGTCGAGGGTCGCATCTCGAAGGAAGTGCTCGACTTCTACCTGTACCTGTCGCCGTTCGACGTGTGGGTTGGTGCAGTGGTTGCCGCCGGCGCGACCGGCCCGGCGACCCTGTTCACCAACGACACTTCGTGCACCGTGCCGGCCATTCCGGCGGCTGGCGTCGCTTTCCGCAGCTTCCAGTACACCGGTGCGAACCAGGACTGGGCCGCGGCTACGGCGGCATCGCTGGCTGCATTGCTCGGCTCGATCGACCGCACCCGCGAAGGTCATCTCGAGATGATCGAGATGGGCCTGCTGCAGACCGGTACCGGCAGCACCCAGCTGGCTGAAGAAGCCACCCACACTGCGGGCGGCATTCCGGCGAACTGCCAGGCGCTCGTCAATGCGTGGGTTCCGCCAGGCGGCTGGACCGTCAACGGCGCGGCGAACATCGATCTGCCGGCGGGCGGTTTGTACGGCCAGGCCTCGATCATTGAAGTGACCAACGGCACGCTGCGCGCCTATAACGCGGACGCGATCGAAGGCTTCTATTCGAACTCGGCTGCTCCGGGCTTCCTGCACCGTAATCCGGGCACGATCCAGCCGGATCTGGGCGACGCCGACAACGGCGCTGGCCTGATCAACGTGTCCATCTTCACTGGGAATGGCATTCCGGTGACCCAGACGGTTCCGGCCGGGGCGAAGGTGCTGACGACCACGCAGCCGTACTCGTACGACGCCGTGTCGCTGCTCTATCTGCACGACGGGATCTACAACGAGTACGTCACCGACGCCAGCCTCGGCGCTTCGTCCGAGTGGGTGATCACCTTCCCGACCAAGGAAGCGTACGTCGACGTCGCGACCAACGCTGCGGTGCGCGCTCCGTTCACGGATGCGTTCCGCGACAATGGTTCGGCCTGCGAAGAAATCACCGTGTCGTACTGGAACCGCGAAGAAGCCGAACCGGGCCAGGTCCCTGGCAGCGTCGACTTCTCGCCGCCGCCGCCGGCTGGTGCACCGAACGTTCCTGCGCTGTGCTACGAGGCCCAGGTTCTTACGTTCAACCAGAGTGCGGTCGGTGCCGGCCTGCCGTCGACGGTCTTCGGCAGCACCTACGCGTCGAACCTCAACACTACCCGTCAGAGCGGCTCGCCGTTCACCAATGGCTGGGCACGCGTCGTGTTCGACGATCCGCTGACCAACGGTCAGCAGAACGTGCTGAACAACGCGCTCAACCAGCCGGCCGGCGGTCAGGCCTTCGCGGGCCTGCCAGTCACCGGCTTCTGGGCGGCGAACTACGTCAACGCCAACGCAAGACCGGGACAGCTGGCAAACTACAGCGGTTCTTATCGTCACCGCGCCAGCCGCGCCAATGCGGCGCCGATCATCCCTTAAGGGGTGACCGACCGCAGGACCCGGGTATCGGGTCCGGCAAGCTGAACGAGGCCCCGGGAAACCGGGGCCTCTTTTTTTTTGCGCTCTGGACACGCGTGTGACGGCGGTCGTGCAGTTCCGGATTCCCACCGGCTGCAGTGCCGGACTCGGCACACGCAACCATGCGCTGCGCTGCGCCGGTGCGGGCCGCTGCTATCTGGAGTCGCGCGCAG
>JANOEA010000351.1:0-2196 GCA_031412975.1 Pseudomonadota bacterium | reverse complement strand
GTCATCGACGATTTGGGATCCTTCGGGAAGACGATTCCATAGGAGTTGCGATGTTGGAACGGTCACTGCCACTTGCATCTACGATTCTCTACTCGCTTAAGGAGCCGGTGGACTATTCGACCCTGGCAGCGGTACTGAGAGTTGCAGGTGAGTGGGCCGGGTTGGGTGATTCGAGTGTCGATGCGGCCGCGGATGCCTTAGGGCGGCGGTGGCGCGAGGCGACGCCTTGGGAGACGCTTGTTCCTCAACCGGGTCGCGACGCTTCCCTAGCGGAAGTGCACGCGACTGCCCCGTACCTGGCGAACGTAGCACGCATGCGGGGCTATTCGATGTTCAGGACTGGCGGCCTGCGCTGCTGTCTGGATTGGCTGAATCCACAGAATGAGTTGATGATGCCGAGCAATTGCATTGCGGAGCCAACGCTTGCGTTGCTCTTTGACGAGGAGGACACGATTGAGGCGCGCGGTTCTGTTCGGAGCCGGCTTGCTGCGAACGATGGGTGGTGGAATTTGGTTCATCGGGTGGCCACGCTCCTACCGGTTGCCCGCGTCATGGGTGTGCATTCTGTAGGTTTTCTGTTGGATTTTGGGCGAAGTCAAGTCGACCCTCGCTACAGCCCGGGAGACTTTCTGTTTCCAGTGCATCTTCTGAGCGGCAGAAGTGCTGTCCTCGGTGCCGGCACGATTGTGACAACAGAGGGCCTGAAGATGCAGCCTCGCCGCACCACGCTTGCGCGCGTGGATGATTGGGGTTCCTTGGGGCAGCTGGTGGTAACGCTTCCGGGACTCGATGCGGTCATCAACAGTTGGGAGTACTGGGCGCTCGGACGCTTGCTCGGGATGACGCCGATTCAGGCGGTTCTGGATGGGTCCGTTCCACCTTGGCCCTCTGGCCTCCCACAGGACGATAAGCCGTGTTAGCGGCCTCTTCTGTTAACGGAACGCCCGACCCAGCAAGAACCTGCGGGCGTTCTTCGATCAGTGGCTGATGCGCGGCGGGCTCGTGCGCCTCGACGGCGACTGGACCTACAGCCTGACAGGGCAGTCCGGCAGATTCTTCGCTGAGCGATCTTGCAGGCGGTGGCCGTTTCCGCGATCGGTCGTCGCCGTTGTCCTCGTAACTCGTTGGCACGACAGCGATCGACGGTCGGGCATGAGCCTTGCGCCCGGGGATGGTGTGGCGAGTGCTTCATCCACCTACCAACCGCGTCGACCAGATCAGGGTGCCTTGCACCAACTGGTGCGTGACCACTTCGAGACGTTGGGCGAGCAGGCGGCGCACCACGCGCTCGTGTTGGACGGGGTGTTTGCGTCCGACGGCAGTGGTGGCGTGTCGTTTCAAGCACATGACCGCGAGCACGACGATGTTGGACCGCTGTTGGCGACCATTCAACGCCGGATCGACGCGTTGTTGCATCGCCGGGGCGTGTCGGATGGCCGCGAGGGATTCGACGCACCGGATCGCTGGGCCGAGGACGCGCCGACCCTGGCCGGTCTGGCGGTTGCGTCTGTTCATGGTGTGGCCGCGCTTGGTGCGCGCGCTGGTGCGCGGGTGCGTCGGTGGGGCGATACCGTTGAGATGCCGGCTCCGCCGGTGCTCAGCCGGTGGCACGCGCGCCACCAGGGGTTTGATCTGCATGCCGGCATCGTGGTGCCGGCCGGCCATCGCGATCGGCTGGAACGTCTGTGCCGCTATGCGCTCCCACCCCAGCGCGCTGGGAAACGCGCGCCGGGGGCCCCGGGCTGCGGCCGCCGGTGGGGCAGGACCGGCTGCAACTGATGCCGGATGGCACGGCGGTGCTCGAGTTGCGCCGGCGCTGGACCGATGGGACCACGCATCTCGTGTTCGACCCTGTGGAGCTCCTGGAACGCCTGGCCGCGCTGACGCCGCGACCGCGGATCAACCTGATCCTGTGCCACGGCGTGCTCGCGCCACGTGCGGCGTGGCGGCGGGCCGTGGTGCCAGCCCGCGAGGACGCTCACGAGTTGCACGGGTGCGCCACTGGTGCGCCTGGAACGGGCGGCGCGCCGCCACCGCGCCTCCCCAACCGCACCTGGGCCGAGCTGATGCAATCCGCGGTCGCGTGCGCGGTGTGGCCCTCCTGCCAGAGGAACTCGGAGGTGCGGAGGAACAGCCGCGTCCGCCCTTCCGAGACCAGCGAGGCGTCGGCGAATACATTCAGGTCGGCCTTCAACG
>JANOEA010000350.1:0-10317 GCA_031412975.1 Pseudomonadota bacterium | reverse complement strand
ACGGCAGCGGCCGCTTCACGCGCAAGTTCGCGTGGAAGGACGGCAAGCTGTGGGTGGCGACCCGTGAGCAGGATGGCGTCAGCGTGCGCCTCGGCTGGGCCAGCGATGGCAGCCTGCTGATCAAGGAAAAGAATGGCAGCGCCGATGAAGCGGCCGCCACCGAGGCAGCAGAACTGGGCAAAGCCGCCAAGGAAGCCTACGCGATCGCCGACGCGCGCAAGCCGAACTGATCGCCGCGCGGGTCCGTCGACCGGACCCGCTTGCTGCATCGGACCCGTGCAGCAGGCGTGGCGGCTCAGCCGCCGCGGCGTGCGATGAAGGCCAGCTTCTCGAACAGCGCCACGTCGGCTTCGTTCTTCAACAGCGCGCCGTACAGCGGCGGGATCACCTTCTTCGCGCTCTTCTCGCGCAGGACTTCGGCAGGGATGTCCTCGGCCAGCAGCAGCTTGAGCCAGTCGAGCAGCTCCGAGGTGCTGGGTTTCTTCTTCAGGCCAGGCATCTCGCGCAACGCGAGGAATGCGCTGAGCGCTTCGTGCACCAGTTCGCGCTTCAAGCCCGGGTAATGCACCTCCACGATCGCCTTGAGCGTGTCGGCGTCGGGGAAGCGGATGTAGTGGAAGAAGCAGCGGCGCAGGAACGCATCCGGCAGCTCCTTTTCGTTGTTGGAGGTGATCAGCACCACCGGCCGATGCTTCGCGCTGATGGTGCGGCGCGTCTCGTGCACGTGGAAATCCATGCGGTCGATCTCGCGCAGCAGATCGTTCGGGAATTCGATGTCGGCCTTGTCGATCTCGTCGATCAGCAGCACCACGCGCTGCTCGCTCTCGAACGCTTCCCACAGTTTGCCGGGCACGATGTAGTTGCCGATATCGGCGACCTTCGGATCGCCCAGCTGCGAATCGCGCAACCGCGCGACGGCATCGTATTCGTACAGCCCGTGCTGTGCCTTGGTGGTGGACTTGATGTGCCACTCCACCAAGGGCGCATCCAGCGCGCGCGCGACCTCCTGCGCGAGCAGCGTCTTGCCGGTGCCGGGCTCGCCTTTGACCAGCAGCGGCCGCTCGAGCACGATCGCGGCGTTGACTGCGAGACGCAGGTCGTCGGTGGCGACATAGCGATCGGTACCTTCGAAACGCATGGGCTGCTCCTGGGGATAACGCGGGGAATCAGTGCTTGCGCGCGCGGGCCAGCGCATCGGCCAGCGCGTTGTTGCCCGGCGGCGGCGCGCTGGCCGCGCGGGTCGCCGCGCGCGAAGGCGGCGGATCGTGGCGCTGCCCACCGCGCGGGTCGCCGCGTGCCGGGCCGTTGCCGGCAGCACCCGGCGCATCGTCCAGGCGCATGGTCAGCGCGATGCGCTTGCGCGCCAGGTCGACCTCGAGCACCTTGACCTTGACGATGTCGCCGGCCTTGACCACCTCGCGCGGATCGCGCACGAACTTGTGCGCGAGCGCCGAGACGTGCACCAGTCCGTCCTGGTGCACGCCGATGTCGACGAAGGCGCCGAATGCGGCGACGTTGGTGACCCGGCCCTCGAGCAGCATGCCCTGCACGAGGTCCTTGAGCTCCTCGACGCCTTCGGCATAACTGGGCGTTACGAACTGCGGGCGCGGATCGCGGCCGGGTTTCTCGAGCTCGCGCAGGATGTCGCGCACGGTCGGCAGCCCGAAGCGCTCGTCGGTGTAGGCGGCAGCATCGAGTCCGCGCAGGAATCCGCTGTCGCCGAGCAGGCTGTGCAGCGTGCGCCCGCTGCGCGCGGCGATCCGCTGCACCACCGGATAGGCTTCCGGGTGCACCGCGGAGGCATCCAGTGGATCCTCGCCCGTGGCGATGCGCAGGAAGCCGGCGGCCTGCTCGAAGGCCTTGTCGCCGAGTCGCGGCACCTTCAGCAGCTCGCGGCGGGTGCGGAATGGGCCATGTTCGTCGCGGTGGCGGACCACGTTGTCGGCGACCGCCTGGCTCAGGCCCGCGACCCGCGCGAGCAGGGCAGCCGAAGCGGTATTGGCGTCCACGCCGACCGCGTTGACGCAGTCCTCGACACGCGCATCGAGCGCGCGTGCGAGTTTCACCTGGTTCACATCGTGCTGGTACTGGCCGACCCCGATCGCCTTGGGCTCGATCTTGACCAGTTCGGCCAGCGGGTCCTGCAGGCGGCGCGCGATCGACACCGCGCCGCGCAGCGAGACGTCCATCGATGGGAATTCCTTCGACGCCAGTTCGGAGGCGGAATAGACCGATGCGCCTGCCTCGCTGACCACCACCTTGGCCAGCTTCAGGTCCGCATGCTTGCGCAGCAGTTCACCGACCAGGCGCTCGCTCTCGCGCGAGCCGGTACCGTTGCCGATCGCGACCAGTTGCACGCCGAGGGTGCGGCATGCGGTGGCCAGTTGCGCGATCGATCCATCCCACTGGTTCTGCGGCGCGTGCGGATAGATGGTGTGGGTGATGAGCACCTTGCCGGTGGCATCGACCACGGCAACCTTGCAGCCGGTGCGCATGCCCGGATCGATGCCCATCACGATTTTCGGCCCGGCGGGGGCTGCCAGCATCAGGTCCTTGAGGTTGTCGCCGAACACCCGGATCGCCTCGTCCTCGGCCGCTTCACGGGCTTTGCCGAACAAGTCGAGGGTCAGGTGCAGATGCAGCTTCGCGCGCCATGCGAGGCGGCAGGCTTCGAGCAGCCAGGCATCCGCGGCACGCCCGCGCGACTGCACCCCGAAGCGCTGCGCGACCCGTGCCTCGCACAGCTGGTGGCCGGCCAGTACGGCGGGATCGGGTGGCTGCGCTGCGGCGGGCCCCGGCTTCGATTCATTCTGCAAAGCTGCCCGCGCGGCGGGGGCATCCAGCACGGGTGCCAGCTCGAGGTCCAGAATTCCTTCATTGCGCGCGCGGAACAGCGCCAGCAGCCGATGCGAGGGAATCGAGCGCAGCGGCTCGCTGTGCGCGAAGTAGTCGCGGTACTTGGCGCCCTCCTCGTGTTTGCCCTCGATCACGCGCGCGCGGATCTGGCCGCGTGTCCATACCAGCTCGCGCAGTTCGCCGACCAGCGCGGGATCTTCGGCGAAGCGCTCCATCAGGATCGCGCGGGCGCCCTCCAGCGCGGAGCGCGCATCGGCCACGCCGCGGTCGGCCGCGACGAAAGCCAGCGCTTCGGTCTCGGGCGCAAGTTCCGGATCGGCCAGCAGGCGATCGGCGAGCGGTTCGAGCCCCGCTTCGCGCGCGATCTGCGCCTTGGTGCGGCGCCTGGGCTTGAACGGCAGGTACAGGTCCTCGAGGCGCGCCTTGGTATCGGCTTCGCTGACCAGCAGTTCGAGGTCGGTACTCAGCTTGCCCTGCTCGCGGATCGATTCGAGTACCGCAGTGCGGCGCTGTTCGAGTTCGCGCAGGTACACCAGGCGCTCTTCGAGCAGGCGCAGCTGGATGTCGTCGAGGCCCTCAGTGGCCTCCTTGCGGTAGCGCGCGATGAAGGGCACGGTGGCCCCGGAGTCCAGCAGCGCGACGGCGGCAGCGACCTGCTGCGGTCGCGCGCCGATGTCGGCGGCGATGCGGTGTTCGATCGGAAGCATTCGATGGGAGCGTCGAGGGGGGAAGGGCCGTCGCAGCGGCGGCAGTCGCCACGATTGTATGCCGCGCGGCGTTGGGCGGAAGTCTTGACGCGGGCCGATTCACGACTCCGGTGGCGTGCCCTCGCGCAGCGGCACGCCGGCAGCGCGTTCGCGCAAGCGCTGGTAGCGCGCGCGGAAGCGCGAGGCTTCCCACGCGGCGAAGCGCCAGCCCAGGTCGACTACCACGCCGACCGCCAGTCCGACCACCAGCCCGCCGAGCACCAGGCTGCCGATCACATCGCCCGCGGCGCTGAGCAATTCTCCGCTGCGGATCAAGGCCAGTGCGGCCGCCGGATCGTAGGGGCTGCCTCGGCTGTCGAACAAGTGCAGCAAATAGTGGCCGACCAGATAGGTGAAGCCGTACACCGGCACGATGGTGAACGGATTGGTGATGAACTGCAGCGCGGCGCATACCGGCAGGTTGGCCCGTGCCAGCAGGCACACGCCCAGCGACAGCGGCAGCTGGATGCCGAACAGCGGCAACAAAGACAGGATCGAGCCGAAGTAGATCGCGCGCAGCAGCGGTCCGCGCTTGAATGACCACAGGAACCAGCTGCGCCGCGCGGTCGCGGCGAACCACTTCAGGACCGGATAGCGGCCGATCGACGCGCGCCGCGGCAACACCCGCAGCATGCGCTTGAGCCGGCGCATGCGCGAGTGGTATTCGCGGCGGTGCTGTTCGAGTTCGCTGGGCACGTTGCGGGTCGCGGGAACCGGTCAACCGGACCTGCAGGGTGGCATGCGGGCCGTCGATGCCGCGCTCACGCCGCGCGACTGCCCAGGCGGCGCAGGTGCACCAGCAGTAGCGAGATCGCCGCGGCAGTCACCCCGCTGATGCGCGCGGCCTGGCCGACCGTCCGCGGCCGGCTGCGAACCAGCTTCTGCGCGACTTCCGCGGACAGGCCGCGCACCGCGGCATAGTCGAAATCGCTTGGGATCGACAGGTTTTCCTGCTCGCGGTCGCGCGCGATCTGCTCGCGCTGGCGCAGCAGGTAGCCCGCGTACTTGGCTTCCACTTCGACCTGCGCGGCCACGCCGTCTTCCTCGACGCCCGGACCGATGCCGGCCACCTGCATGAGCTGCGCGTAGTCCAGCTGCGGGCGACGCAGCAGGTCCAGCGCCGAGGTCTCGCGGCTGATCTCGATTCCGAGCGCCTGCTGCACCTGCGCCCCGAGCGCATTGTTGGGCGCGGCCCACAGCCCACGCAGCCGCGTTTGCTCGCGGGCGATCGCCTCGCGCCGCGCCTCGAAGCGCGCCCACTGCGCATCGCCGACGCAACCGAGGCGGCGTCCCACGTCGGTCAGGCGCAGGTCCGCGTTGTCCTCGCGCAGGTGCAGGCGGTACTCCGCGCGCGAGGTGAACATGCGATACGGCTCGATGGTGCCGTTGCTGACCAGGTCATCGACCAGCACCCCGATGTAGGCCTCGTCGCGACGCGGGCACCATGGCTCGCGCCCGCTGGCCGCCAGCGCGGCATTCAGGCCGGCCAGCAGGCCCTGCGCGGCGGCCTCTTCGTAGCCGGTGGTGCCGTTGATCTGGCCGGCGAAGTACAGACCCGGCACCGCGCGCGTCTCCAACGTATCGTGCAGCCCGCGCGGATCGAAGTAGTCGTATTCGATCGCGTAGCCGGGGCGCGTGATGTGGGCGTTCTCGAAGCCGCGGATCGTGCGTACCAACTCCACCTGCACGTCGAACGGCAGCGTGGTCGAGATGCCGTTGGGATAGACCTCGTGGGTGGAAAGGCCCTCGGGCTCGATGAAGATCTGGTGCGAGTCCTTGTCGGCGAAGCGCACCACCTTGTCTTCGATCGACGGGCAGTAGCGTGGGCCGGTGCCTTCGATCGCGCCGGTGAACATCGGCGAGCGATCCAGCGCGCCACGGATGATCTGGTGCGTACTTGCAGTGGTGTGGGTGATCCAGCACGACACCTGCCGCGGGTGGTCGGCGCGGCTGCCGCTGAACGAGAACACCGGCCGCGGCGTATCGCCGGGCTGCTCGACCAGTTCGCTGTAGTCGATGCTGCGGCCGTCGATGCGTGGCGGCGTGCCGGTCTTGAGCCGCCCCTGGCCGAGCGGCAGTTCGCGCAGTCGCAGCGCGAGGCTCTGCGCGGCCGGATCGCCGGCCCGGCCGCCCTGGTGGTGGGATAAGCCCACGTGGATCTGGCCGGCCAGGAAGGTGCCGGCAGTCAGCACCACGCAGCGTGCACGGATCGCAAGGCCGGTCTGGGTCAGCACGCCGACTGCACGGCCGGACTCCAGCAGCAGGTCGTCGTCTGCCTGCTGGAACATGCACAGCCGCGGTTGCGACTCGACCATCGCGCGGATCGCGGCGCGGTACAGCGCACGGTCGGCCTGGCAGCGGGTCGCCCGCACCGCCGGACCCTTGCTGGCGTTGAGCGTGCGCCACTGGATGCCTGCGCGGTCGGCCGCGCGGCCCATCGCGCCCCCGAGTGCGTCGATCTCGCGCACCAGGTGGCCCTTGCCGATGCCGCCGATCGCCGGATTGCAGCTCATCTGGCCGATGGTCTCGACGCTGTGGGTCAGCAGCAGGGTGTGTGCGCCCAGCCGTGCCGCCGCCAGCGCGGCTTCGGTGCCGGCATGGCCGCCGCCCACCACGATCACGTCCCAGGTACGCGTGAGGTCCATGCTGATTCCGGGTGGTCTTGCGCAGTTATCGGAGGGCGGATTCTAGATGCAGCGCCCCGGACTTGGCATGCCGACGGCTTTTGTCGCGCGGCCTTCAGCCGGCGTCTGCAGATGCCATGGCTCCGGCGCCTCACTCCGGTGTGTCGTTCGAGCCTTCGACCCGCAATATCTGACCCGACCCGGCAGAGACCGGTCAGCTTGTGACGCGGCAGGTCACCCGCGGCAGGCGATGCCTCCAATCCATGCCCTGGGGCGTATCTGAATGGTTGGCACGCCAGCTGCATATGCGTATCCGACCGCACTGAAACCGGAGATTCCCAATGAGCGCCATGACCTCGCAGTACACCAACGACCCCGTCTTCCTCCGCCATGACCTGATCATCGAGATTGGCCGCATCGACATGGCGCTCGATGAATTCCGCGATCGCACCGCCGCCAACCAGGTGCTGGAGTCGCTGCAGAAGCGCCGCGCCACGCTCAACGATGCGTTGACCCGCCTCGCGGTCTGATCCAACCCGCTTACCCCGGGGGCGTTGTGCCGGCAGGCGCAGCGCCCCTTTTTTTTCGCCCGCGCAGCGCGGGCGGCCGCGGTCGACTATTCGGGATCGCGACTCAGGCGGTCGAGTTCGCGACTCGACGAGCTGCTCTCTTCGCGCGCGGGCTGTTCGTAGCGTGGACTGTCGTCGCGTGCAGGTGCGTCGTATCGCGGGCTTTCGCTGCGCGCCGGCGCGTCGTAGCGTGGGCTGCTGTTGCGCTGCGCGGACTCGTAGCGCGAGCTGCTGTCACTCTCCGGTGCCTCGTAGCGCGGTGCATCCCGGCGTGAGGGCTGCTCGTAGCGCTCGGGCTGCTCGGAGCGCTGGGTCTGCTCCCGCGCAGGCGCGTCGTAGCTTGGCGATTGCTGGCGCCGCGCGTCGCCGCCGCCATCCTGGCCATAAGCGGGCCGCGAGTATTCCTGCCGCGGCGCGTCGATCCGCCGGTAGCTGCTGCGCGATTCCAGCCCGGACTGCGCGTCGCGTGGCGACTGCTGGTAGCGGGTGGTGCGCTGCGGTGCGTCGCCGCGATCGGCCGCGTCGTTGGCCATGCCGCCGAGCGTGTCGTCGCCATAGGCAGGCTGCCGGTTGCGACGCGACAGACCGCCCTCGGCCGGCGCGATCCAGCCGGACTCGCGCGTGCCATACGAGCGCCCCGAATCGTCAGGGGCGCTGCGGCCGCTGCCGTAGGCCTGGCCGCCTTGGGCTTCGCGGTCGGCGGACTGCGGGTTGCCGAAGCGCGAGGGCTGTCCGTAACGGCCAGCGCTTTGGCCGCGCCGATCATAGGCACTGGGCTCGCCGCCGCCACTGCGGCCGTCGTAGTCACTGCTGCGTCCGGGATCGTATCCGCGCGGCGCATAGCCGGCAGCGTCGTTGCGCCGCGCGATGCGCTCCATTTCTTCGCTGGCGCTATTGTCGTTGCCCCAGCGCCGGCTCGGCTCGTAGCCGCGGCGACCCAGCGTGCGCTCGCGATCGCGCCAGTAGCGCGAGGAGTCGTGGCGATACCAGTCGTACCAGCCGCCGTAGCCGTAACCGCCGTGGCCGTAGCCGCCGTAGCCACCCCACGCGTAGTACGACCCGTAACGGAACGGCGAGTACCAGTTCGAGCGCCACCACGGATTGCCGTAGTACGACGACCAGCCCAGATGCCAGCCCGCGCCCGGCGCGTAGGCGTTGCCGTAGTACCAGCCTGGCGTGTACCAGGGGTCGTAGCTGCGCCAGTAGGGCGGGTACAGGATCGAGGTGTAGTAGCTCGAGAATGCCGGCGACCAGAAGCTGTTGCCATAGCTGGAGCTGAATCCGACCGCAGAGCCCACAGCGCGCGGGTCGCGCTCGTAGAAGTAGTCGCCGCCGGCATAACCGTCGTCGTAATAGTACGTATCCGAGTACGTGGCGCAGCCGGCCAACAGCAGGGCGGCCAGTGCCCCAAGCAATCCGCCGCGAGTGCCGCGCATGAACCCTCTCCTGTCGGTGTCGAGCCATCATCGTGGGCCGCCCGCGGTGAATTCGGACTGAACCCGGCACCGTATACTGGGCGTCCTCCTCCAGCGCGCCAGGGCATGCCACTGCATCGAGCTTCCGGTCGCTGGCGCTACGGCCTCATGCTGGCGCTGATCACCGCCGCCCTCTGGGCGACCCTGCCGGTGGCGCTCAAGATCGCGCTGGAACGGATCGACCCGTGGACGCTGACCTGGGCGCGGTTCGCCTTCGCCGCGCTCGTGCTGCTGCTGTGGATGTCGCTGCGCGGCGGGCTGGCCGGCTACCGCGGGCATCCGCAGCGTCACTGGTGGATGCTCGGCGCGGCCGGCGTGCTGCTGGTGGGCAACTACCTCGGTTACCTGCTGGGCCTGGATTACACCACCCCGGCCAATGCGCAGCTGTTGATCCAGGCAGCCCCGCTGCTGATGGCGCTGGGAGGAATCTTCGTATTCGGCGAACGCTACAGCGTGGGCCAGTGGCTCGGCCTGCTGGCTGTCGTGGTGGGTCTGTGCCTGTTCTTCGCCGACCAGATCGCGATCGCTGTCGCCGGTACGCACTATCTGCTCGGGGCGGGGCTGGTGCTGGCCGGCGCGCTGGTGTGGGCAGGTTATGCGCTGATCCAGAAACAGCTGCTCAACCACTGGTCGTCGACCCAGGTGCTGGCCGCGATCTACCTGCTCTCGGCACTGCTGCTGTGGCCGCTGGCCGAACCGCTGGCCCTGCTCGAACTCGACGGTATCTACGTCGCCGCGCTGCTGTTCTGCGCGCTCAATACGCTGGGTGCCTACGGGGCTTTCGCCGAAGCGCTCGCGCACTGGGAAGCCTCGCGGGTATCGGCCATCCTCGCCACCACGCCGCTGCTGACCGTGTTGACCGTCGGCATCGTGCACGCGATCGCACCGACCTGGATTGGAACCGAGAACATCGCCTGGCTGGGCTGGGTCGGCGCGTTGCTGGTGGTGGCCGGCTCCGCCGCGAGCAGCCTGCTGGGCAAGTCGCGCTAGCCGCAGCGTCGCGCGGATCGCAGCGCCTCAGGCCAGCGCGCGGCCGACGATCTCGCCCACGTCCGGCGACAGCGCGCCGCTCGCGGCCAGTCGCTGCAGTTCGGCGCGCATCAGCAGGCGGCGGCCGGCCTCCAGCCTGCGCCAGCCGTTGAGCGCACCGACCAGGCGCGCGGCGACCTGCGGGTTGAGCGGATCGACGGTCAGCACCGCGTCGGCCAGCAGCCGGTAGCCCGCACCATCGATGCGGTGGAAGCCCACCCGGTTGCTACGCGAAAAGGTGCCGATCAAGGCGCGCACCTTGTTCGGATTGCGCCACGAGAACGCAGGATCCGCGGTCAGCGCCTGCACCCGCGCCAGTGTGTCCGGCTGCGGGCTGCTCGCGTGCAGCGCGAGCCACTTGTCGATCACCAGCGGGTCGTGCGCGAAGCGTTGCTGGAACTCGGCCGCCTCGTCGAGCGCGCCCGGGATTGCGGCGTGCACGCGCAGGGTCAGCGCGGCCAGCCGATCGGTCATGTTGCGCGCCTGGGCGAGTTGCCGCGCCAGCCGCGACGCACCGGCATCGCGATCGGCGGCGGTGCGCAGGCCGAGCAGCACGTTCTTCAGGCGCCTGCGCGCCTGCGCGCGCGCGTCGACCGCAGTGCTATCGTCGCCCGCCAGCGCATCGAGCGCGCGGTCCATCGGCGCGGCGAGCTGCTGGCCGAGGCTCGCGCGCAATGCTTCGCGCTGGCGGTGCAGGCGGACCGGATCGACCGCATCGATCCGTTCGGCGAGCCAGCCTTCGTCGGGCAACAGCAGGCACTCGGCGACGAAGGCGGGGTCCTGCGCCGGATCGCGCAGCAGCGCGTCGAGCGCATCCAGCAGCGCCTGCCGCCAGCCCTGCGCATCGCTGCCCGCATAGCCTGCCAGCAGCACGTGTTCGGCCAGCCGCTGGATCGCTTCCCAACGATTGAAGGCATCGCTGTCGTGGCGCGCGAGCAGCGCGAGATCGGCCGGCGCTTCATCGCGCTGCAACTGCACGGGCGCGGAAAAGTCGCGCAGCAGCGAGGCGACCGGCGCG
>JANOEA010000349.1:0-3595 GCA_031412975.1 Pseudomonadota bacterium | reverse complement strand
CAGGAACACGCCCAGGATTTGACCGCCCTGCAGACGACCTGACAGCTGCGACAGCCGCGACTGCAGCGCGGACGGCAATTGCAGCTCGTACAGCCCGAACATCGACAGCGACAAGGCAGCCAGGGCACGCTGACCCCGGCGTTCGCCACCGGCATCGAGAACTACACCGCCAGCGTGCCGTTCGCCACGACCGCCCTCACCGTGACGCCGACGACGACGGTCGCGACCTCGATCGTGACGGTCAACGGCACGGCGGTGGCCAGCGGCACGGCGTCGGCCCCGATCGCCCTCAACGTCGGTACCAACACCATCACGGTGCTGGTCACCGCGCAGGATCCGTCTTCCACGCGGACCTACACGGTGGTGGTGACCCGCGCCAGCAACGTGGCCGACCTGTCGGTGACGATGCAGGGCTCGTACGGCCCGGGTGACGGCTTCGCACAGTTCACCATCGTGGTCAGCAACCCGGGTCCGGCGAACGTGCTCGGCGCGGTCGTGGCGAGCACAGTGCCCAGTGGCGTGGCGGCCTCGCAGTTCGCCTGCTCGGTCACCAATGGCGCCACCTGCGGTGGCTCGACCACCGGCACCGGCATCATCAACCGCGCGGTGGACCTGCCCGCAGGCTCGACGGTGACCTTCTCGGTGATCGACACGCTGGTCGCGCCGCAGCCGCAGTCGGTCACCCGCATCGCGTCGGTGACCGCGCCGATCGGCATCGTCGATCCGGGCACGACCAACAACACCGCCTCGGTGACGCTGGTCAAAGCCCTGTTCGCCGACGGCTTCGAGTCCGGATCGGGCACGGTCGCACCCGTCGCACTCGGCAAGGGCATGCCCGGTGCCTGGAACGACGAGATGCTGCCGCTCGACCTGCTGGCCGACGTCGCGGTCCGCTTGCACCCGGTCGAGGCGCTGCGCTTCGTCCGCGGCGAATCGACGATGATCGTCCAGCTGCGCCGCTTCGACGATCGCGTGCAGGCCCAGCTGCTGGTTCGCACTGGCAAGGGCGCCTGGACGGGCGGTGCGTGGGTCGACGTACCGAAGGGCGGGGTCGGCCTGCATTGGCTGGGCACGGCCGACGGCGACGCGGTGGAGCAGGCCCTGCTGCGCCGCTGATCCTGCGAGGCCGCGGCGCCGCACGCGCCGCGGCCCAGCCGGAACGTGCAATGACGGAAGCCCGGCCTCGTGCCGGGCTTGCGCTTTTCAGCGCAGTCGAGGTTCCGCGGGATTGCACCGCCATGCATCTGCCTGCGGTCCGATTGCCTGAAGAGCCATTCGCCGCAGATGACGCTGATGGGCGCAGAAAGAGCAGATCGAGCCGGATCGGCATCCATCCGCGCGTTTCAGCGTGATCTGCGGAATGCTGCGGCTCCAGCGACCCGGGACCCGCGCAGGGTGCAATGAACGCAGCGAATTGCACCGATCCATCGCCGCGGTGCAATTCGCTGCGCTCGTTGCACCCTACGATCCTGTGATCCTGTGATCCCGTGATCCTGGATGGGTCGGGTGGGCCCGATGCCCGACGGCTACAATGTGGCCCCCGTCGCCGGAGCCGTGCCATGTCGCGCGAAAAACTGGTCCTCATCGACGGCTCGTCGTATCTGTTCCGCGCATTCCACGCGCTGCCGCCGCTGTCCAACGCCGAAGGCGAACCGACCGGTGCGCTGTTCGGCGTGGTCAACATGCTGCGCGCCACGCTCAAGCAGCGGCCCGAGCACCTGGCCTTCGTGCTCGATGCCAGCGGCAGGAACTTCCGCCACGCGCTGTATCCGGAGTACAAGGCCAACCGCCCGCCGACCCCGCCGGATCTGAAGGCGCAGGTCGAGCCGATGATCGCGATCGTCGAAGCACTCGGTATTCCGCTGCTGCGGGTGCCCGAGGTCGAGGCCGACGACGTGATCGGCACGCTCGCGGTGCGCGCGGCAGCGCAGGGCATCGAGGTGCTGATCTCCACCGGCGACAAGGACTTCGCGCAGCTGGTCGAACCCAACATCACGCTGGTCAACACGATGAGCGGCACGGTGTCGGATCGTGCCGCAGTGATCGACAAGTTCGGCGTGCCGCCGGAGCGGATCACCGACTTCCTCGCGCTGCAAGGCGATGCGATCGACAACATCCCCGGCGTCGACAAGTGCGGTCCGAAAACCGCCGCGAAGTGGATCGCCGAATACGGCGACCTCGAATCGGTGATCGCCGCCGCGGACAAAGTCGGCGGCAAGATCGGCGAGAACCTGCGCGCGGCCGTGCCGCACCTGCCCCTGTCCAAGCAGCTCGCGACCATCCGCACCGACCTCGAGCTGCCGCTGGGCGTCGACGAGCTGGTCCGCCGCGAGCCCGATTTGGCGACGCTCGCCGAGTTGTATCGGCGCTACGGCTTCGTGCAGGCGCTCAAGGACCTCGCCGAAACCGGGCAGCGCGCGGCCTCGTCGCCGGGCGGTGACGCGGCAGCGGCGGAGCGCAGTGCCGATCCGGAGGCCGGTGTGGCACCGCTCCCGCCACCACCGGAACGCCACTACGAGCTGGTGCTCGACGCGGCCCATTTCGAGCGCTGGCTCGAGATCCTGCGCAACGCCGATACGTTCGCGTTCGATACCGAGACCACCAGCATCGATCCGCACCGTGCGCAGATCGTCGGTTGTTCATTCGCGGTCGAGCCGGGTCGCGCGGCCTATGTGCCGGTCGCGCACGAATATGCCGGCGCGCCCGCGCAGCTTGATCGCGACGAGGTGCTGGCCGCACTCAAGCCGCTGCTGGAGGATCCGCGCAAGGCCAAGATCGGCCAGCACGGCAAGTACGACATGCACGTGCTTGCCCGCCACGGCATCGTGATGCAGGGCTACGCCTTCGACACCATGCTCGAATCGTATGTGTGGAACTCCACCGCGACGCGCCACGACATGGACTCGTTGGCATTGAAATACCTCGGCGAGAAAACCATCCACTACGAGGACGTGGCGGGCAAGGGCGCCAAGCAGATCGGCTTCGAGCAGGTCGACGTGCAACGCGCGGCCGAGTATGCGGCCGAGGATGCCGACATCACCCTGCGCCTGCATCGCGCGCTGCTGCCCAGGCTCGAGAGCGTGCCGAGCCTGCATGCGGTGTTCACCGGCATCGAGATGCCGCTGGTGCCGGTGCTGGCCGCTATCGAAGCCCGCGGGGTGCTGATCGATGCCGCGGTGTTGCGCCAGCAAAGCCATGCGATGCGCACGCGCATGCATGCGCTGATCCAGCAGGCGCATGCGGCCGCCGGGCATCCGTTCAGTCTCGACTCGCCCAAGCAGCTGCAGCAGGTGCTGTTCCAGGAGCTCGGACTGCCGGTGAAATCGCGCACGCCGACCGGCCAGCCGTCGACCAACGAGGAGACGCTGGCGGAGCTTGCCGACGAACACGAGTTGCCGAAGCTGATCGTCGACTACCGGATGCTTGCGAAGCTGGTCGGTACCTACACCGAGAAGCTGCCGGAGATGATCAATCCGCATACCGGCCGCGTGCACACCAGTTTCCACCAGGCGGTGGCCGCGACCGGCCGGCTGTCGTCGTCGGATCCGAACCTGCAGAACATTCCGATCCGCAGCGAGGAAGGCCGGCGTATCCG
>JANOEA010000348.1:0-3250 GCA_031412975.1 Pseudomonadota bacterium | reverse complement strand
GGGGAATCCCGCTCGACTGCGCGGTCGTCGCTGCCAACCCGCCTTGCCGCGCTACAACGGCTCGAAGCCGGTGCCGAAGATGTCGTCGAACAGGCCGCCGGAGATGTTTAGCTGCACGGTGTTGTTGCCGAGATTCGGGTCGTTGTTGGCCGACGACACCACGCCAGTCACGCCGGCCGAGCCGAAGAAGCGGTCCATCGAGATGAAGCAGAAGATCGAAGCCCCCACGGCCAACGACGCAACGCTGGATGCCGGATTGCAACTGACGCTGACGTTGGTCGCGGTCAGCGGCACGTTGCTGAAATTGCAGTTCACGTTGCTCGCGGTGTTGGGTCCATTGTTGGTGCAGCGCAGAGAGATGCCGGCGCGCCCCGCCGGTGGCGGTGGCGGTGGCACCTGCAGCGAGGCAGCAAGGTCGGCCACGACACTGCCCGCGCCAGCACCGACCAGCAGCGCAACGTAGGGGTAGGTCCAGGGATCGACACCGTCGCCCTGGATGGCCCGGATCGGCGCGATGAAGCGGTCGGCCTGGAGGAAGCCACCCATTGTGCGGTTGCTCACGACCGGGAGGTAAAACTCGTAGCTGGCCTGGCTGCCCATCGGCCACAGCGGCGCATTCGGGTTCTGCGGATCGCGGCGCGGGAATTGGAAGGCAGTGCCGCCGGGCACCGACACGATCGGATACGGGGTGCCGCCGGCCGTCGGCTGCGGGCAGCCGAATACGCGCAGGTTGCCGCCGAAGCTGAGGTCAGTGACTGGCTGATTGGTGAAGTTGACGTAGGTGCCCGAGCCGTTCATCGGGCGATAGAAGCACAGCACCGGTGCGTTGACCGGGTCGACCAGCACGCTGGTGCCCGTGGGCGGCACGAAGTGCACCGCCATCAATCGGCCCACGGCCGGCGAGACGATGCCCGACATCGTGATCCGCACGTAGAAACCCTGACCCACGGTCGGCTGTGGCGGGCTGGGAATGTAGGCCTGCGAAACGAAATAGCCCGTACCGTTGGGCGAGTATCCGGTCGTGAAGTCGACTGCCGGCGTGTAGAACAGCGGCCCGGCGAGCCACTGCGCCGTCTGCGCAGGGGCGAGCGGGGACAGCAGCAGGGCGGCGGCAACGAACACGGCATGCAGGCGCATGGCGCTGATCCTTGTGGGTGGGCTGTCTGTCAAAACGCAGTGTGGCCGCCGATCCCGCAATCGCCTGCCCACGCTGGGGCGACCCCGCGGCGACCGGCCATGTGTTCTGCTGCGCTGGCGCGGTCGGCCCCGGTCTGCGATCCAAGATCGCCTGCACCCTGCCCGAGCGTGTCTGCGCCGGCTGCGCACGCACGTTCTACGCCACCCAACTGCTCGAATGCGGCACTGGAGCACGATTGGGCAACAGCCAGCGCCGACAAGGGCACTGGGGAGCCTCGCTTCCGCGCTCGCCTCGCAGCGGCTACTGGTAACCACGCGCCTGCAGGGAGAACAGGTGCGCGTAATGTCCCGCCTGCGCGAGCAGCAGTTCGTGATTGCCGTGTTCGACGATGCGGCCGTGCTGGATCACCACGATCTGGTCGGCCATCCGCACGGTGGAGAAGCGGTGCGAGATCAGGATCACGATGCGGTTCTTCGACAGCGCGCGGAAGTGCTCGAAGATGGTCGCCTCGGCTTGCGCATCCATCGCCGCGGTCGGCTCATCGAGCACCAGGATGTCGGCGCGGTCGCGCATGAAGGCCCGCGCGAGCGCGATCTTCTGCCACTGCCCGCCGGACAACTCGCGGCCGTCCTTGAACCACTTGCCGAGCTGGGTCTCGTAACCGGCGGGCAGGCTTTCGATGAAATCGCTGGCCATGCCCTTCTCGCTGGCCTCGTGCCAGCGCGCACGATCTTCGAAGTGCGCGACGTCGCCGGCGCCGACATTCTCGCCGACGCGCAGCTGGTAGCGCGCGAAATCCTGGAAGATCACTCCGATGCGATCGCGCAGCGCCGCTTCATCCCAGTCGGCGAGGTCAATGCCGTCGAGCAGCACGCGCCCGCTGTCGGGCGTGTACAGCCGCGTGAGCAGCTTGATCAGGGTGGTCTTGCCGGAACCGTTCTGGCCGACCAGCGCCAGCGATTCGCCAGGACGGATGTGCAGGTTGATGTGGTGCAGGGTCGGCGACTCGGCACCCGGATAGCTGAAGCTGACGTTCTCGAAGCGGATGCCGTCGCTCGGATCGCTGCCCGCGAGCGCGCTGCCGGCGTGCATCTTCACCGGCGTTTCGAGGTATTCGTACAGCGTCGACAGGTACAGATTGTCCTCGTACATGCCGCCGATCGACGACAGTATCGCGGAGACCGACGACTGCCCCTGGCGGAACAGCATCAGGTACATCGTCATCTGGCCCAGCGTGATGCGCCCCATCACGGCGGTGAAGGCGATCCATGCGTAGGCGCCATACAGCGTGAGCGTGCCGATCAGGCCCAGGCCGAGCCCCCAGCTGTCGCGCCGCAGCGCCAGCGCGCGGTCGGCGCCGTAGAGCTTGTGGAAGATCGCGCGATAACGATCCAGCAGCAGCGGGCCCAGACCGAACAGCTTGACCTCCTTGGCCCCGTCCTCGCGCGCGATCACGGTCTCCAGATACATCTGCATGCGCGTATCCGGCGAGCGCCAGCGGAACAGGGTGAACGCGTCGCCGGAGAACTTGGCTTCGGCGATGAATGCCGGCAGGCCGGCCGCGAGAAGCACCAGCATCGCCCACGGCGAGAACGCGGCCAGCAGGGCGGCGAAACTCAGCAGCGCGATCAGGTTCTGCGCCAGTCCGAAGGTGCGGTTGACCAGCGACAGCGGGCGGCTGGACGCTTCGCGCCGCGCGCGGGTGAGCTTGTCGTAGAACTCCGAGTCCTCGAACTGGGTCAGGTCCAGGGTCAGCGCCTTGTCGAGGATCATCTCGTTGACGCGCTGGCCGAGCTGCGCGCGCAGCAGCGACTGGCAGAACGAGATGCCGCGCTGCGCGGCGGCCATCGCAGTCACCAGCCCGCCCTCCAGCGCGACCAGCCAGAACACCGCACGGATGTCCGCATCGCCACCGGACTGAGTGAGTGCAGCGGCCGCGACCACCGCATCGACGATCTGCGCACCGACCCATGCGATCGCCGCGGGCAGCAGGCCGGCGATCAGCGTCAATGCCGCGAGCGCGAAGGTCAGCGGCCGGCTGGTGCTCCAGACCAGCTCCACCGCGCGGCGGCTGTACTGGAAGGTGCCGCGAAAGCCGCGCGTCATGGCGCC
>JANOEA010000347.1:0-1859 GCA_031412975.1 Pseudomonadota bacterium | reverse complement strand
GCAACCGCGATGTCGGCAAGCAGCGCGTTTACCTGGCGCACCCCGGCCACCATCTCGTCGATGACCTTGCCGGCTGCCGTGGCCTGCGAATTGCCCTCCCCGATCGCCTCGCCGGAAGCCTCGATCAGCGTCTTGATCTGCTTTGCCGCCGCGGCGCTGCGTTGCGCGAGGGCGCGAACCTCCGCCGCAACCACGGCAAACCCCCTGCCCTGCTCGCCGGCGCGCGCGGCTTCGACCGCCGCATTTAGCGCAAGGATGTTGGTCTGGAACGCGATGGCGTCGATGAGGGCGACTATTTCCGTCATCTCGCGCGAACTCGCGGCAATGCGCTGCATGGTATCGACCACGCGGTGAACGGCATCGGCGCCAGAGTGCGCGACATCCGCCGCTTTGCGCGAAGCCTCGCTGGCCTGCCCGCAGTTGGCGGCCGTCTGCTTGATGGTCGAGGAGAACTCCTCGATTCCAGCCGCCGTCTGTTCGAGCGTGGAGGCCTGCTGCTCGGTGCGCCGGGAAAGATTCTCGTTGCCCGCCGCAATATCTTCGGTGGCCGTGGAAACCGCGGTGGCGCTTGCACGGGCCTGGCCGACGATTTCACGAAGGTTCTGATGCGCTTCGCGCAGCGTGTTGAGCATGAAGCCGAACTGGCCGCGCATGATGCGCCGGTTCAGCCCGTCGGCGGCGGCGTCCTCCGCGAGGGGCGCCAGGTCGCGTTCGTTCAGGCGACGTGCAATTCCATTCACCAGCTTCCAGGCATCCTGCGCTCCGACGATGACGCAGGCGTGGTAGTACACCGCAAGCGCCAGCGCCGCGGCGATCCACGGCGCGGCCCCGGACCAGATCAGTTCCGGATGAATCCACAGGCAGATGCCGAGCGGCGCGACGTAGAACACGCCCGTGAGGGGGTGCTTGATGGCGTTGCGCAGGCCGATCGAGAACAGAATTCCGGGCTTGAGAAATGCGTGCATGACAATTCTCCTTTACTCCGTACCGTTCGAGTTCAGAGGATCAATTGCGGCAGGATCCGGGTCAGCCATGGAAAGTACGTGATCAGCATCAGCACCGCGACCGTCGCTGCCATCAGCGGCACCAGTGCCCGCGTGATCTCGCCAATGCCCGCACCGGCGAGTTTTGCCGCCACGAACAGCGTTCCGCCGACCGGAGGCGTGTAGAGCGCAATCGCCAGATTTGCAGTCATGATGACCCCGAGGTGTACAAGGTCGACCCCGAACACCTTCGCCAGCGGCAGGAACAGCGGCGCAGTGAGCAGCAGCGCCGGCAGCGGCTCGATGAAGATTCCCAGCACCAGCAGCGCGATATTCACCAGCAGCAGGAACAGCCACTGCGCATGCGCGACGTCCTGCACCCAGGCCGCAAGCTGGACCGCCACCTGCTCTACCGTCAGCAGCCAGGCCATCGCGGCGGTTGCGCCGATGACCAGCATCACGGTCGCGCTGGTCTGGAACGCGCTCAGCAGCAGGCGCGGAATATCGCGCCAGGTAAGGTCGCGGTACAGGAACAGCGAGACCGCGAGGCCGTACACCACGGCTACTGCGGCCGACTCGGTCGGCGTGAAGATGCCCGACCAAATGCCGCCGATGATGATCAGCGGCATCAGCAGCGCGGGACCGGCGTCCTTGGTCGCGGCCCAGATCTCGGCGGCGCTGGCTCGCTGGTCGCCATTGTCGCAACCGGTCTTGCGGCCATACCAGATACAGACTGCGATCAGCGCAAGTGCGCAGATGATGGCCGGGATCACTCCGGACATGGATAGCGTGCGCATCGACACGCCCGAGATGAACGCATAGACGAGAAACGGGATCGACAGCGGCATCAGCAGCGCCAGCGTTCCCGCTACCGCC
>JANOEA010000346.1:0-8959 GCA_031412975.1 Pseudomonadota bacterium | reverse complement strand
ACGTCGAGGCCCTGGTCACGGAACCACTCGGCGACCGTGATCGCGCTGTAGATGCTCGCCTCGCGCGCGGCGACCGGCATGTTCGAAGTATTGGCCACGATCACCGTGCGCTCCATCAGCGAGCGGCCGCTGCGCGGGTCGGTCAGTTGCGGGAACTCCTCCAGCACGCCGGCGATCTCGTTGCCGCGCTCGCCGCAGCCGAGGTAGACGATCACGTCGGCGGAACAGCCGCGCGCGAGCGCCTCCAGCAGCACGGTCTTGCCGGTGCCGAAGCCGCCGGGAATCGCCGCCTTGCCGCCGAGTGCGACCGGGAACAGCGAATCGAGGATTCGCTGGCCGGTGACCAGTGGCGCGTCGGCCGGCAGGCGGCGGCGCACCGGGCGCGGCGTGCGCACCGGCCAGCGCTGGCGCGCGGCGATCGCATGAACGGCGCCGGCCGGGTCGCGCACTGCGCACAGCGGGTCGACGTCGGTGCATGGTCCTGCAGCGGCGATCCAGTCGATCACGCCTGCCAGTCCGGGCGGGCACAGCAGCGCCTGCGGCGGGGCGTCGCCACGGCGCAGGCGACCGAGCAAGCCGCCTGCTGCGACCGCAGCCCCGGCCGCGATTGCGGGCTCGAAGCCAAACGCCTGTGCGGGCGCGCTGCGTCCACCGGCTGCGACAAACGCCTCCTGCGGATTGCCCAGCGGGCGCAGCAGTCCGTCGAACATGCCGCCGAGCAGGTGCGGCCCCAGTTCGACCGCGAGCGGCAGCCCGCTGCCTTCGACCGGCGTGCCGGGGCGCAGGCCGGTGGTGTCCTCGTAGACCTGCACCACGATCTCCGCGCCGTCGATGCGCACGACTTCGCCGAGCAGGCCGCGCTCGCCCACCGCGACCGCTTCGCGCATCGCGAAGTCGCCCTCGCGCACCGCTCGCAACACCGGGCCGGAGATCCAGCGCAGCACGGCGCGGCTCATGGCGCTTCCTCCAGTCGGTGCAGGATCGCCGCGGCGACCGCATCGCGATCGGCGAGCAATCCGTCGAGGCTCGCGTCCAGCACGTTGCCCTCGCGCGCGATGCGCAGGCCCGCGCGCAGCGATGGGTCGGCGGCGCAATCGACCCGCACCGGCGCAGAGGCGAGCGCAGCGTCGAGTTCCGCGGTCGGCAGGCCGTCGGCGTGGCGAAGCCGCCATGCCGTGCCGCCGCTGTCGAGCTCGCGCGCCGCACGCGCAAGTGCGTCTGTGAGCCACGCGCTGCGGGCGGGCGGTTCGCGCCAGCGCCGCTCGAGTTCGCCCGGCAGCGCGGTCCACGCTGCACCGAGCGCGGCGCTTGCGCGGCCCTGGCGCAGCAGGCGCTCGCGGGTCTGCCGACGCGCCTGTGCGGCGGCGAGCGCGGCATCGCGGCGCTCGCGTGCCGCGGACAGCGCCTCGCGCACCCGCGCCCTGGCCTGTGCATGGGCTTGCGCACGCAGCGCTGCGGCCTGCGCCTCGGCAGCGTCGCGCAGCGCATCGCATTGGCGCCTGCGGTCGTCCTCGACCAGCGCGAGCAGGGCGGCCTTGCGCGCCTCGACGCTCATTCGTCCATCCCCAGCTGGCGACGTGCGGCGGCAACCACCGGGTCGGGGCTCGCGTGTTCGCCGGTGGCCGGCAATACGCATACGAGGGGCGCGTTGGCGCTGCGCGCAGCAGCCAGCAACGGCGCCGACAGGCGCGCGGCGGTAGCGGCATCGAGCAGCAGCAGCGACGCGTCGCGGCACGCTGCAGCGAACGCATCCGCCAGCCCCTGCGCGGGCGCGACCCGCGCGTCGAGGCCGGCCAGCCGCCAGCCTGCGGCCTCCGCCTCGGCGCCGAAGAACACGATCGCGCCCATGCTCATCCGATCCGGTTGAGGATCAGGATCGACACGATCAGGCCGTAGATCGCGATGCCTTCGGCAAGACCAATGAAGATCAGCAAGCGGCCGAACAGCTCGGGCTTTTCGGCCAGTGCGCCGATCGCGGCGCTGCCGACGCGGGCGACCGCGATGCCGGCACCGATCGATGAGGCAGCGGTCGCGAACGCGGCGGCGGCGAAGGCCCAGGTGGCTGCGGCGTCGAGCGGCCCGCGCGCTGCGGCGTCCTGCGCCAGCGCGAGCGGGGCGAACAGCAGCAGCGCGGTACCGAACAGTGCCGCGATCGCGAGTGCGCCGATCAGCAGTTTCAGGTGCGGCGGGACGGTGGTGGCGGGGGTCGCGGTCATGAGGCCTCCTGGGGTTGGCTCGGGGGCGGCGGTAGCGGCACGAACATGCGACCGGTCGCGGTGAAGAAGCGGGCGAAGAACTCGAACAGCACGAGGCGCGTGGCCTGGATCGACACCACCAGCCCTTCCAGCAGCAGGATCACGAGATTGCCGACCAACATCGCCAGCGCGGCGGCGAGCGGGTGCGAGGTGGCGTCGGCGAGCGCCGACACCGCGCTGCCGAGCCCGGCGTGGGCCAGCGCGAAGGCGCCGACGCGGGCGAAGGACAAGGTGTTCACGCACAGCTGCAGCGTGCGCTCCAGGCATTCGCCGAGGCCCGACAGCAGCGCCGTCGCACGGCGCGCGTGCAGCGCGTGTCCCAGCGCCATCCATGCCGCGCCGGCCGCGGCGATCCACAGCGCCCGCGGATCGAACAGCGCGGCGAGCAGTGCGAGCCAGCACACGACGGCGCCGGCTTCGCGCAGCAGCCAGTCGCCGAGCGCATGCCGCCACCATGCACCGAGCGCGGCCAGCCCGAGCCCGACCGCCAGCAGCAGCGCGCCTGCGATCAACGGCACCACCAGCACGGTCAGCGGGTGCGACAGCGGATGCAGCCACAACGCGGGGATCACGTCCTCGCGGGCGAACACGCTGCCGAACGCGAAGCCGAACACGATCGACATCGCACCGCCCCACATCAGCAGGCGGCCCAGCGGGTGGCGCCGCTGCAGCCACACGCCGACCGCGAGCAGCACCGCGCCCTGGCCGACGTCGCCGAACATGTAGCCGAACATCAGCGGCACCACCACGGCCAGCACCGGCGTCGGGTCGGCCTCGTCGCGCGAGGGCATGCCGAAGGCGCGCGCGAACAGCTCGAATGGCCGCGCCCACGCGGGATTGGCCAGCAGCAGCGGCGGCGCGAGTTCGCGCCGCGGTGCGGGGAAGTGCAGCAGCGCGCGTGCACCGCTGGCCTCGACCGCCGCGTGCAGCCGCGCGCCGTCGCGATCCGAGGTCCAGCCGGTGATCCGCGCGAACAGGCCCTCGCTGCCGAGGCCGCGCACGGCGCCGAGCAACCAGCGCAGGCGTGCGAGGTCGGAGAGCACCCCGACCAGGCCGTGCGCTGCCGCGGCCGCGTCCAGTGCAGCGCGACGGGTCGTAGCCTCGGCATCGATCCGCGACATTTCCGCGTGCCCGGCGGCCAGGCTCGCCGACAATTCGCCCCGCAGCCAGGCCGGTGCGGGCCACCAGCGGCCATGCCCGGCAAGCACTGCGGCCTGCGTACGCGCCGCGCTGGCCGCGTCCGCGAGCAGCAGGCCGCGGCGCTCGCCCTCGGCGGCGGGCAGTGCGAGTTCCAGCGCGCCGGCAGCGAACCCGGTTGCCTGCTCCGCCGGTGCTTCGAACAGGGCCGCGGTCAGGCCGGGCCCGCAGGTTGCGAGCCCGCCAGGCGCGAGCAAGCTGCCGGCGTCGTGCCGCGCGGTCAGCGCGGCGAGCCATGCCGCGGTCGCCGCGCGACGCTCGTCGAGCGCCTGCAGCGCGCCGATCTGCGGTTCCGCGGTGGTTGCCCATTCGCGCAGCGCGGAGAGCCCGCGCGCCAGCGTGGCGGCCGGGGACTCCGGGAAGCGCGAGGGACGCGAGCGGTCGCGCGGCCAGTAGGCGCCATAGCGCGCTTCCAGCGTCGCGAACTCGCCGAGCCCGGGCTGGGCCTGGCGCAGTTCCTCCGGTAGCGCGGACGCCTCGCGTGCTTCGAGTTCCACCGTGCCGGTTGCGGCCAGTGCTTCGAGCAGCAGGGTGGTGTCGTCGCGCGCGACCAGCGCGTCGAACCAGCGTGCTGGCCGCGGCCGCATCATGCCGCGGCGTCCCGCACCGCGCGCGGCAGCAGCGCGCCGCGCAGCCGTTCGTGGTCGAGCGCGCGCAGGGCAACCCAGGCGAACGCGGTCGCGGGCCCCGGCGGCGAGGTGTGCATGAATCCGAGCAGCACCGATTCCAACTCGCTGCGCAGCGGCCAACCATTGCCCGGCGGCAGCGCGAGGAACTGCGCGCGATGCGCGGCGAGCAGGCGACCCAGCCGCGCGAACGCCGGGTCGCCGATCGCTCCGGCCATGCGCAGGCGATCCAGCAGCAAGGTCAACCACGCGGCGTCGGGCGTCGGGTGCCCGGCCGGCAACTCGGCGCGCAATGCGTCGAGCGTTGCATCTTCGCCGTCGATCGAGGAGCCCGCGCGCAGGCGCGGAAGATCCCACCATGCGGCACAGGCCCCGAGCGCGGGCCGCCAGCGCGCCGGCATCCAACTGGCCAACACGGCGCTTTCGACCCGCCAGGCTGTGCGCAGCGCGTGCTCGACCGCATGCGGTGGCGTGTTCGCGTCGATGTCGACCAGCGAGGCGGCAAGGCCGGCGTTGCGCGCCGCGGCCAGCGTGGCGCTGAAGCCGCGTAACGAAGCCAGCGCGCGCCACGCTGCGGGACCGGGCCGACGCGAGCGGATCGCGGCGATCCGCGCGAGCGCGTAGTCGAGATCGCCATCGCTGCTCATCGCGAGCCCCCGGTGAGTTCGGCGGCGACCGTGCGCACCGCATCGGCGATCCGCGCGGCGTCGATCGGGGCGGTGGCATCGGTGGGAGACTGCGCGTCGATCCGTGCGACGGCTTCGCGCAGCGCGGCATCGTGGCGCCCCAGCGCGTCCTGCAGCCGCGTGCCCGCGCGCGCGGCAATCCTGCGTGCCTCCTCGCGCGCGCGCTCGAGGCGCGCTCCGGCAGCGATGCGCGCGGCTTCGACCTCGGCCCGGGCCTGCGCCTGCGCGGCCAGCACTTCGGCGATCGCGGACTCCGCCGCATTGCCTTCGTCGCCTGCCGTCGCAGCGTTCATCTGCGCTCCCGTGTGCGCCTTTCCGGCGCCCTCGGCTTCGACTCTAGCCGCTGCGGCAGCGCGAGGCTTGACCGAGGTCAAGCAGCCGCGATCGACGCGCGGCGCGTGCCATCGTCGCTGCGGAGTCGGTCGATCAACGCACCTGGCGCGGCCTCATCGACGGCAGAGCCGCCCGGCCATCCACCAGCCGCCTACCGCCAGCACCACCCCCGCCGGAAGATCGATGAAGTAGTGCTGCTTGAAGGTCAGGGTGCTCGCGATGCACAGCGCCGCTGCGATCGCGAAGCAGGCCACCAGCCACGCGCGCTCGCGGGCGACCAGGAACAGCGCCAACAGGCAACTGCTGACGTGCAGGCTCGGAAAGCAGTTCACCGGTACGTCGATCGCGTGCAGCGTGGTGGCCAGCGCCGTGGTGATGGCATCGAGTTCGCCCGCGGGTGGCAGCGGCGGGCGCGGGAACCTGATCGGGAACAGCACGTAGGTCAGCGCGGCGAGTGCCTGCACGATGACCGCGGCATACAGGAATCGGCCGCAGCGGGCCGGGTCGCGGCAGGCGCTGAATGCGATCAGCAGCATCGGGTACTGCATGAGGTAGATCCACACCGTGTACGGCCAGAACGGGATCGCCGCTTCCCAGTCGAACATCGGGATCAACACTGCGCGCTCGCGGGTAAGCAGCGAAGCACCGGTGTACAACATGGCGCAGACCACGATGGTTGCCGCACCGGCCCACCACTTCTGCGCCTGGGTTCGTGGCAGCGGCAGCTCAGGCATCGAATTCGATGCCGTTGCTGCGATACCAGCCGCGAAACACGTTCCACGCGCGCGCGCCGAACGGACTGCGCCGCAACAGCGCGATCAGTGTGCGGTTGATCCATGCCGCGCGCGGCTCGAGCGGGCGCAACACGTCGAGGAACAGCACGCAGCGGCGGGTGGTGGCGAGGTTCGCCGCGCGGTGCTGGAAGGTGTCGTCGAACACCAGCGCTTGGCCTTCCTGCCAATGCAGTCGCAGATTGTCGACTTCCAGCCAGCACTGTTCGCGCTCGGAAGGCACTTCGAGGGCCAGGTGCACGCGCAGCAGTCCCTTGTAGGGCCCGCGATGCCACGGCAGCTGCTTGCCGGGTTCGAGGATCGAGAACATCGCGGTCTGCATGCCCGGGATCCTGCCGAGGATCTGCGTAGTGCGCGGGCACAGCGCGCAGTTGCGCTCGGCGGCCTTGCCGTAGGCGAACAACACGAACGTGCGCCATAGCGCATCGCTGGTGATCGGCAGCTGTTCGGGCGAGATCTCGTGGAACGGCGGGATCGGCTCGGCACTGGCGAGCAGTTGCCGGTACTCGGCCGCGATCTCCTGCCAGCGCGCCTCCAGCGCGGGTAGCCAGTCGAAGTGCTGGTTGTCGTACACGGCCGGGTCGCCCAGCGGCGAATGACGTGCCAGATAGCGCTCGAAGCGCTGCAGCAGGCGAAAGGCGAACGGGATCGGGGCTTGCGGTTGATCCATGGGGTGGCCGCTTCGCGCGCTCAGTCGAGCAAGGTGGCCAGCAGCGCGGCCCAGAAGTGCTGGTGCGCGAAGCCGAGTCCGCCCACCGAGGGTTGGGCGTGGTCGATGCCATCGAGCATCAGCATGCGCGCATCGGTCCAGATCTGGTCGGTGGTGAGGAACACACCGTCATGCGCCTGCCCCGGATGAGCGTGTTCGAGGTGCCTGCTGCGCAACTCGAGCACGCTGCTCATGCGCTGCGCCGACGTCGCGACCATCAGCGACGGGATCGTGCGAACGACCGCATCGAGGCGTTCGGCCACCGCACGCACGCTCGGCGTGTTCAACTCCGCGCATGCGGCGCGCGCGCCGAGCGCGCCCAGCAGCGTTGCTTCGACGCGCTCGGCCATCCGCAGCGGCAGGTCGCGGCTGCGATGTTCCGCGCTGCCGAACAGGTGTTCCAGGTACGGCGCTCCACCGCGCGGTACCTGCACGCCGATCAGTCCGGCCGTGGCGCGGGCGCGAGCGGCAGAGTGCGCCAGCGCCAGCAGCACTTCCAGTCCGCCCTTGCTGTGGGCGAGGAAGATCGGGCGCCGTCCGGCGGCGATCAGCTGGTCGATCTGCACACCCAGCGAGGTCGCGTTCTGCGCCAGGGTGCCGGCCGCTGCGGTGTGACCGATCCCGACCTGCCAGCCGAGCAATCCGAAGTGCCGCAGCGGCGCGCGGAAGTGGTTGGGGATCCAGCCGCCGAACAGGCCGCGCACCATCAGCAGGGTGCAATCGGCGCTGGCGGCGGTCGGGCGCGGGTCGACCGCCGCCGATCGCAGTGCGTGGCGATAGCGCTCGGCGAGCGCCGGGTCGCCAGGGCGAGCGGAAGGTTCGGCGGTCGACGGGTGCATGCGGGACGGGCGACGATTGCATATGATCGGTGCTGCAACCTTACAACGCCGATGCAATCGACGATGGCCATCGAACGCGCTTGCTCCGCACCACGTATCGGGCTCGACCGGCACAACCTCGCCGTGCTCGCCGCGCAGACGCTGGCGTGGTTCGGGTTGATCGAGGCGATGCACGCGCCGCTGGGCATGGCGGTCAAGGTGGCGATCCTGATCCTGTTCTGCCTGGTGATGCAGGGCGTGTTCTCGATGATGCACGAGTGCTTCCATCGCAACGGGCACCGATCGGCGCGCGTGAACTGGGCGATCGGCGCATGGGCCTCGACCCTGTTCGGCAGTTCCTACACCCTGATCCGGGTCAACCACGAGGGCCATCACCAGCGCAATCGCTCGCCCGCGGAACTGGCCGAGTACATCCTGCCCGGCGAACGCCCGGCGCTGAAGGTCGGGCTGTATTACTTCGCGGTGCTCGGCGGCATCTGGCTGGCCAGCTTTCTCGCCACCCTGCTGTTGCCGCTGGTGCCATATTCGCGGGTCAAGGCGCTCGCAGTGCGCTGGACCTCGATGGATGGCTACAACCGCGCGTTCGCGCAGTTCACCGCGCACGACTGGAGCCTGTTGCGCAGCGAAGCGGTGTTCGCGCTGGGCTGGTGGATCGGCTGCAGCTGGCTGTTCGGCTGGCACTGGCAGACCCTGCTGCTGATGTACGCGGCGTTCGCATTCAGCTATTCGTCGTTGCAGTGGATCTACCACCTGCGCACGCCGCTGGATCGCATCGAAGGCGCCTTCGACCTGCGCCTGCCGACACCGGTCCGCTGGCTGTTCCTGAACTTCAACTACAACCTGCAGCACCACCGTAGCCCCAACGCGCCGTGGCAGGCGTTGCATGCACGGGTCGATCCGCGCGAGACGCAGCCGCTGTGGTGGCGCTGGCTGGGCGTGTTCCGGCCGCCCGAGCCGTATCCGGCCGACCCGACGCGCTTGTCGAAGGTGTACTTCTGAACCCGGCGGCAGAACTCGACGCATCCCCGGCGCTGCGCGAACACTGGTACGCGGTGTGCCGCAGCAGCGACCTCGGCGCGCGCCGGCCGCTCGGCCTGCAGTTGTTCGACCACCCGCTGGTGGCGTTCCGCGATGCGCAGGGGCGTGCGGCGGTGCTCGAAGATCGCTGCGCGCATCGCCACGCGCCGCTGTCGGCGGGCAGGGTGTGCGGGGGCAAGCTGCGCTGTCCGTATCACGGTTGGCAGTACGACGGCATGGGGCGGGTCACGCAGGTACCGGCCCTCGGCGAGCACGTGCAACCGTCGGATGAGCTGCGCGGCGTGTGTTACCCGACGCAGGAACAGGACGGTCTGCTGTGGGTATGGCCAGGTGCGGGCGTGCCGGCATCCGTGCCGCGCATCGCCACCGTGGGCGAACCCGGCTGGACGCGCTTCATCATGAAGACCCGCTTCCGCGCGGGCGTCGAGGCCTGTCTCGAGAACTTCCTCGACTGCCCGCACGCGACCTTCGTGCATCGCGGCTGG
>JANOEA010000345.1:0-13998 GCA_031412975.1 Pseudomonadota bacterium | reverse complement strand
TGTGGCCGGCACGGCTTTTTTCTGCCCATGAAGGCTCGGTATTTCGGGTTTCAATTTTCACTCCGGCTGGCGCTCGGTCTGGCCGTGGCTGCACTGGTGGCTCCCGCGTTTGCAGGCGATGCGGCGTTCGACAGCGCGGTGCGGTTTCTCGAGGCGAAGGTGAAGGAGGATCCCGAGGACATCATCGCGCAGAACCAACTCGCCGATCGCTACCTCACCCGGCTCCGGATCACGGGGCGCATGGAGTGGCTCGACCGCGCCCGCATCGCCACCGAGGCTTCGCTGAAAGTGGGCGGCGCGCCGTTCAATACCGCGGCCATCCTCATGAATGCCCGCGTCGCCCTCGCGAGCCATCGGTTCGTCGCGGCCCGCGAATTTGCCGCGGAGTTTCGCCAGCACAAGGCCGCGCAGCTCGGCGGCGCGCACGCGCTCTTCGATGCGCTGCTGGAAGGTGGCGACTACCCCGCGGCGGCGGCGACGCTGGAGGAGCTGCGCACGCTCGATCCGGCTTCCCTCTACACGCAGAGTCGGCAGGCGCGGCTGGCGTGGGTTCACGGGAAAGTGGACGACGCCGCGAGACACTGGGACGCCGCGATCGACTGGGCGCGCGGCGATTCCCGCGCGACGCCCGACTTGCTCCCGTGGGCGCTGACGCAGCGCGGCGAACTCGCCTTTCGCCTCGGCACAGGGATGTGCGCGAGTTCGCGCCGGGCGCAGGATGCGCCCTCAAGCGCGAACCCCTGGACGACCGAGAAGCGCAGGGGACCGGCGCGCAGGATGCGCGACGGCGGCGACCCGGGGTGTCCTTTGGGGGTGCAGGGGAGATTTGGACAAGCAAATCTCCCCTGCTCGGGCCGCGGCAGCGGCACGAAACCGCTTTGTTCCTTGCGGCAGCAAACGAGCGCTCGGCTCTGAGAAAAACAGCGCGAACAGCGCGCAAAACCCACCGGGTTGCCATCCTCTTGATGCGCTGCAACACTCGACCCTCGACCGGTCTTCCGCCCGGCCATGGCTCGGCAAGGTGCCCCGATGGCGGACTTCTACAACGAAATGCTCGATGCGGCAGGCCTCGCGCGGCCACACTATCGCGAGTTCGCGGCGTGGCTGGCGCGCACGCCTGCGCAACGCATCGTGCAGAAGCGCAAGGAAGCCGAGCTTGCGTTTCACCGGGTCGGCATCACCTTCACGGTGTATGGCGAGAAGGACGGCACCGAGCGGCTGATCCCGTTCGACATCGTGCCGCGCGTGATACCCGCCGACGAGTGGCGGATGCTGGAAGCCGGTCTGCGCCAGCGGGTGCGGGCGCTGAACCTGTTCCTCGACGACATCTACCACGGCCAGCGGATTCTCGAGGCCGGCGTGCTGCCGCGCGAGCTGGTGCTCTACAACGAGCAGTACCGCCCGCAGATGCGCGGGGTCGACCTGCCGGGCGGCATCTACGCGCATATCGCGGGCATCGACGTGGTGCGCGCCGGGGCCGGCGAGTACGTTGTGCTGGAGGACAACCTGCGGGTGCCATCGGGCGTGTCCTACATGCTCGAGAATCGCAAGATGATGATGCGGCTGTTCCCCGAGCTGTTCGCGCAGCAGTCGATCGCGCCGGTCGAGCACTATCCGGACGTGCTGCTGGAGAACCTGCGCTCGGTGGCGCCGACCGGGATCGAAAACCCGACCGCGGCGCTGCTCACGCCAGGCGCCTACAACTCGGCCTACTACGAGCACGCGTTCCTGGCCCAGCAGATGGGCATCGAGCTGGTCGAAGGCCAGGACCTGTGCGTGCGCAACGGCAATGTCTACATGCGCACCACCCGCGGACTGCAGCGCGTGCACGTGATCTACCGCCGCATCGACGACGACTTCCTCGATCCGCTGGCGTTCCGCGGCGATTCGATGCTCGGCGTGCCGGGCCTGTTCGATGCCTGCCGCAACGGCACGGTGACGCTGGCCAACGCGGTGGGCACCGGGGTGGCCGACGACAAGGCCGTGTACCCCTACGTGCCGGACATGATCCGCTTCTACATGGACGAACAACCGATCCTTGCCAACGTGCCGACCTGGCGGCTGCGCGATCCGCAGGATTGCGCGTATGCGCTGGCGCATCTGTCCGAGCTGGTGGTCAAGGAAGTCCATGGTGCCGGCGGCTACGGCATGCTGATCGGGCCCGCGGCGACCCAGGCCGAGCTCGCGGAGTTCCGCGCGCGCATCATCGCCGAACCCGCGCGCTACATCGCGCAACCCACGCTGGCGCTGTCGACCTGCCCGACCTTCGTCGAAGCCGGACTCGCGCCGCGCCACGTCGACTTGCGCCCCTACGTGCTGTCCGGCCGCGAGATCCGCATCGTGCCGGGCGGACTGACCCGGGTCGCGCTGCGCGACGGCTCGCTGGTGGTCAACTCCTCGCAGGGTGGCGGCACCAAAGACACCTGGATCCTGGAGTAGGCCGATGCTGTGTCGAACCGCCAGCGATCTGTACTGGTTGTCGCGCCATATCGAGCGCGTGGACAACACCGCGCGCCTGCTCGATCTGGCCCATCGCACCTCGCTGCTGCCCGAACGCCTGGGCACCCGGCGCGCGGGCACCGGTGCGTGGGAGCGCGCGCTGGAGGCGCTGGATCTGGCCGAAGCCTACGCCGAGCGCCATGGCGCGATCGATGCCGATCGGGTGCTGCAGTTCCTGATCCACGATCCGGAGAATCCCTCGTCGATCTTCGCTGCGGTGCGCGCCGCGCGCGAATCCGGTCGCGCCCAGCGCGGGGCGATCACCGGTGAGATGTACCAGAGCATCAACAGCACCTGGTTGCGCCTGCGCGAGATGGACTTCGAGCAGATCGCCGCCGACGGCCCGACCGCGTTCTTCGATTGGGTCAAGCGCCGCTCGGGTGCGTTCCGCGGCGTCACCATCGGCACCATGGGGCGCGACGAAGGCTACGAATTCCTGCGCCTGGGCACGTTCATCGAGCGCGCCGATTTCGGCGTACGCCTGCTCGACACCAATTTCGACCTGCCCGGCGAGCAGGCGGCATCGGAAGACGGTGCGGCGGCCGAGTACTACCGGATGAGCGCGATGCTGCAGGCGCTATCGGCATTCGAGACCTTCCGCAAGATCTATCGCGATACATTGACCCCGGCGCGCGTGGCGGAGCTGGTGATCCTGCGCGCGGACATGCCACGCTCGCTGGCCAGCTGCAGCAGCGCGCTCCTGACCGTGCTCGAACGCCTGCGCGGCGGGCGCCGCGCGGAAATCGTGCGCCTGGCCGGCGTATTGGCCGCCGAGACGCGCTATGGCCGCATCGACGAGATCCTCGCCGATGGCCTGCGCGAGTACCTGACGCGCTACCTCGAACGCCTGTATCGTCTCGGCGATGAGATCGACCTCGAGTTCTTCTCGGCCACCGACGTGATCGCCGCCTGATGGCTACCCTGCGATGACCTACTGCCTGGGCATGAAGCTCGATGCGGGCATGGTGTTCGTGTCGGATTCGCGCACCAATGCGGGCGTCGACAACGTCGGCCGCTTCGAGAAGATGCGCGTGTTCGAAGTCGCCGGCGAACGCGTGGTGGTGACCCTGTCGGCCGGCAACCTGTCGGTGACCCAGAACGCGCTGAGCCTGGTCGAACACCTGGCACGCAAGGACCCGAACCTGCCGAGCTTCTACAACGCAAGCTCGATGTTCGACATCGCGGGCGCCCTGGGCAATGCACTGCGCGAGGTGCAGCGGCGCGACGGCGACTACATGCGCGCCAACCAGATCGACGCCTCGGCCTCGTTCATCGTCGGCGGGCAGATCGCCGGTGAGCCCATGCGGTTGTTCCTGGTCTATTCGGAAGGCAACTTCATCGAGAGCGCGCGCGAGACCAACTACTTCCAGATCGGCGAGATCAAGTACGGCAAGCCGATCATCGACCGTGTGTTGAACCCGAAAACCAGCCTGCAGGACGCGGTCAAGTGCGCGCTGATCTCGTTCGACTCCACCATGCGCTCCAACATCTCGGTCGGACCGCCGATCGACGTGCTGGTGATCGACAACAACGCCCTGCGGGTCGGCATCACCCAGCGTCTCGACGAGGGCGATCCGTACCTGACCGAGATCCGCAGCGCCTGGAGCGAGGGCCTGAAGCAGCTGTACGTGCAGATGCCGACCCCACCGTGGCACAGCGATCCGCCCAAGTGAGCGTGGTGGCGCGCGCCCCGGCAGCTCGCGGCTCGATTATTCCAGATCGATCGCGTAGGGCTTGAGCACGGCCAGCGGCACCAGGCGCAGCGTATTCTGGTGGGTCGCGGCGAGCACCAGGCGCGGTGCGGCACCTGCCTCGTGCGCCTCGCGCCAGCGCGCCGCACACAGGCACCAGCGATCGCCCGGCTTCAGGCCGGGGAAACCGGACGCCAGCTGCGGCGTGCTCAAATCGTTGCCGTGCGCACGACTGTAAGCGAGGAACTCGGTGGTCATCAGTGCACACACGGTGTGCATGCCGCGATCGTTGGCGTTGGTGTTGCAGCAACCGTCGCGGAACCAGCCGGTCAGCGGCGCGTGGCTGCAGTCGGCCAGTTCGCCGCCGAGCACGTTGACTGCATTCTCGTGCTTCATCACGCGGTCTCCGGATCGATGCGGCGCACGCCGGGCATGCGCAGGATGTAGTCCGCGCCCATCAGCTGCGACGGCGTGAAGTAGCCGCGCGGCGCGGGATCCCCGAGCAGCCGCTCGACGATACCCAGCGAGGCCCACATGGTCACATCGTAGCCGTTGGGCGTGTGCAGCTGTGCGTGCCGCTGGTTGCCGTGCGCATCGCGGGCCTCGCCCCACACCACGCAGCCGGTTCGCGCGCGGGTGCCGGCGGACGGCCCGCTGACCGCGGAGTGCACGCGCGCTTTCAGGAACCGCTGCACGAAGCCGAGCGCGAGCAGCGGCTGCAGGCGGCGCAGACGCTGCGCACGGGCGATGGTCTTCGGCGGCATCGCCATGTAGACCTCGATATCGGGAATGCCGGTGGTCACGAAGGCGGTGTAGACATCGCCCCACGGAATCGTCATCGCGCTGCGCGGCACGCCGTCGCGATCGAAGCTGCGCGACTTCCAGCCCAGCGGCACCGGCGTGAGCACGCCGTCGCGGCGCACGCAGCCGCCGCGCGCGAGTCCTTCGACGCTGGTCTTGGCGGTACCGGGGCTCGGTCCGCCCTCGGCCTCGAAGGCCAATACCAGCGATGTGGCCTGCGGCAACTCGGCGGCCAGCATCGCCGCGAGGCAATCGGTCGGCACCACGTCGAAGCCCGCGCCGGGCATCACCACGATGCCGCGTTCGAGCGCCTGCGGGTGGCGGGCGTGGCAGTGCGCGAACACCTCGATCTCGCCGGTGATGTCGAGGTAATGCGTGCCCGTGGACAGACACGCTTCGAGCATCGGCGCGCAGGTGGCCGAGAACGGGCCCGCGCAGTGCAGCACCACGCCGACCCCGTTGAGCCCCGCGCGCGCGGTCGCCGGATGGGCCAGATCGAAGGCGCGTGCCGGCAGGCCGTGCAACGATGCCAGCGCATCCACCGCACTCGCATTGCGCCCGGCGACGATCGGCCGATGGCCGCGCCGCACGGCCTCCTCGAGGATCATGCGCCCGGTGTAGCCGTTGGCGCCGTAGATCATCCATTCGGGAGGCGGCGGCGCTGGTGCTGGTGCCGGCGTCGGTGCGGCGTCGACCTCCGCCTTGTGCGGCTTCGCACTGGACTTCGCGCCCCGGCGCGTAGTCACCGCGACACCTCGGGCGCGCGCGCGCCGGTCAGCGCGAGCAGCTTGCGGAAGTACAGCTCCGGCAGGAAGCGCTTCAGGCGCCAGCTCCAGCGCTCGGCCGCGGTGGGCAGGATCAGGAACCTGCCGGCCTGAGCCTGCGCGAACACCGCGGCTGCGATGTCGTCGGCATTCTCGCGCGCCTGGTCCATCAATCGATTGGCCACGCCATGCATCTTCGCGCTGCCGCGGAAGTTCTCGGTCAGGTTGGTACGGAAGAACGACGGGCACACCACGGCCACCCGCACGCCGCGCGCATGCAGTTCCGCGCGCAGCGCCTCCGACAGCGCCACCACGCCGGCCTTGGCCACGCCGTAGCTCATGATGCCGGGTGCGCCCGCGAGCCCCGCGAACGAGGCGATGTTGATGATCTGGCCTGCCCCGCGCGCGATCATCGCGGGTGCGAACAATCGGCACCCGCGCACCACGCCGAGCAGGTTCAGGTTCAGCATCCAGTGCCACTCGTCCATCGGTGCATCGACCAGGCTGCCACCGGAGGCGACGCCGGCGTTGTTGACCAGCACGTCGAGGGTGGGCCAACGCGCGAACAGCGCATCGCGCAGCGCGGCCATCGCGGCATCGTCGCCGATATCGCAGGCCAGCGCGAAGTGCGCGTCGCCGCCGAGCAGTGCGACCGTCTCCTGCGCACGCTCCAGGCGGATGTCCGCGCAGCACACCGCGAAGCCGGCGCTCGCGTAGCGGCGCGCGAGTGCGCGGCCCAGGCCCGATCCGGCACCGGTGATCAACACAGTCGCTTGCGTCATGGGCCCCGGGGCGTTTGATATGCTCGGCTGATTGTACTGGCACTTTGTACTGGCACTTTGTACGGGCACTTTGTACGGGCACCGCGGTGGATCGTGCCGGGGGCGCGCACGGCAGTCCGCCAGGCCCAATCCGGACTGGAGTCTCCATGCACCAGCAACTGTTCGACCTGACCGGCAAGACCGCGATCGTGACTGGTGCCTCGCGCGGCATCGGCGAGGCCACCGCGCGCCTGCTGGCCTCGTTCGGCGCGCATGTGGTCGTATCCAGCCGCAAGCTCGATGCCTGCGAGGCGGTGGTCGCGGCGATCCGCGCCGACGGCGGGGTAGCCAGCGCGATCGCCGCGCATATCGGCGATGCCGCGGCGATCGATGCGCTGTTCCAGACGGTCGCCGACCGCGGCTTGTTCCCCGACATCCTGGTCAACAACGCGGCGGCCAATCCGTACTTCGGCCCGATGCTCGAGATGGGCATGGATGCCTTCGACAAGACCGTTGAGGTGAACATCCGCGGCTATTTCTACACCACGCTCAAGGCCGCCCGGGTGATGCGCGAGCGCGGTGGTGGCGCGGTGGTCAACGTGGCCTCGGTCAACGGCCGTCGCGCGGCCGCGCTGCAGGGCGTGTACTCGATGACCAAGGCGGCGATCCTGTCGATGACCGAAGGCTGGGCGAAGGAACTCGCGCAGCACGGGATCCGCGTCAACGCGGTGCTGCCGGGCCTGACCGACACCCGCTTCGCCAGCGCGCTGACCACCAACGAGCAGATCCTCAAGCAGTTCCTGCGCATGGTGCCGCTGGGTCGCGTGGCGCAACCGAGCGAGATCGCACCGATGATCGGATTCCTGTGCACGCCCGCGGCCAGCTACATCACCGGCGCGAGCTTCGCGGTCGATGGCGGTTACCTGGCCTGACGGCCAATACACCCATTCAGGGTGAGCGCAGGCGCACCCATGCCCCGTTCATGGTGAGCGCAGGCGCGCAGCGCCGGAGTCGAACCACCGAACTCGCGCCCTTCGACTCCAGGCCTGCGGCCCTGCGCTCAGGGTGAACGGGTTGTGGGCAATGCGCTCGCCCAGTAAACCCGTTCAGGGTGAGCGCAGGCGCGCAGCGCCGGAGTCGAAGGACCGCCGGCTCGCGCGCCGCAAACCCCGGAAATGCAGGGTTGCGCTCGCGTCCACGCAACCTCCGGATGCATCCGGGCTAAGCTACCGATCCCGATGCCACTGTCCTCGCCCCCATGCGGATTTCCGTCCTGCTCATGCTGCTCGGCCTTGCGATGACCGCCCGCGCCGAGCCCCTGACCATCGCGCGCCTGTTCGCCGAACCACCGCTGTCGGGTCCGGCGCCGCGGTTGCTCAAGCTCGCACCCGACGGCGCGCGGGTGACCTTCCTGCGCGGCCGCGACGACGACCAGAACCGGCTCGATCTGTGGGAGTACCGGATCGCCGATGGCAACACCCGGCGGCTGGTCGATGCCGATCTGCTCGCGCCCGGTGCGGAGACCTTGTCCGACGAGGAGAAGGCGCGCCGCGAGCGCGCGCGGATCGCCGCGTTCAGCGGCATCGTCGAGTATTTCCACGCGCCCGATGGCGGCGCGATCCTGTTTCCGCTCAACGGCGGGCTGTACCTGTTCGACCTGCGCCAGCGCGACGGCAATCCGCTGCGCACGCTGACCCGCGCCGAGGACGGTTTCGCGACCGATCCGCGGATCTCGCCGCGCGGCCGCTACGTGTCGTTCGTGCGCGGCGGCGCGCTGTGGGCAATCGACCTGCAGGCGAATCGCGAGTGGCGCCTGTCGCCGGTCGCCGAGGGCACGGTGTCGTATGCGGTGGCAGAGTTCGTCGCGCAGGAAGAGATGGATCGCCTCACCGGCTACTGGTGGGCGCCGGACGAATCGGCGGTGGCCTACACGCGGATCGACGAGGCCGCCGTGCCGCTGGAGCGACGCTTCGAGATCTACGCTGATCGCACTGCGGTGATCGAGCAGCGCTATCCGGCCGCGGGCAAGCCCAACGTGGGGATCGCACTGTTCGTGCAGTCGATCCCGACCGCGGCGAAAGAACCCGCCGCAGAACTGCCCGCCGCCACCGCGATCGATCTCGGCCCCGAAGCCGACATCTACCTCACACGGGTGAACTGGATCGACGGCGATCGGCTGAGCTTCCAGCGCCAGTCGCGCGACCAGCGCCGGCTCGACCTGGTGCTGCACGATCTGCGCGACGGCCGGCAGGCGACCCTGCTGACCGAAACCAGTCGCACCTGGATCAACCTGCACGACGACCTGCGTTTCCTGCCGCGCAGCGACTCCTTCCTGTGGTCGTCGGAGCGCAGCGGACGCAAGCAGCTGTACCTGTATGGACTCGATGGCAAGCTCAAACGGCAGATCACCGATACGCCGTGGGCGATCGAGAACGTGCTCGCACTGGATTCGCGCAAGCGCCTGGTCTACGTGCATGCACCCGGTCCCGATGCGCTGCAGAAGCACGTGTTCGCGCACCGGCTCGACGGGGGGCAAGCGCGCCAGATCACCGAGGGTGAGGGCTGGCACGAAGCGGTGTTCGCCGCCAACGCCAGCGTGTTCGTCACCACCCACTCGGCGCCCGACACGCCACCGCGGGTGCGCCTGTTCGCCGCCGATGGCGACCAGCGCGCGGTGCTCGAAGCCAATGCACTGGACGCCGACCACGCGTATGCGCCGTTTAGCGCAGCGCACATCCTGCCCGAGTTCGGCACGCTCACGGCTGCCGATGGACAAACGCTGCACTACGCGGTGTTCAAGCCGGCCGGCTTCGATCCCGCGCGCAGCTATCCCGCGATCGTGCGCTTCTATGGCGGCCCGGGTCGCCAATTCGTGCGCCGCGACTGGACCGTGGGCATCAACACCGGCGTGACCGATCTGCTGAGCCAGTTTTGGGCACAACGCGGATTCGTGGTGTTCGCGCTCGACAATCGCGGCACGCCGCGCCGCGGCAAGACCTTCGAAGACCCGCTGTTCCGCCGCATGGGCACGCTCGAGGTGGCCGACCAGCGGGTCGGACTCGAATGGCTGGCCGCGCAACCGGGGGTGGATGCCCAGCGCATCGGCGCGTTCGGCTGGAGCTATGGCGGGTACCTCGCCCTGATGCTGCTGGCCAAGAGCGGCGACCTGGTCCATGCCGGAGCGGCGGTGGCACCGGTCAGCGACTGGTCGCTGTACGACACCCATTACACCGAACGCTACATGGACCACCCCGCTGCCAACGTCGACGGCTACCGCGCGGGCAACGTGCTCGCCCACGCCGATGCAATCGACGGCAAGCTGCTGCTGGTGCACGGGATGGCCGACGACAACGTGCTGTTCACCAACAGCACCGCGCTGATGGCCGCGCTGCAGGCACGCGCATTCCCGTTCGAGCTGATGACCTATCCCGGCGGCAAGCACGGGCTGGTCGGCACGCCGATCCGCACCCACGTGTATGAGGCGATCGACGCGTTCTTCGCGCGCACGCTGGCCGCGCCCGCGGAGTAGGCGCACCACCGATATCCGCGCGCCGTAGGGCAGGTCCCCCGGACCTGCCGCCGAATTCGCGATGAGATTTTTGTTGGCGTGGAAAAGCGGCGGGCAGAATGCCCGCCCTACGTCTCGAACAGCGGCGCATCCTCGGCCAGCGCATCGCGCTGGCCGCCGATCACGCGCAGCGCATGCTGGTAGCCGATGTCGACCGCACGGTCGAAGCGGCGCCAGTCGAGCAGTTCGATCTCGGCCAGCGGCGGGGTGATCAGCAGGGTCGACGACGCGCGAGCGGAATGGGTGGCGAGCGCGGAGTTGACCATCCCCGCGCGCAGCATGATCTGCAGGATCGAGGGCCGGCGGCGACCCGTGTACCACTGCAGCACCATGCGCCACAGCGGCGGCAGGTCGAATTCGTCGATGCCGGCACCCGGCATCACCGCATGGTCGCCGCCGATATCGACCGCGACCACTTCGCCGAACTGCTCGCCGCGCATCACGTCGACCGGCAGGTTGTTGATCACGCCGCCATCGACATACACGCGGCCGTGGTGGAACACCGGCGGCAACACGCCCGGAATCGCGATCGAAGCGCGCAGCCACTGCCACAGCACGCCGTAACGGTGGACCGCGGATGCGCCGGCCGTCAGGTCGGAGGACAAGCAGAAGAACGGCAGCACGAGGTCTTCGATGTCGCGCTCGCCGAAGGCTTCGCGCAGCAGGCGCGAGACCTTGCGGCCCGACACCAGCGAGACGAACGGAAAGGTGCGATCAGACAGCGGATTGCTGGCCACGAAGGCGCGCCGGTACACGTCCAGCATCTCCTCGGTCGACCAGTCGGCCGCGACCCCGGCGCCGATCACCGCGCCGATGCTGGTGCCACCGACCGCGTCGATGGTGATGCCGGCCTCGCGCAACGCGCGCACCACGCCGATATGCGCGAAGCCGCGCGCGCCGCCGCCCGACAGCACCAGCCCGATCGCACGCCCGGTCACCAGCCGCGCGATGCGCGCCCAGTCGCCGGCATCGCGCGCGTGGTGCAGGCGCGCGAGAGGACGCTCCTGTCGCCAGCGGCGGCCGGCGCCCAACCGCGGCTTGCCCGCATGCACCAACACCAGGTGCTCGGGTCGCGGCAGCGGCGCGCCGGTGCCGGCGACCAGCTCCGACCACGGCGCCGGCAAACCGGCGGCCGCGGCGACGAACATCAGCGCATCGGCCTGGCGCAGGCACAGTGAACGCCACTCGCTGGGGCCGCTCGCGGCAACGTAGATCACGATCCGGTGCTCGGCCTCGATGCGGTTGAGGCTGGCCGCATCGCGACCGCTTTCGCTGCCGGCGTGCACGATCGCGACCTTGCCGTGGCGTTCGAGTGCGACCGCCAGCGCGTGTGCGGCAGGCAAGGCGTCGAGGCCCTCGGTCTGCGGCAGCAACGCGAGCGTGCGCGGGCCGGTGGTGGCGCGCGCGGCACCACCGCCGACCACGCGGTCGATCGCCAGCCGCGCGATCGCGCGCAGCGCCTCGGGCTCGGTCCGGGCCAGCTGGTCGAAGTCGCCGCGTGCGAGCCGCAGCACTTCGGAGTCGCGCAGCGCGCGCACCGTGGCACTGCGCACGCGACCGGTGATCAAGCCGGTTTCGCCGGCGGTCTCGCCGGCCACGATCTGGCCCAGGAAGCGCCCGCCGGGACCGCCCTGGAATGCCCCCAGCGAACCTGCCACCAGCACGTACAGGGCGTCGGGCTCGCTGCCGGCCTCGAACAGCGCCTGGCCGCCGCGCAGGCTCAGCGGCTGGAAGCGCGCGAGCAGTTCGGTGCGCGCATCGGCCGACAGCCGTGAAAACCACGGTACGGCGTCGACGAGGGCGGTCCAGTCCGGCAGGCTCATGCCGCGCAGCTTACGCGGCGTGGCGCTTGAAAGCCCAGCGCCGCGCACCCAAGCTTGGAAGTCCCCCGTGGCTGGAATCCGCATGTCGCACCCCAACCCCCTGCTTGCCGACACCACGCTGCCGGGTTTCGACGCGATCGAAGCCGCGCAGGTGGAGCCTGCGATCGACACCCTGCTGGCCGAGTACCGCAGCCGCATCGATGCCTTGACCGCTGCTTGCGGCGCGCGCAACTGGGCCAACACGATGCAGCCGCTGGAGGATCTCGACGATCGCCTCGCGCGCGCTTGGGCGCCGGTCTCGCACCTGCATTCGGTGCGCGATTCCGCCGAGCTGCGCGAAGCCTACGGTGCCGCGCTGGAGTCGATCACCGACTGGGAAACCGAGCTCGGCCAGAATCGCGCGCTGTACGAGGCCGTGCGCGATGTGCGCGCCGATCCCGGCTTCGCCGCGCTGTCGCCGACCCAGCAGCGCATCGTTGACGAGGCGATCCGCGACTTCGAACTGTCCGGCGTGGCGCTCGAAGAACCCGCGCGCAGCCGCTACCGCGAGATCGCCAACCAGCTGTCGAAGCTGTCGACCGAGTTCGAACAGGCGCTGCTGGATGCCACCGAAGCCTGGCATCTGGATCTGACCGACGCACACGCGCTGGCCGGCCTGCCGGATTCCTCGCGGGCGATGCTCGCGCAGTACGCCAGCGACGCGGGCGTGCCCGGCGCTCGCGTGACCCTGCAGCACCCGAGCTACGTGGCGGTGATGACCTACGCGCAGGATCGCGCGCTGCGCCGCACGCTGTACGAGGCCTACGCCACGCGCGCCTCCGACCAGGGTCCGCATGCGGGGCGCTTCGACAATGCGCCGCGCATCGAACGCATCATGGCGCTGCGCCACGAATCCGCGCAGCTGCTCGGTTTCGCCAATGCCGCCGACGAATCGCTGGCCACCAAGATGGCCGGCGAATCGGCGCGCGTGCTGGGTTTCCTGAACGACCTCGCCGCACGCGCGCGACCGCAGGCGCAGCGCGAGCTCGACGAACTGGCCGCGTTCGCCGCCAGCGAACTGGGCATCGGCACGCTCGAGCCGTGGGACGTGGCGTTCGCGGCCGAGAAGCTGCGCATGGCGCGCTATGCGCTCAGCGAAGAAGAGCTCAAGCCGTACTTTCCCGCCGAGCGCGCGATCGAGGGCGTGTTCGTGGTCGCGCAGCAACTGTTCGGGGTCGCTTTCCGCGCCCGCGATGACGTGCCGTCGTGGCATCCGGAAGTGCGCTACTTCGACGTGCTCGATGCTGACGGCCATGCGTTCGCGGGTGTTTATCTCGATCTGTACGCGCGCACCGGCAAGCGCGGCGGTGCGTGGATGGACGTGTGCCGCACGCGGCGCCGGCATGCCGATGGTTTGCAGTTGCCGGTGGCGTTCCTGACCTGCAACTTCGCGCCACCGGTCGGCGCGCTGCCCTCGCTGCTGACCCACGACGACGTGATCACGCTGTTCCACGAGTTCGGCCACGGGCTGCATCATCTGCTGACCGAAGTCGACTGGCCCAGCGCATCGGGCATCGCCGGCGTCGAATGGGATGCCGTCGAGCTGCCCAGCCAGTTCATGGAGAACTTCTGCTGGACCCGCGAGACGCTGGATCTGTTCGCACGCCACTGGCAGACCGGCGCTGCACTGCCGGCCGATCTGTTCGCGCGGATGACCGCCGCGCGGCATTTCCATGCGGGGCTGTTCCTGGTCCGCCAGCTCGAGTTCGCGCTGTTCGATTTCCGCCTGCACCTGGAATTCGACCCGGCGCGCGGCGCGCGCGCGATGGAAGTCATCGGCGAAGTGCGCGACGAAGTGGCGGTGATGCACCCGCCGCATTGGCACCGCTTCCCGCACTCGTTCTCGCACATCTTCGCGGGCGGTTATGCAGCGGGCTACTACAGCTACCTGTGGGCCGAAGTGCTGTCGGCCGATGCCTTCGCGCGCTTCGAGGAAGCTGGTGTATTGGATCGCGACACCGGCGAGCAGTTCCGCCGCGCGATCCTCGCGGTCGGTGGCTCGCGCCCTGCCCTCGACAGCTTCATCGACTTCCGCGGCCGCGAGCCGGATCC
>JANOEA010000344.1:0-7597 GCA_031412975.1 Pseudomonadota bacterium | reverse complement strand
GAGTTCACGCGTCGAGCCGTCCACCCCTGAGATCGCCGACCTCCGCGTCGCCGTCGTCGTCGACTGGCTCGCCAAACCCGGCGGCGCCGAGCTCGTCATCCGCGCTGCGCCACGCGCTGTTCCTGCCGACCACGCCGGTGCAGACCTACGAGGGCAAGACCACCATCGAGACCTTCTTCTGGCGCTTCGGCGATTTGCTGCAGGCCGGCATGGTGTTCGCCGGAACCACGTGGCTGGCCATGGATGCGGCCGCGTTCGCGCTGCTCAACGTGGCGCTGGCCGCACTCTGGTTCGCGGTGGCGTTGCTGATCGCCAAGGAGTATCGGCTGCTCGCGGAGAAAAACATGCGCAACGCAGCACCCGAACTCACCCAGCCGATCCCGCACGCCGAAGTGCGCGCCGGCGAGCCGTTCGAGCACTACCTGCCGCCGAACCTGTTCGTCGACCAGGACCCCGGCGATGTGCTCACGCTGTCGGCGCGCACGCCCGACGGTGGCGCGCTGCCCGACTGGCTGCGTTTCGATGCGATGCGGCACCGCTTCCACGGCACCGCGCAGCTGTGGAGCGAGCAGGAATTGGTCGTGCTGGTGGTCGCCACCGACAACGACGGGGTGGCCGTGAGCGGTACCTTCGTGATCCGGCGTATCGACGCCTGACGACCGGCGGCTCAGCCGGCGCTGGCGCAGCCGGTGTCGCGCAGCAAACGATCGCGCCGGCGCAGCAGCGCGCGCTGCTCGCGGGACGAGGCGGCATCCGCGAGCGCCGACTTCACGCCCCCGGCGTCGAGTGCACCGAGTCGCCGGCACAGTTCGGGCCCGATCTGCAGTGGGCGACGGCGCAGGTTGGCCGGTAGCTCCGTGCTGGCGCCGAAGGCCTGCTGGTGGTCGCTGGCCAGCAGGGTCCAGTCGCGCGCGATCCATGCGAGGCTGTCCTGGGTGCGCGCGGCATTGCCGATCAGCGCATCCCAGACATGCAGCAGCTCGGCCTGCGCACCGGGATCGCACCATGCGTCGCCGCCCGCAGCACCGCGCTGCGCGGCATCCGCAGTCACCAGCCCGGCGGGTTTCCACTGCAACACGCCTTCGATGCCATCCAGCGTGCGCTCCACCGTGGTCGGCACCAGGCCCAGACCCAGTGCACGATCCAGACGCCATGCCGCCAGTTCGCGCGCGCCACCGGCAACGTTCGGGTACCACGTCGCATCGAGCGATGCGCCGGCAACCTGCAGGCGCACGCTGCCGCGCTCGCGTGCGCGAATCGTGTTGTTCGGGCCGAGCGCCGCTTCGCGCAGCAGCGCCTCGAGCTGCGCCTCGCCGCCGCGCGGAAAACCCAGCTGCACGCTGTCGCTGTCGACGTGCAGCGCGGCGCGCGTGCTGTCGTCGGCGATCGCGACCAGACCATCGGCCGCAAACTCCGTTGCATTGCCGCGACCGCGATACACACTGCGCAGCATGCCGGTGTCGAGCAGCACCGCGCGGCCGCGCAGGCGCAAGGTGGGATGCAGCGCGGGTGCGACCGTATGCCCGATCGCCACGCGGGCGACGCCGAACTGGCTCACCATGGTCTCGGCCACGTCCTGCGCGAGCACCGGTCGGCACAGCGCAAGCCCGCGATACCACAGCGGACCCTGCAAGCCGAACAACATCGCCTCATCGAAGGCCAGCACCCGCGTCGCGGCCGCAGCGGCTTCGTCGGCGCGCGTGGTGTCGGCAGCGTCAAGTCGTGCCTGCACCACGGCAGCGCGAGTCTCGCCGGGCACCCCGAAGTGGATCCAGCCCGCTCGCTCGAGCAGCCGCAGGTCGGTCAGGTACCCCAGCAGCTGCGTGCGCAACTCGCGGTTGAGCCGCTCCAGATCGTAGCCGGCCAGCGCGGTCGATGCGCCACCGTGCATGAACAGCGTATCGTCGACCACGATCGCCGCGGGACGCTCCAGCAGCCACTGGCCGTAGTGCCCATCGAAAGCCAGTGCGCGGCGCCGCGCGAACCAGCCGGGCGGGAACCGCTTGTCGAAGGCCTCGCGTGACGCAGCGTTCGCAGCGGACGCAGGAATCGCGCGCCAGCTTTCGAAAGCCGCATCGCGTTCCGCGGCGGTTTCGTCCACCGCGAAAGCCGCGAACTCGCCGGCCGAGACATCGCGCAGCTCGCCGACCAGGTTCATCAGCTCGTGGTTGCCGAGCAGCACGTGCACACGGCCGCCGGCCGCCGCCGCCTCGGGCTGCAGGCGCATCAGCAAATCGAGCACCATCCGCGAGTCGCCGCCGCGATCGAGCAAATCGCCGACGCTGACCAGTTGCGCGTCGCCACCCTGCCAGCGCTGTTCGGCGTCGATCAACTTCGCGGCCTGCAAGGTGTCGACCAGCGTGCGGTACGCGCCATGTACATCGCCGATCGCAAGGACGCGACCCGGCGCTGCGTATCGCCACGTTTCCGCGTGTGCGAACCCGGCGAACCCGGCGAACCCGGCGAACCCGGCGCACAGCAGACCGCACAGCATGGTGCGCCGGATGCTCAGAACGTACCCAGCTCGCCGCGATCGACGCGCGCCAGCAAGGCGCGGCGACGCTGGTCCAATTCGCGGATCTCGCGTGGGGTCAGGCCCAATTGCACGCGATCGGCGCGCATCCGTACGCCGCGCATGCCCTGCAGGCGCGGCGCAGATGGGACCGGCTCGAATGTGTCATCGCTGCGCTGCCAGGTGGCGAGCACGCCGAGCTCGCGCTCCAGCGCCGCCGCATCGAGCGCGCGCAGCCGCTCGACCGTCGCCGCCGGCAGCGCAGGAACCCGGATGTCCCGCCAGCGCGAGCCGCGATCGCCGGCGGGGGAACTGAAGGCGACGCCGTTGTCCACCGCGAACGCGCGCGGGCTATCCGACGCCGTCGACAGCATCACGTTGCCGGCGTTGGAGTCGCCGTGCCGGATCAGATAGGTCAGCACGTTGAGGTTGGCGATATGGCGTGCATAGGCAGGATCGCTCGTGAACCGCTGCGGGTCCCAGATCTCCACCGGTCCGCTCACCTTGTGCAGCCAGTATTGCACCACGACCAGGACCTGGCTGGAGCCGCGGAAGGTCGGTTTCACCGTCGGTGCATGCGGGTGCAGCATCGCGCGCGGCAGCATGCGCAATGCGGTCGGCGGCACCACCATATCGTCCTCGTCGAGGAACGCCCGTTGCAACCGGTGGGCAGCCAGCTCGAAGCGCGGCTCGTTGTTGAACTCGCTCGCGCCCGGGTTCGCGGGCCGGATCTTGACCCGCAGCGGCGTTCCATCGTCGAAGCGGATTTCGGTCTTCAGCGCGACATCCACGGCCAAACCACGCGCGGGCTTGGCGCTGACGATCTCGAACGGCGCGTCGTCCAACCGCGACTGCAGCTCCGCCACCGGCAGCAGGATGTTCGCATCGACCGCGAGCGCAGGCGCGCACCCGAGCGCGCACACGTACCCCAACAACGCTGCAGCAACACGCATCGTGCAACCCCCGTATGGGCGCGCTTGCCCTACGTCGAATACCGCAGGCCCACGGGGAGATTACACCCGGCGGCCGAATGGTTGGACCATGGTCCGGTGTTTCGGGGGTCGGCATCGGCTCGCAGCGCCTCGTCACTCATCCAGCCCGGATCGCCGCAGCGCCGCACCCACCTTGTGGGAGCCGCCATGGCGGCGACTGCGGCGATCGGGCGATTCCGCAGTCGCCGCTATAGCGGCTCCCACAATGCATATCGATTTGCTGCATCAGCCCGCAGCAGGGCCGCTCGACGCGATACGGCACTCAAACAGGGCCCTGAATCGCCCGCGGCCGGCTTTCAGCGCAGCAAGCGATATTCGCGCAGGTGGAACCAGGTGCGCGAAAGGATGAACCCGCTTGCTGGTTCGGGCGACAGGCTGGTGACCTCTTCGGTCATGTTCCGGCGGTAGAACGCTGTGCAGGCGGCGTTCTGCCAGACGGTGTCGCGCATCTTGCGCCGCATGTTGGCTATGTAGGCTTCCTGCAGGTCGGGCTTGGCGTCGATGGCCTTGATGCTGGCGTCGCGCTTCACCGCGCGGATGGCCTGCACGATGTAACCGGTGGCCGCTTCCATGTAGGACAGCTGCGAGCTGTGCCCGGTGCCGGTGTTGGGGCCGTTCACCTTGAAGTAGTTCGGGTAGCCCGACACCGTGATTCCCTTGTAGGAGGCCACCTTCTCTTCCCACTCGCGGTTGAGGCTGCGGCCGCCCAGTCCGTGCACCTGGAAGGTGATGGCCTTTTTCAGGTTCGAGTAGGCGTAGTAGCCCGTGGCGTAGACGATGACGTCCAGCGCCACGTCCTTGCCATCCTTGGTGCGGATGCCGGTGGGCGTGATGCGGTCGATGCCGCTGATGTCCACGTCCACGTTCGCGCGCGCGAGCGCCGGCAGGTAGGTATTGGTGGGTATCAGCCGCCGGCAGCCCAGTTCGTAGTCCGGCATCATGTGGCGGCGCACCTTGTCGTCGGTGACATGGGTGTCCAGCTGCTTCTGAAGGCGCCGGCGGTAGTGTCCCTTGACCAGCCGGCTGACGCCGGACAGCCCCGGGAAGCGCCGGAATGCCACGAACCGAATGTCGTAGAAGGTGAACACCAGCAGGCGGATGGCGTGGCGGATGCCCGGCAGGGTGCGCACGTAGCGCTCCACCGGCCCGTGCTGCCGGTCCGAGCGCGGCAGGATCCACTGCGCCTTGCCCATGAACAGGGTCAGCCGGCTGACCTTGCCGGCGATGGCTGGCACGATCTGGGCGGCCGAACACCCCGAGCCGATCACGCCGACGCGCTTGCCTGCATACGCCACCGCGTGGTCCCAGTGACCGGAGTGGAACATCGCGCCCTGGAAGGACTCGGCGCCGGCGATCTTCGGCGTGTGCGGATTGGCCAGCACGCCGCTGGCGTCGATCACGAAACGGGCGGTGTATTTCTCACCCGCCTCGGTCTGCACGCGCCACAGCGACTCACGCTCGTCATAGACCAGGCTGCTCACCGTCTGCTGGGTGCGCGCGTAACGGCGCAGGCCAAACTTCTCGATGATGTGGTTGGTGTAGGCCAGCAGTTCGCTTTGCGGGGCAAACGACTTCTTGAACCGATAGGGTATGAACGAGATGCAGTACAGGCTGGTCGGGACGTCCACCTCGGCGCCGGGATAGGAGTTCACCTGCCAGGTACCGCCCAGCTCGGGGCTGCGCTCGAGCAGCACGAAGTCCTCGCAGCGGGCCTTTTGCAGGCGGATGGCCGCCAGCAGGCCGGCGAACCCGGTGCCGATGATCACGGTTTCGACATGGTGGGGCGGCGCCGCGCTGCCGGTTTGGCCGGACTCCTGCGCGGAGGCGGTCGTTTCTGCTGTGCTCATGCTCGCGTCCCGCAGGTCTGTCGGCAGCCAATGTCCGTGCAGACACTATGCGCGCAACCGGTGGCCCGACCAGCATGCTGTGAATGGAAAGCGGGGTCAAAAGCGGGCAAAAGCAGGGTCAGGTCATGTTTTGCACTATGCAGTATCCGCCCACTGCCCTAGCCGACGCTGCCTGTAGTTTGATGCCTGTCCTGATTCGCTTGATTCGCTCCGCATCGCACGCATCGGTCGAATGGGGATCGTGATGGCGGGCCAGGGCCCGCCCTGCGCCGTTCCGCGGTTCGCGATTGTCATTGCGGCCACGCCTTGATCGGCTCCGCTGGAGCACCAACCCGGCATTCGGTCACAACATGGCGATGTCCGGGTCGCTACCGTGCTGGCTCTGCGCTACATTTATCCTGATGAATCTTCTGATCCGACTCGCCGTATTCACGTTGGCGCTGCAACCTGCGATCGCGTTCGCCTGGCCGGCATGGAACATTTCCGACGGACCCAAGGGCGGATTCCTGACCGATGTCGGGACCGACTGCGAGGATTTGTCGGCCGAGCCGATGACCTACGGGATGATCTACGAGGCGCCGGGCAGCGGGCTGCCGGAGTCGGTGCTCGATATCCACGACATCTGGCTGTCGGGCGGTTGCGTGGGCTGCCACAACGTCACTGCGATGGGCGGTCTGCGGCTGGATCAACCGGCTAATGCCGGATACGAGCTGATCTCAGCGGTCAGCTTTCGAAATCCCGATCTATTTTTGGTGCAGCCCTCGGAGCCCGAGAACAGCCTGCTCTACACGATGCTCAACTGCACGCCGCCGGAGACCTATCCGCGAATGCCGCCGGTGGTCGACGAGACCACGCAGCGCATGGCGCGCCCGCTGCGTGCGCGGGTCTACGACTGGATTGCGCAGGGAGCGCGCGGCTTCGATGAAGACGGCAATCCCTACAGCGACGTGCTGTTCCGCGACAATCTCGAATCGCTCCGCCACCAGCGCAACCTCGCCGGGCCGCCACCGCCACCGGCGCCGGCGCGCCGCTGATCACCATTCCGAAGGGAGTTCCACATGCGTCGTTCAGCAATCGCCTTGATCTCGATGGCCGCATTCGGCTGCACTGCCAATGCGTACGCCTGGCAAGATGCCAAGGCGCCGTGGGTTTTCAATCTGCCCAACGGCGGGACGAACTGCACGGCGCTGTCTGACACCACCGACCCGGTGCGCTACGACGTCAGTTTCGAGGGCGATATCCGGCCGATCGTCGGCACCTTGTGCAACACCTGCCACATCGCCGGATCGACCGCGGGCTTCAACATCAACTTCAGCAATGCGCGGATCAACCTGATCGGCGCCAACGAAACCGGCGCAGCATCCAGCGGCAGCGCGACGATCCTGCGTGTGCGGCCCGGCGTGCCGACCGCCAGCGCGTTCTTCGACAAGCTCAACTGCGTCAATCCGCCCTTCGGCGGCCCGATGCCCCCGGGTGGGGGCGCCAGCACGCAGCTGCAGGCGCTGGTGCACGACTGGATCGCGGCGGGCGCCCTGATGCCGGACTCGCCGGGCGGCGATCGCACCTTCATCGGCAACTTCGAGAGCATCGTGCGGCCCGCGCCCGCGCAATGACTCCGATCAGCGCTGGCGATCGCGCCGGGCGGCAAACTCTCGACATGATCGACGCAAATCCCTGCTGCTGAAACGACTGCGGCGCCCGAAGGCGCCGCAGCGTTGGAACGACAATGATCCGAGCGGCTTAAATGATGCCGTTGATCATGTTCGGGATCACGCGGTTGTTGTAGGCCATCACCGCAGCGTTCGGATGTCCCGCCGAGGTCACCACGTCGATGTTCGGGAACAGCGCCGGCAGGTCGACATTGCTCACGCCCATCCAGCGCGACAGCGAGGCCGCGAACTGGTCGACCGCAGTGGTCGGGATGAACTCGCCGCGATTGAAGCACTCGCCGCGCACATCCGGCACGTCGTTGGTGAAGCGTCGGTTGAGCAGCTGCAGCGGATAGCGTCCGTACACCTGTCCACCGTTGAGCGGACCACCACCGGATGCCGCCGCGCCCATGACCATGTTCACCGCGCCCCAGGCATGGTCGGTACCGTTGCCGTTGGAATTGATCGTGCGCGAGAACTCGCTCATGGTGAAGCTGAGAACTTCGTTGACGACACCGCTATAGCCGGCGACGGCGTTCAGCGCATTGATCGCGTTGTAGAACCCGTTCATGGCCTGTGCGACCTGCTGCAGCAGAC
>JANOEA010000343.1:0-1947 GCA_031412975.1 Pseudomonadota bacterium | reverse complement strand
CCCGCAGTCGGTGGTGCAGGAGCGCACCCTGTGCGCGACCGCAGCGGGTTCAATCCGACTCGACGCTGTCGACGAACACTTCGTCGAAACGTTGCACCCAGTCGCAGTTGCTCGCGTCGATCTGCGACTCGATCGCGGCCAGCATCTCGCGGTAGGCGGGAATCGCGAACGAATTGATGAACGCACCGCCGCGGATCATGAATACGCCGTAGAGCTCGCGGTCGAAGTCGACCCACGGCATGAAGCCGAACGCGCCGAGGCTGTGGATGAACGCCGGCCGGTCGGGTCCACCGATGCCATCGATCCACGAGCCCACGCCGTAGCGCACCGGCGGGGTGACATTGGGCGGCGCGTACGCGACCGGCAGTCCGGCCGCGGCGTTCACCTGCAGCCGCGCGACCGCCGCTGGCGACAGCACCTGCCGGTTGTTGCCCCGCCCGCGGTTACCGAGCATCTGCAGCACGCGAGCGTAGTCGCGCAGGCTGCTGCGCGCGCTGCCGGCGATGCCGTAGTTGGCGGTCGGGCCGAGTCCTTGCCAATCGATGCTGCTCACGCCGAGCGGAACACCGATCCGCGCGATCCAGCCGGCCTGCCAGTCCTGGCCGCCGACCACCTCCGCGAGCCGCCCGCCGATGTGCATCGACACCCCGCCATACGAGAACTGGCCGCCGACCGTGTAGCCCGTATTGAGCGGGCGGCAGCAGGCAATCTGGTCGACCGCCTGGGCCAGCGTCAGCGTATTGTCGAACACCAGCGGATCGCCGGAATCGTCGCCGTAACCGGCGCTGTGCGAGAACATCTGCAGCACGTTCATCGCGCCTTTTTCGCCGGTGAACTGCGGCAGGTACAACGACACCGGAGCGGCGGGATCGAGCACGCCCTGGTCGATCAGCTGCAGGATGCGGACGCCGCTGAGCAGCTTGCTGGCCGATGCGATCGGCACCACCGTATTGGCCGTATAGCTGCCGAAGAAGCGCTCGTACAGCACGCCCTGGCGATCGCCGATCTGGATCGCACCCCCGGGCAGGCCCTGCGCCTGCAGCAGGTTCTCGAAGCGCGTCTGCATCGCAGTGAATGCGCAGGTCTGCGCCCCTGCGGGCGCGCAGGCGAACAGCAACAAGGCGAACATCGAACCGGTCCGGAGATTCATCTGATCGATATCCGCTGGCCGCAGGACTGCGGCATTGCCCAATGCAACGCAGCGTAGTGCGGATGGTTGACGGGTCTTGTCGGTTCGTTCTTTGGCGGCCGGCGCTAGTCGCCTTCTTCGTCGCCGGCACTTTCGCCGCTCCTGCCTTCGGCGCAGATTTTGCCACCTTCCGCGCACGCCGCTTCGGCGCGAGCTTGCTGGCCGCCGCCTTGACCGCAGGTTTCGGTGCGACAGGCTTCGGTGCCACCGCTTCGACCACAGGAACAGGCTTCGGCGCTGCATTGGCTCCCATCGGCGCAATTGCAGGCTCGTCGCCCCACTCGCGCCCCGTGATCAGCCGTGCTCCGCGCCCATAGGTGAAGTACGCGTACGCCCAACTCATCAGCACCATCACCTTGTTGCGGAAGCTCACCAAAAAAAACACGTGAATGAACAACCACGCGAGCCACGCCACGAACCCTCCAAAGCGCAGCATTCCCGCATCGCAAACCGCACGATGTCTCCCGATCGTCGCCATCGTCCCCTTGTCGAAATAATCGAACGCCGCCAGCCAGCCACCTGCCAGAGCCGTGCGGATGTTCTTCGCCACATGCCGGCCCTGTTGCATCGCCACCGGCGACAGTCCCGGAAGCGGCGCACCTCCACCCGGCGCGAAGTGGGCCATATCTCCGATCACAAAAATGTTCGCGTGTCCCGGGATCGTCAGATCTGCGTTCACAATCACGCGGCCCTGCTTGTCCGGCTCGACCTCGGCTGCGCCCGAGAAGAAGAAGGCAGCAGGGCTAGTGCGGCCGCCA
>JANOEA010000342.1:0-2168 GCA_031412975.1 Pseudomonadota bacterium | reverse complement strand
CCGACCTACACGCTGGTCGAGCGTTACGAGATCGGCGCGCTGCTGATCCTGCACCTGGATCTGTATCGCCTCGGCGACGCTGGCGAGCTGGAGTACCTCGGCGTGCGCGAACACTTGGGACAAGCCGTGCTGCTGGTCGAGTGGCCCCGGAAAGCTGCCGGCGAACTGCCGCCACCCGACCTCGAAGTGTGGTTGTCGCCGCGCGCGGGCGGCCGCGAAATCCGCATGCAGGCGCACGGCGAGCGCGGGGCGGCGCTGCTGCCGGATCCCGTGCCAGACCTTGACCGCTCCTGAAGAAGTTACCCTAGGTTACGGATTCAAAAGGAAAAAAGACTTGCAATCGTGACGCCATGGCGGTTCAATCGCGGCATGCGCGCGAACGCCACCCTTGCGACCCTGCTGACATTGCTGGCGTACCTGCTGGTGGCGGCGTCGCCTGCGCAGGCCCAGGCGATCGTGCGCGGCGCGCGGATCAGCGCCGAAACCGAGTACACCCGCGCGGTGTTCGAAGTCAGCGCGCGCACCGAGTACAAGGTGTTCACGCTCACCAATCCCGCGCGCGTGGTGATCGATTTCGAGAACGCGTCATTGGGGCCGGCGTTCAAGTCGCCGCCCGCTGCAGGCGTGGTCAAGGGCGTGCGCTCGGGCACGCCACAGCGCGGCAACCTGCGCGTGGTGATCGATCTCGCGAGTGCTGCCAAACCGCGCAGCTTCATGCTCACGCCGGGCCAGCGCAACGGCCATCGACTGGTGGTCGACCTCACCGCGCCGCAGTCGCGCGCGGTGAAGACCGCGGCCTCGGTGGCAGCCGGTGCACCGCGCGACGTGATCGTCGCGATCGACCCGGGACATGGCGGACAGGATCCGGGTGCGAGCGGGCCGAAGGGTACGCGCGAGAAGGACGTGACCTTGCAGGTCGCGCGCCGGCTCGCCGCCGCGATCGACGCCACACCCGGCATGGCCGCGGTACTGATCCGCGACAGCGACACCTTCCTGCCGCTCAAGCGTCGTTACGAAAAGGCGCGCGATGCGAAGGCCGATCTGTTCATCTCGATCCATGCCGATGCGATCGCGGGCGGTCGTGCCGCGGGCTCGTCGGTGTACATGCTCTCCACGCGTGGCGCGAGTTCAGAGGCCGCGCGCTGGCTGGCCGATCGCGAGAACAGCTCCGACCTGGTCGGCGGACTCAATCTGTCGGGCAAGGACGGCACGCTCGCTGCGGTGCTCCTGGATCTCTCGCAAGGTGCGACGCTTGGCGCCAGCGACCAGGCCGCCAACCAGGTGCTGCTGAGCCTGTCGCGCTTCGGCCGCGTGCACAAGCAGGAGGTGCAGCGCGCCAACTTCGTGGTGCTGCGATCGCCCGACGTGCCCTCGATGCTGATCGAGACCGCGTTCATCTCGAACGCCGACGAAGAAAAGCGCCTGAAGGATCCGCGCCACCAGCAAAAGCTCGCGCAGGCAATCGCCGAGGGCGTCAGCAATTACTTCTACAGCGCACCGCCGCCGGGCACCTTCATCGCGATGAACCCGCGCAAGGCGCGCGAGCACATCGTCGCGCGCGGCGAAACCCTCGGCCTGATCGCCCAACGCCACGGCGTGAGCCTCGCCAGCCTGCGCCGCGCCAACAGCATCCGCGGCGACGTGGTGCGGCCCGGGGATGTGTTGCGGATTCCGGGGACGGGCTGAGGCGCGAGGTAGGTGCAGTCGCAGTCGGCCGTTAGGTGCCCGTCGCCGGCATGCCGGCTCCCACAATGCAGCACGCAGGTCCGCGCATGGCTTGCGATGTCGAAGCGCACGGACCCTGGCTTGCGGCCACCGTCGTGTTTCCCTGGGGGAGCTGCCATGGCAGCGACACGAGCCTACGCAGACCCGTCGCCGGCATGCCGGCTCCCACAATGCAGCAGGCAGGCCCGCGCAAGGCTTGCGATGTCGAATCGCAGGCTCCCAGGCTTGCACCGACAGCAGTCCCTCCTTGTGGGAGCTGCCATGGCAGCGACCGCAGCACCCCACGCTGCGGGAAAGCCCACGCCGGCCCGCTACCCATCGATGCCGTATCATCCACGCCCCATGGCCGCCCTCCCGCCCGCGCGCATCCGCCAGCTTCCCGAACAGCTGATCAACCAGATCGCGGCCGGCGAAGTGGTCGAGCGGCCGGCGTCGGTGGTCAA
>JANOEA010000341.1:0-1684 GCA_031412975.1 Pseudomonadota bacterium | reverse complement strand
GGCGCCGAGCAGTGCCATGGGAGTTAAGGACTCATCCATCGGCGGATAGAAGTGGGGAGCGCCGAGCGTGAGCGTGGCGGTGATTTGCGAGACGATCGCGTCCGGGCGGAGGACCGTCAGCCAGGCGGCGAGGCCGATGACGATGACCATGATGAGCAGCACCAAGACAAGTTGGACCTTCTCGACGGTTTCATAGACCACCGGCCCCGCGGTAAGGATGATGCCGCAGAGGAACATGGTGGCGATGGCGATGTAGGTGTCATACGGCCCGGCGATTACAGCTCCATCGGCGTTAAGCGCTGGATGACCGAAGATCAGCCAGCCGATGATTTGAGCCACGCTGCTCAACCTGGTGGCCGGGCTGACCACGCCCACCGCCGGCATCCTGCTGCTCGAGGACCGCGAGCTCAAGGGCCCGGGCCCGGACCGCGGCGTGGTCTTCCAGAACCATTCGCTGCTGCCCTGGCTGAGCTGCCTGGACAACGTCTACCTGGCGGTGGAGCGCGTGTTCAGCGAGACCGAGACCAAGGCACAACTGCGTGAGCGCTCGTTGGCCGCGCTGGAACTGGTGGGCATGTCGCATGCCGTGGCCAAGCGCCCGCACGAGATCAGCGGCGGCATGAAGCAGCGGGTGGGCATCGCCCGCGCACTGGCCATGGAGCCGAAGATGCTGCTCATGGACGAGCCCTTCGGCGCGCTGGATGCGCTGACACGCGCGCGCTTGCAGGACGAGCTGTTGAAGATCGTCGCCACGACAGGCGCCACGGTGATGATGGTGACGCACGATGTCGATGAAGCGGTGCTGCTCAGCGACCGCATCGTGATGATGACCAACGGCCCGGCCGCGACCATTGGCGAGGTGCTGCGCGTCGATCTGCCGCGGCCACGCAACCGCGTCGAGCTGGTCGAGGACCGCGCCTACGTGCAATTCCGCAAGGAGGTCATCGACTTCCTCTACATGCGCCACAGCCATGTGGAAAGGGCCGCGTGATGGAAACCACCCGCAGCGAGACTTTCATCCGCGTCGTTGAGGTCTGGGTACCCGACGCCGAGGGCGCACTGCTCGAACTGGGCAGCGCCTGGTACGGCACGGCAGTGCGCTTCGGCAGGCTCAGCGCGCAGATGTGCTTCGGCCGTGGCGAGGGCCTGCCCGGTCAGGCCTGGGAGGCCGGCCGCCCGATCGTGCTCAAGCAGTTCGAGGGCTCGGCCTTCCGGCGCACGCAGGCGGCACACGCAGACGGGCTGACCTGCGGCATCGCGCTGCCGGTGTTCGACGGCCAGGTGCTGAAGGCCGTGCTGCTGATCTTCTGCGGCGACTCGCCCGGCGACACACCCACGCAGGCCGGCGCCATCGAGCTGTGGCGCAACCGGCCCGGCGAATCGAAGGACATGCTGCTCGACGACGGCTACTACGGCGCCACCGCCGACGCCTTCGAGTTCATCTCGCGGCGCACCGCCTTCCGCAAGGGCACCGGCCTGCCTGGCATGGCCTGGGACACCGGCCTGCCGGTGTTTATGGCCGACCTCGGCAAGGGCGGGCGCTTCCTGCGCGCCGACACGGCGCAGAAGGTGGGCATCAACCGCGGCTTCGCCATGCCCTGCGCCACGCCGGGCGATGAGGTCTTCGTGATGGCCTTCCTGTCGGCTCTCGGCACACCGATCGTGCGCCGCTTCGAGACCTGGC
>JANOEA010000340.1:0-16785 GCA_031412975.1 Pseudomonadota bacterium | reverse complement strand
GGCGGCGTGCTGACCGCGTGGATCGTCGGCCATACCGATCGTTTCCGCGCCGCTGTATCGGCCAAGCCGGTGATCAACTGGTACAGCTTCGTGCTGACTGCCGACGCATACGGTTTGTTCAGCGACTACTGGTTCCCGGGCAAGCCGTGGGACCACGTCGAGCACTACATGAAGCGCTCACCGATCAGCTACGTCAAGAACGTCAAGACCCCGACCATGCTGATCACCGGCGAGGCCGACCATCGCACGCCGATCTCCGAATCGGAGCAGTACTACCAGGCGCTCAAGCTGCTCAAGGTCGACACCGCGCTGGTGCGTATCCCGGGGGCCTCGCATTCGATCAATGCGCGGCCCAGCCAGATGATCGCGCAGGTGCTCAACACGGCAGCATGGTTCGAGCGTCACCGCTACCGGGCCGATACCGATCCCAAGTCCGCAGGCTCGCCGCAGGATGTGCCAGCGGCTCCCTAGCTTTGCATGAGGTGCCCGCGCCCATGTTCGTCGTGTTCATCCATGGCCCGGCGGCATCCGGCAAGTACACCATCGGGCGCGTGCTGTCCGACCTGACCGGGATTCCGCTGTTCCACAACCACCTCGCAGTCGATGCGGCCAAGGCGCTGTTCGAATTCGGAACGCCGGGGTTCAACGCACTGCGCGCCACCATCTGGCGCAGTGCCTTCACCGAAGCCGCGCGCGCGCAGCGTTCGTTCATCTTCACCTTCCACCCCGAAGCCAGCGTCGCGCCCGCGTTGATCGGCGAGTTGGTCGCGCCGGTGGAAGGCGCAGGCGGCGCGGTGCACTTCGTCGCGCTGCACTGCGCCACCGAGACCGTGCTCGGGCGCCTCGGGGAATCCAGCCGCACGCGCTTCGGCAAACTCACCGACCCCGCGCTGTACCGCACGATCGACGCGCAGGGCGGCTTCGATTTCCCGGCCTTGCCGAGTCCGCTGATCGAAATCGATACCGGGCTGGTGGCTCCGCAAGAGGCGGCCGCCAGGATCGCCGCGGCGTTGCCTTGATGCAGCGACGCGCCCGCGCGGGCGCCTGTCGATCATCCCGCGGGAGCGCGCTCAGCCGGCGACGATCTGCAGCTTGAGGTCGAGCGCGCCGAGGTACTTGCGCTCCTGCTCGATGTCGGCATGCGACAGCGGATGGGTGTCGAGCCATTTGCGCGGCAGGCCGAGGCGCAGGCTGCGCTCGCTGGCCTTCAGCGTGATCGGCGGCAGCTTCTCGCCGGTGCGTGCGCGATGCAGCAGCGCCGCCAGTCGCAGCAGCACGGCCAGGCGCGCCGCCGGCGTCGCGAGGCGTTCGGGCAGCGCGTTGAGCACTTCGAGCGGGATCGCGCGCCGCTGCGCGCGCACGATGAACGCGAGCGCCTGCTGTTCCTGGTGGCTGAATCCGAACAGATCGGACTGGCCGACGAGGTAGGCGCCATGCACGTGGTGCTGGCTGTGCGCGATGGTCAGGCCGATCTCGTGCAAGCGCGCGCACCATGCCAGCCAGTCGTGATGGTCGGTGCCAAGCTGCCAGTCGTCGGCGACCTGCCCGAACAGCATCAGCGCGGTGTCTTCGACCCGCCGCGCCTGCTCGCGGTCGGCGCCGTAGCGGCCGGCCAGGCCTTCGATGCTGGCCTCGCGCGGATCGGTTTGCGCGGCGCGGCCGAGCATGTCGTACAGCAGGCCCTCGCGCATCGCGGTGTCGCACACGCGCATGCGCTCGATGCCCAGCGCGCGGAACACCGTGTCGAGGATCACCGCGCCGCCGGCGATCACCGGCCTGCGTTCCTCGGACAGCCCCGGCAGCTTGATCTTGTCGATCTCGTCGGCGTGCAGCAGGCGTTCGCGGATATCGTCGAGTCCCGCTCGGGTCACCACGTTGTCGCCGTGGCCGAGGGCTTCGTTGATCGCACCCAGCGCGCGCGCGGTGCCCGACGAGCCGATGCTCTCGGACCAGCCCACCGCCTTGTAGGCGGCCGCGAACTGCTGCAACTCGACTTCGATCTCGGTTTGCGCGCGCTGCCAGCGCTTGCGGTTGAGCTTGCCGTCGTCGAAGAAGCGCAGGGTGCTCGCCACGCAGCCCATCTGCAGGCTCTCGGTTTCGAGCGCGGCGAACTCGCGGCCGATGATGAATTCGGTGCTGCCGCCGCCGATGTCGACCACCAGTCGTCGCTGCTTCGAGCGCGGCAATCCGTGGGCCACGCCCAGATAGATCAGGCGCGCCTCTTCGCGGCCCGACACCACCGCGATCGGCTGCCCCAGTGCGGTCTCGGCGGTCAGCAGGAATGCGCGCGGGTTGCGCAGCCGGCGCACCGTATTGGTCGCCACCGCGCGCACGCGTTCGGGCGGCAGGTCGCGCAGGCGCTGGCCGAAGCGGGCCAGGCAACCCAGCGCGCGGCGATGGCGTTCGGGTTCGAGCGAGCCATCGGCACGCAGGCCCAGCGCCATGCGAACGGTCTCGCGCACGCGATCGATCACGCGCAAATCGCCGTGTTCATAGCGCGCCACCACCAGGTGGAAACTGTTCGAGCCGTGGTCGACCGCGGCCAGCGACTCGCCTTCCTTCAACGGGCTGCCGATCGGTGCGGGCGTCATCGGCACAGTTTCGACAGCAGGGTCTGCTGCGCGGAGTGCGGCATCGCATCGCCGGGCTCGAGCCTGATGTAGCTGCCATCGGGCTGCAGTTGCCAGGCCTGCGTATTGTCGGCCAGGTAGTTCTCGAGATCCTCCTCGAACACGCGCCTGGCCAGTTCGGGGTCGAGGATCGGAAAGCAGGTTTCGATCCGGCGCAGCAAATTGCGTTCGAGCCAGTCGGCGCTGGAGCACCACAGTTCGGGCGCGGTGTCGTTCTGGAACCAGTAGACCCGGCTGTGTTCGAGGAAGCGGCCGACGATCGAGATCACGCGGATGTTGTCCGACACGCCGGGCACGCCCGGGCGCAGGCCACAACTGCCGCGCACGATCAGGTCGACCTTCACCCCCGCGCGCGAGGCGTCGTAGAGCAGCCCGATCACCTTCTCCTCGTTCATCGCGTTGATCTTGGCGATCAGGCGCGCGGGCTTGCCGGCCTTGGCGTGCGCGATCTCGCGCTCGATCCGGCTCAGCAGACCCTTGTGCAGCGTGAACGGCGATTGCAGCAGGCGCTTGAGCTTGATCAACGGGCCCAGCCCCGACATCTGCTGGAACATGCGATGCACGTCTTCGCCGATTTCCGGGTGCGCGGTGACCAGGCCGATGTCGGTGTATGCGCGCGCGTTGCCGGTGTGGTAGTTGCCGGTCGACAGATGCGCGTAGCGGTGCAGCTTGCCGTTCTCGCGGCGCACCACCAGCAGCATCTTGCCGTGGGTCTTGTAGCCGACCACGCCGTAGACGACCTGCACGCCGGCCTCCTGCAGGCGATTGGCCACCCCGATGTTGGCATCCTCGTCGAAGCGCGCACGCAATTCGATCACCACGGTCACGTCCTTGCCGTTGCGCGCCGCGTCGCACAGCATCGCCACCAGCGGCGAGTCCTTGCCGGTGCGGTACAGGGTCTGCTTGATCGCCAGTACCTCGGGATCGACGCTGGACTGGCGCACCAGGTCGAGCACGGTCGCGAACGAGTCGAACGGGTGGTGCAGCAGGATGTCGCCCGCGCGCGCGGCATCGAACACGGTGTTGGCGGCCGCCAGTCGCGCCTGCACGCGCGGCACGAATGGCGGGAACTTCAGTTCCGGGTGCTCGACCATGTCGTACACGGCGACCACGCGATTGAGGTTGACCGGACCGTGGCAGCGATAGACGTCGGTCTCGTCGAGTTCGAAGTTGTCGATCAGGAACTTCAGCACCGTCTTCGGGCACGAGTCGGCGACTTCGAGCCGGACCGCGCGCGCGTAGCCGCGACCGATCAGTTCGTCCTTGAGCGCACTGGCGAGGTTCTCGACCTCATCCTCGTCGACCGCCAGTTCGGAGTTGCGGGTCACCCGGAACTGATAGCTGCCCTTGACCTGCATGCCCGGGAACAGTTCTTCGACAAACTCGTGCAGGATGCCGGACAGGAACACGAATTCCTGCGAGGTCGGATCGCCATCGAGGTGCGAGGGCATCTGGATGATGCGCGGCAGCGAGCGCGGCGCGCGCACCACCGCCATGTGGCCTTCGCGGCCGAACGCATCCTTGCCCTTGAGCACCACCGCGAGGTTGAGAGTCTTGTTCAGGATGCGCGGAAACGGATGCGCGGGATCCAGACCCAGCGGCGAGAGCACCGGCAGCACCTCGTCGCGGAAGTATCCCTGCAGCCACTTGCGCTGCTTGGCATTCCACTCGTCGCGCATCAGCAGGTGGATGCCGGCCTTCTTCATCGCCGGCCGCAGCACCCGGTTCCAGCACTGGTACTGTTCGGCGACCAGCTCCTGCGCGCGCACCCGGATCCGCGCCATCGCATCGGCGGGGTTCAGGCCATCGGGTCCCGCGGGTGCGCCGACCTGTTGCTGCTGGCGCACGCCGGCCACCCGGATCTCGAAGAACTCGTCGAGATTGGTACACGAGATGCACAGGTAGCGCAGGCGTTCGAGCAACGGCGTGTGCGGATCGCGCGCCTGCGCGAGCACCCGGAAGTTGAATTCCAGCTGCGACAGCTCGCGATTGATGAACAGCTGGTCTCTGGGCTTCTTCATGGTTTTTCCGCCTGGACGCCGATTATCGCCCGCGGCGGCAGCGCCGGACAGCATGCTGCCAGTGGCCGGCCCGTTCACGGCTCGGCGTCCTGCGCGGGCGGCAGCCCGGTCGCGGCGGGGAAGATGCACGCGAAGGTGCTGCCGCGACCCACTTCGCTCTCGATTTCGAGCCGCGCCTGGTGCACATGCAGCGCATGTTTGACGATCGACAGCCCGAGCCCGGTGCCGCCACTGCCGCGCGAGCGGCTGGTGGAGACCCGGTAGAAGCGCTCGGTCACCCGCGGCAGATGTTCGGCGGGAATCCCGTAGCCGGTATCGACCACCCGGAAGCGCAGGCCTTCGGGAACCGCTTCCCAATGGATGTCGATGCTGCCCTCCGGTGGCGTGTAGCGCACCGCGTTGGTGACCAGGTTGGAGAATGCGCTGTGCAGGTACTGGTTGGAGCCGCGCAGGTCGCGGTCGGTGTCCAGGTGGATCTGCACCTTGTGGCGGCCCTGGCCGAGCGCCTCGGCCTCGCGCTTGAGCGCCGACAGCATCGGGCGCATCGCCACGCGTTCGTCGGGCGGTTCCTGTTGCGCCTCGAGGCGCGACAGGGTGAGCAGGTCCTCGACGATCTGCGCCATGCGTCGCGACTGGTTGCGCAAGTCGGCCAGCATCGGCGCCCATTGCGGCACCTCGTCGGGCTCGATCATGTCCAGGTAGCCGTGCAGCACGGTCAGCGGCGTGCGCAGTTCGTGCGAGACATTGGCCACGAAGTCGCGCCGAACCTGCTCCAGGCGCATCAGGTTGCTGATGTCGCGCACCACCAGCATGAGCTGGTCGTCGGCATACGGGATCAGGCGCAGCGACAGGCGCAGGTTGTCGTCGTGCGGCGCAGGTACGTCGATCAACGGTTCGACGTTGGGGCCTTCGATCAGCCACTTGCGGGCCGCCAGCGGCAGGAAATCGTCGACCAGTTTGCCGCGATCGCGCGGGGCTGCGATCCGGATCAGGCGCCCGGCGCTCTCGTTGAACCAGATTACCCGACGCGAGCGGGCCAGCACGATCACCCCGTCGGGAAGCGCGGCCGCGGCCTCGCGGAACGCGCGCAGCAGCGCGATCACGCGGCGCTGGCGCGATCGCTCGGCGCGCGACCTGCGATACACGAACTCGGCGAGGTCCGACCACACGCCGCGCCCTTCAGGCGGCGCCGAACGCCGCCGCGAGCGCAGCCAATGCTGCATCCGATGCATGCTGTAGAGCGACCAGACCGCATAGCCGAACAAGGCCACGAGCAGGGCCGGCATCGGATGTCCGATCGCGAGCCCGAGCATGCCGGCGGCGGCGATCAGGACCAGGAAGCGTCCGATCGAGACCTGCCAGGCGTGGTTGAACAGGAATTCGGGGCGCATGGGGAAGCCGTTGCTGCCGAGGCGCCAGCCTAGCAGCCGACGATTACGCCCCGCAGCGCGCGCAGCGCGCGTGGACGAAATCTCTTCTCGGTATGCCTTGTGGGAGCTGGCATGCCAGCGACAGGCACCTTACAGTGCACTTCAATAGTCGCAGTGACCTCAGTTGCCCGAGTCGCTGCCATGGCAGCTCCCACAAGGAGGATGAGGTGTGGATGCCAGCCGTCAGGTGCTGCGGTCGCCGCCATGGCAGCGACCGCAACGAGAACGGAAAGCGATGCCAGCAGCAAACGACCAATATCAGACCGTGGTCGAGAAGCGGTAACCGGACCCGCGTACGGTCTGCACCAGGCCATCGAGCACGAACGGTTCGAGGGTCTTGCGCAGGCGCCGGATGTGCACGTCGACGGTGCGCTCCTCGACATACACGTTGCCGCCCCACACGTGGTCGAGCAGCTGGCCGCGCGAGTACACGCGCTCGGGATGGGTCATGAAGAAATACAGCAGGCGGTATTCGGTGGGCCCGATCGGAACCGGCTTGTCGCCGGCGAACACCCGGTGCGCAGGGCCATCGATGCGCAGTCCGCCGAGGTCGACCGTGCCCTGTTCGGTTTCGCTCTGCGTGCGGCGGATCACCGCCTTGATGCGGGCGACCAGTTCGCGGGTCGAGAAGGGCTTGACCACGTAGTCGTCGACGCCCGCCTCGAGTCCGCCGACGCGGTCGTTCTCTTCGCCGCGGGCGGTGAGCATGATGATCGGCACTTCGCGGGTCATCTCCTCGCGGCGCAGCCGGCGTGCGAACTCCAGTCCGCTCATGCCGGGCAGCATCCAGTCGAGCAGGATCAGGTCGGGCACGCGCGCCATGATCGCGTCCTGTGCGGCGCGGGTGTCGGCCGCATGCACCGGCTCGAGCCCGGCGCGGCTCAGCGCGAAGGCCACCATGTCGCGGATGGCGGGCTCGTCTTCGACGATCAGGATCTGCTTCTGCACGGATGCCTTGCGGGTCGTGCGGCCGCGATGGCCGCTTGAGGCCTTCATTGCACTACAGATTTATTTCCAGCGCATGACACGCGCAGAACCCGCGGCAGGCCGCGCTTTCAGACCTGGCCGGGCAGCATGCGGCGGCGCTGTTCCAGCGCGACCGGGGTGATCTGGGCGATGCGTGCCTCGATCCGCGCCCGCTGGTAATAATCGACATCGGTTCGTCGCAGCAGGTTGCCCAGCTGCTGCAAGGCGTCATCGAATTGACCGTTGAGCAGCGCCACTTCGGCGTGCGCTTCGCCGGCGCGGATCTCGTCGCCAGCCAGTTCGCAGGCGCGCGCGAACGTGCGTTGCAGCAGTACTTCGTTGCCGGATCCGGCCAGCAGCGGCCGCAGCATCTCGACCGCGCTGGCGGCCGCCTGCCGCGAGCCGCTGGCGACCAACTGCTGCGCGTGCGCGATCGCCACCGCGCGGTTGCCGGGGAACTGCGCGGAAAGTGCGGCCAGCCGCTGCCGCGCGAGTTCGGGGCTCGCCGCGGAATTCTCGGCCTCGGCCATCGCGAGCCCGAAGGCCGGCTGCTCCGGATACGCAGCGACCAGCGGTGCGAGGGTGCGCATGGCTTCGCGTGGCTGGCCGGCGCGGGTCTGCGCGAGGCCCAAACCGTACTGCATCGCGACCGGATCGCCGTCGCCGGCGGCGATCGCACGCTGGTAGAAACCGATCAGATCGCCGGGATTGGCCGAGCCGATCACCCGCGCGCGCTCGCGAAAACGCATGAACGCCGGCGCGTCGAGGGTGGCCGGTACCGCCTTCGCGCGGATCGCGCTGAGCTCGCGCGCGCTGCGCGCCTGGTCCTCGAGGTTGCCGTACAGCTCCAGCAGGCTGCTGCTGCCGCCGGTCGCCGATGGCGGCGCGTACAGCGCCAGCACGCCGGCCTCCGGGGGCGCTGCCGGGGGCGGCGGTAGTTCGCGCGCAATCACTGCGGCGCGATCCTTGGCTTCGCTGACCCGGGTGGTGGTCACCGGATGGGTACGCAGGAATTCCGGTACGCCCTCGCCGACGTTGGCGCGGGTGGCGCGACCCATGCGCCAGAAGAAGGTCGACATCGCGTTCGGATCGTAGCCGGCCAGCGCGAGGGTGTGGATGCCGATCCGATCGGCTTCGTATTCGTTGCCGCGGGTGAAGTTGATCTGCTGCTGCTGCAGCAGGGCCTGGCCGCCCACGATCGCGGCCTGCGCGGCATCGCCACCGGCACCTTGCGCGGCGATCAGCGCGCCGACCATCGCCAGCATGATCGGCAGCGAGACCTTCTGCATGCTCTCGACCGCACGCACGATATGCCGCTGGGTGATGTGCGCGACTTCGTGGGCGAGCACTGCGGCCATCTCCGATTCGCTTTCCGCGGTGGTGATGAGCCCCGTGTTCATGCCCACGTAGCCGCCCGGTGCGGCGAAGGCGTTGATCTGCTCGGAGCGCACCACGAAGAAGGTGAAGCGCTGCTCCGGTCGCTCGGTCTGCGCGACCAGCCGGTAACCGACCGTGGCGAGGTAGTCGTCGAGCAGCGGGTCGTCGGCCACCGCGTTGGCCGCGCGCAGGCTGCGCATCATCTGCTCGCCGATCTGGCGCTCCTGGTCGGGCGACAGGATCGCCGCAGCCGAGGACCCGATATCGGGCAGCTGCACTTCTTCCTGCGCGCCGGCGGCAACGCTGGTGCAGGCGGCTACAATGGCGAGCAGGATGCGCTTCACGATCGGATTCGCAGATTCCCGGAGGAGGACGCCACCGGATGACCCCGGATCGGCGCGTTTTGGTTTCGACCAGCTAGTCTACGGCAAGTTCCGCGCGCAACGGTTCAGGAATGGTGATCTCGCTGCTCGTGCTGTGTTCACCGGCGTCCGGCCAGGGCGCATCGTCGGCACTGCGTTTCGCGGTTGCCGCGCTGGCGGCCGGCCATACGCTGCGCCAGGTGTTCTTCCACGCCGATGGCGTGCTCGCGGTGCCGCCGGTCGACGTGCCCGCCGACGAGCCGGACCTCGAAGCGGGGTGGGCAGCGCTGGCCGCAGTGCACGGGGTGCCGTTGCTGGCCTGCGAAACGGCACTGGCGCGACGCGGCCTGGATCGACCCGGCCTTGCGACCGGCGCGGTCAGGCTCGGCACCCTCGGGCAGTTCATGCTCGCGGTGGCCCAGTCCGATCGCGTGCTGAGCTTCGCCGACTGATCCGCATGGCCCGCATCCTGCTGCTGTTCGGCCACGCCACCCACGATGGCTGGCGCGCGCGCGAGGGCCTCGATGCGGGACTCGCTGCGCTGGCCTTCGATCACGAGTTGTCGCTGCTGTTCGTGGGCGCCGGTGTATGCCTGCTGCGTACGGCATCGCAGGCAGCGCCGGGCTTGCGCGATTGGGGCCCGTCGTTGGGCGCCCTGGGTGCGCACGGTGCGGAACGGGTCGGCGCCGACGCCGATGCGCTCGCCGTGCATGGCCTGGCGGGCGCCCGGCTGCGGCTGGACGCGATCGCGCTCGACGCGGCACAACGCAGCGACTGGATCCGGAACGCCGATGTCGTCCTCCCATTCTGAGCGCCGCGCGCTGCATCTGGTCGTGCGTGCGCCGTGGGCCGGCGATGCGCTGGCGCGCGCGCTGCTGCATGCGAATGCACGCGATGCGATCGTGCTCGCGCAGGAGGCCGCAGCGGTGGCTTGCGCGCAGCACGCGGCGGACACGCCGCTGCGCGATGCGCTGGCAGCCCGCCGGGTCCACGTGCTGGTCGCAGATCTCGCTGCGCGTGGCCTCGGCGCGGCCGCCCTGCACGCGGGCTGCCAGCCGCTCGACGATGCCGCGTGGGTGGCGCTGGCCGTGGCCTGCGACGTGTCGGTGACCTGGTATTGAACGCCGGAGCGTCGATCGCCTGGCAGGGCCGCGAGATTCCTGTCGACGAGCGCGGTTACCTGCGCTGTCTCGACGACTGGAGCGAGGCTCTGGCCGAGCATCTGGCCGCACGCGACGGCATCGCATTGACGCCGGCCCACTGGGAAGTACTGCGCTTCCTGCGCGAGCACTATGCGCAGTTCCGGATCTCGCCGCCGATGCGGCTGCTGGTCCGCGCGCTGTGCGAACGGATCGGCGCCGAGCGCAGCTCCAGCCGGACCCTGTATCGTCTGTTTCCCGACGGCCCCGCCAAACAGGCGGTGCGCTATGCGGGATTGCCGCGCCCATTGAGTTGCATCTGACCGCCCCCATTTGCCCGCCATGGCCAAGATCGAGATCTACAGCACTGCCGTTTGCCCCTACTGCGTGGCCGCCAAGACCTTGCTGGTCGAGCGCGGCGCGGGCACCTACGAGGAATTCCGCATCGACCGCGACGCTGCGCGCTTCGAGGAGATGCGCAGCCGCAGCGGCAACCGCCGCACGGTGCCGCAGATCTTCATCGACGACCGCCACATCGGCGGCTACGACGACCTGGTCGCACTGGATCGCGCCGGCGGCCTGGTCCCGCTATTGACCGCTTGACCCTGCGCGCGCTGCGTCATGCAGCGCAGCGCCGACAGCTCCCATCGGAAATCCCATGAGCAAGACCATTGCGGTGATCCGCGGCGACGGCATCGGCCCGGAGATCATGCAGGCCACGCTGCGCGTGCTCGACGCGCTGCGCTGTGGCCTCGAATACGAGTTCGTCGACGCCGGCATGGTCGCCTGGGAACGCCATGGCGAGTTGCTGCCGGCGGCCACGCTCGAGGCGATCGCCCGGCACAAGGTCGCATTGAAGAGCCCGTTGACCACGCCGGTCGGCGAGGGCTTCTCATCGATCAACGTCGAGCTGCGCAAGCGCTTCGACCTGTACGCCAACGTGCGACCCGCGATTTCGTTCCCGGGCACCAAGGCGCGCTACGAGAACATCGACATCATCACGGTGCGCGAAAACACCGAGGGCGCATACATCGGCGAGGGCCAGACGCTGTCGGCCGACGGCAATACCGCGACATTGGCCCAGCGCATCACGCGCCACGGGTCCGAGCGCATCGTGCGCTATGCGTTCGAACTGGCGCGCCGGATCGGCCGGCGCAAGGTCACGGTGGTGCACAAGGCGAACATCCTCAAGAGCACCTCCGGCCTGTTCCTGAAAGTCGCGCGCGAAGTCGCGTCGAACTATCCGGACATCGAGACGCAGGAGATGATCGTCGACAATACCTGCATGCAGCTGGTGATGAACCCGTGGCAGTTCGACGTGATCGTGACCACCAATCTGTTCGGCGACATCCTGTCCGATCTGTGCGCGGGACTGGTTGGCGGGCTCGGCCTCGCACCCGGCGCCAACATTGGTGCCGATGCGGCGATCTTCGAGGCCGTGCACGGCTCGGCGCCGGATATCGCCGGTCGCGGGCTGGCCAATCCGTGCGCGCTGCTGCTCGGCGCCTGCCAGATGCTCGATCACCTCGGACAGCCCGAGAATGCGCGGCGGCTGCGGCTGGCGATTCGGGCCACCCTGGATGCGCGTGATCGGGTCACCCCGGACCTCGGCGGCAGCGGCTCGACGGACAGTCTTGCAGATGCGGTGATCTCGCGCCTGTAGCACCGCTACGCCGCAATGTTCTCATTGCGTGGCGGGCTCGACACCGGCGGGCACCCGCGCCCGCAAGCGCAGGTGCTCGCGAAAACCAGCTACTGCTGCGCAGAAGGCTCGGTCAGCAGCGCGATCGGCACATCGCGCACGAAGGTGCCGCCGGACGGCCCACGATAGGTGATGCTGAGGTTGGCGCGATTGGGCGCGGCGCGATCAGTGGTCGGGGTGACCAGGTTCAGGGTGATGGTGCCGGCGGACTGATCGCTTGCCCCGCCGGCGGGAGCGGCGCAGGTGCGGCAGTAGCCGGTGCGCTGGGTCAGCACCAATGCGTTCGGGGTTGTGGGCGAGCTGCTGGTGAACAGGGCCCAGCGCCCGTCGCCGTTGGCGTCCGGATAGAACAGCAGGCCCGACAGCAGGTTGCTGCCGCCCGCACGGAAGCTCGCAAGATCGAAGCCCCAGCCCGATTGCACCGAGTTCCATGCACCGGTGAAGTTCGGCGTGGCCACGGTGCCGGGACCGCTGGGCAGGATCGACTCCATGCACCAGTTCTGGTCGATATCGTCGCCGAGCGACCAGGTCATCACGGCCAGCGGACTGGCGGTACTGCGCGCGACGCCATCGTTGCAGGCGGGCGCGAGCTGCGCCTGGTTGAAGTCCAGGCGCACGATTCCGGACGCGGCGACATCGACGCTGGTTTCCGGCGTCTGCCCGGGACGGAACTTGATCCGCAACAGGCTGCGGCCGCTGGCATCGGTAGAGGCGAGGAACACGCCGTCGATCACCGGACCGGAGGCCAGGAACCATTCCGGATTGCCTGCCTGGTCGTAGGTGTAGAACAGCAGGTAGTAGATATTGCCGGTCACGCGGCCGAAACTGATCCCGTGGTTGTCGCGCGTGCGGTCGTAGTACAGCGACGGTCGCGGCAGGCTTTCGGTGGCCACGATGGTGTTCGCCGACGACCAGCCGAGCTCGCCGAGCATCGCGCCGGCAATGCCGAGGTTGCGCGGCGCGCCGCTGATCACCGGCTGCATCAGGCCCGCGAAGATGCCGGTCCCGGTGACATGGCTCAAGCTCGAGCCCGGCTGCACCGGATTCGGCGCGAACAGCCGCACGAGGTTGTTCGGCGGCGCCTCGTCGCGGCGCACGTTGTCGATCGAGGCGGTCGCCTCGGCACCGCTCCAGCGCAAGCCGCTGATCGAAGTCAGCGCGGCGGCGCGCGCGGCGTTCGAGATCGCAGTGAAGCCGCGCACGCTCTGGTCGTCGCCCACGCTCACCGCGTTGGCCGCGTAGATATCGTCGTAGCCATCGAGCTTGGCGCCGATCGGTTCATCTTCTTCGTCGACATTGACGAAACTGGTGAAACCCATGCCGTGGGTCAGTTCGTGCAGTGCGGTGGAGATGAAGTCGGTGTCGGTCGCCGGCTGCGGCTGTGGATCGAGGCCGAACCACCAGTTGCGGCCACCCAGCACGGTGGCCTGGCCGATCTGGTTGTTGAAGGTGATGCGCGCTTCGTAGGTCGAATCGCAGGGTCCGCCGACCAGCGCGCAGGTGGCCGCACCGGCGAGCTTGGTGGTCGGGGTGCCGGCGTAGAAGGTCTGCGCGCGCGGCAGGAACGGCGCGTTCGAGAAGGCGGCGACCGCGGGGCTGCCATCGTCGTCGCGGAACATCTGTGTGGCGCGCAGGAAGATGCTGCGCGGTCCCGCCGAAGCGAGCACCGCACTGGTCGCGGTACAGCGCAGCGAATCATCTCCGGCCGTGGCTGGGTCGTCGCACAGATTGGCCCAGCAGGCCTTGACCCGGACCGGCACCGGGCTGCGCAGCTGCGCGGCGAGGACGCGGGCGGCTTCCAGCACGGCATTGCGGCGCTGCTGGCCGAGCGTGGTGCCGCTGTTGCCGCCGACTGCGGAGCGCGGGGTGCTGTCGTTCCATTCGCTGGTGCTGCAGGCCCCGAAGCCATCGCTGCGGCTGTCGTCGAACACCACGTTGACCGGCAGTGCCCCGGGTTCGGCGGTCGAAGCGGTCACGGTAATGCTCGTGGTGCTCGGCGTGTTCGCGAAATTGAGCACCACCACATACCAGCGACCGGCGCGCACGGGCCTGACGTTGTAACGGCCGATCGTGATCAACTCGCTGTTCTCGGCGCTGATCGCGCGGTAGTGCGCGCCTTCGCCGAGGTAGTTGACCGACAGCACGTCGGTGGGGCCGGTGCCCGGGAACGGACTGCCGTAGCGGACCAGCAGGTCCACATCGGTGGTCCCGCTGATCGCAAAGCGCAACTGTGCGGCATCCGCGGGTGCGTCGAAAAAGAACGCGTCGCTGATCGCGTTGCCGGCCAGGGTGAAACTGCGCGACGCCCCCGAGCTCAGGGCGATGCTGGGTGTGGCGTGCGCAATCGGTGCGAGCGTGAGCAGCAGTGTGAACGACAGCAGCAGGCGGCGCACCATCTCAGCGCTCCTGCTCGGTGGCGTCGCGCAGCTCTTCGACCCACGCGCGGTACGCAGGGCTGGACTGCGACTCACAGCGGGTGGTGACGGTGCCATCGGCGGCGATCGTGGCGCTGAGCACGCTGAGGCTCGGGGCCGGCTGCTGCGGCTGGTTCTTCAGCAGCGCGCGCGCCTTGGCCGCGGATTCCACGAACGGCCGCGACTCCACCTGCACGAATTCACCCGAGCCTGCAGCGGCCGGTGCTGCCGCCAATACGGCCCACAGCAACATCCCGCCCCGTCCCGTACGCTTGAACATCGCGACTCTCCTGGTGGGCGTGCATGGACGCCCCGTTCCGGGTTGGAAGTCTGGCACAGGCGGTTGCGAAGCTGCCGTCAGGCGCGGCGGCTGCGCCAGTCGTGGTTCAGGATCGACAGCGTGCCGTGGCCGGGACGCGTCGCGCTGCGCAGTGCGCCATGCACGTAGTCCGCCGCGCGCGCGACCGCTTGCGACAGCGGGGTTCCGCACGCCAGTTCCGCAGCGATCGCGGCCGACAGCGTGCAGCCGGTACCGTGGCCCTCGACGCGCAGCCGGGGGTGGTGGATTTCGAGGCGTTGTCCGGCCTGGTCGATGAACAGATCCGTCACCGTCGCGCCGGTGGCATGCCCGCCCTTGAGCAGCACCGCCGCGCAGCCCAGTGCGAGCAGTTCCTCGGCCGCGCGATCCATCGCGCGACGCCCGCGGATCCTGGAGCCCAGTAGCAGTTCGGCCTCGGGCAGGTTGGGGGTGAGCAGCGCCGCGCGCGGGATCAGCCGCCTGCGCAGTGCGCCGATCGCATCGTCGCGCAGCAGGCGGGCGCCGCTGGAGGCCACCATCACCGGATCCAGCACGACCGGCGGCAGGTCCGCGCGATCCAGCGCGGCTGCGACCGCAGCGATCGTCTGCCGGGTCCCGAGCATGCCGATCTTGATCGCCCGGATGTCGAAGTCGTCGAACAGCACCGCGATCTGGGCGCGCACAATGCTGGTCGGAATCGCATGCACTGCCGCGACCGTGCGGGTGTTCTGCGCAGTGACCGCGGTGATCGCGGTCAGGCCATGCACGCCGTGCGCGGCAAAGGTCTTGAGGTCGGCCTGGATGCCGGCGCCGCCGCCGGAATCCGAGCCGGCGACCGACAACACCGAAGGAGGCCGGATGCGGTCACGCGGCGTTTTTCTGGTCGACATGTTGTATTCCTGCAACAAATGAGCTCGGGCAGCAGCGCCGGACCGGATGCAAGCCCTTGTAAGACTTGATCTGCGTTGACACGCTGTTGCGAATTTGCGAACCTGTGTCCCGAAGGCAACAGGGGTTGCCGCGTGCGCCGTGCGGGGATCGCGCTCCATCCATGGGTCACTCACATCATATTCGAGTCTGTGCCATCGCCCTGACCGCGCTTGCGGTCAGCGGAGCGGTGCGCGCGGACACCGCACAATCGCTGGGAGCGTGGCAGCAGTATGCGCTGCGCGGCATCACGCCGGACTTCGCCTGGGCTGACCGGCCGACCGCCGCGGCAGTCGAGCCGACGCTGCTGGATGCGGTCAGCGCGCGCACCTCGTTGGTGCCCAAGGTGGCGCTCACGATGAGCGATTCGGAGCAGGCGCTGGCCATTTCCATTTCGCGCGCGATCGCGGGTGATACCCCGTTGTACGAGAGCGGTTCGCTGTCGGCGCAACGCCTGACTTCGGTGGGCGTGGGTCTCGAGCGCACCTTGATCGCTCCCTCGCTGACGCGCAGCGTCGGCGACGGTGCGGCGGTCACCGCCGGCGTGGTGCTGGCCTACCAGCAGTTCGCCACGCGCGGCGTCGGCGATGGCGCACTCGGTCAGGTCGACTCGCTGCTGCAGACCCAGAGTTCGTACCTGGGCAGTTCCTACGGCAGCGGCGTACGCCTCGGCCTCGATCAGGAGATCGGCGATTCGGTCTCGCTGCGCACGCAGTACCAGTCGCGCATCGACATGTCGCCGTTGCAGAACTACCGCGGCCTGTACTCGCGTCCAGGTGATTTCGACTTGCCCGCGGTGGCGAGCGCGGGGCTGAGCTGGAACAGCGGTGAGAATACGGTGGGCTTCGGCGTGTCGCGCGTGATGTACAGCGAGATCGCCTCGTTCGCCAGCGCATCGCTGCCGATCCGCTTCCTCGGACTGCTCGGCGACGCCACCTCGCCGGTGTTCAGCTGGCGCGACCTGACCGTGTACAGCGTCGACTACAACTGGCAGCCGACCGCCAACTCCAGCCTCGGGCTGCACTACAGCACCCGCCTGCAGCCGGAACCGACCTCACCAGCGCTGCGCGATGCGCTGTCCGACGAGTACACCGACAACAACATCGGCATCTCGCTGACCCAGCGCTTCGACCGCTACGGCTCGCTGCGCCTCGCGGCCAGCTACGCACCCGCACAGTATTTCCTCGGCAACGCATCGTTCGGTAGTCGCAATGCGAGTGGCGAGCAGGTTGAGGTCGAGGCGGTCTGGGCCGTCCCGTTCTGATTGTTTTTCCAGGGCTTCAGGGTTCATTGCGGGGCTCCTTTGGAGCCCCGATTTTTTTGTGGGTCCTGGATCACCGGTAGCGTGCGGCGCTGTTGCTCCCTTCCCCCTTCACGCGTGAGGCGGGACATTCCGCGGCACAGCCGCGGACCGCCGAACGCCCGCGCGAGTAGCGCGGGCCGGAGGGAAGGGAGATCTCTTGCGGCAGCTTGAGTGTTGCGTTTGGAGCAGATAACGACGGCGTTGCTTTGCTCCCTT
>JANOEA010000339.1:0-15072 GCA_031412975.1 Pseudomonadota bacterium | reverse complement strand
GCCCCGCGCCTCCAGCCGCACGCGCATGCTCTGGCCATTGTTGCACTTGATCGTGCCGGTTCCGGTGGAGCGCTTGTAGAACACCGACCAGCCTTTCAGATCGAAGCGCATTTCGCAGTCGATCTTGGCCGCGTGCGCCGTTGTCGGCGCCAGACTGCCGAGCGCCAGCGCGGCGGCGAAAGCAAACACAGCGATACGATTCATGAACTCGAAAACTCCTTGCAAGGAACTCACCGTACGACCCAGGTCGCGTGACGACTGACCCGGGTGCGGGAATGCGGTCGACTGCGCCTGCCGGGGACCCAAGATATCCCAAGTAGACGCCGGTCGCTCGTCGCAGCCGCGGGGCTCCGAGGATGCGCTGACCGAGTTGGCCGCTGCGCATGCACGCGCGTCCGCTGCAGGCGAACTCGGTTCTGCTTGCGGTGCGAACTGCGTCTTGAGCTTCATCAGGCCGATGCCAGCGACCTTGGGCCCAGGCGATAGCTGCGGCTGTCCCGGTTTGCCGAACGCAGCTACTTCCGAGCGATATGTCCGCGCTCGAGCAGCCCGTCGATGACACCCTTGACCGCTGCTTTTGCGTCGCCCTTTTGTCCAACGAACAGGGCACCACCGGCCTTGGTGAGGATATCGCCGAACCACACGGTACGGCCGCTGGCGACCTCGGTCAGGACGGCGCTGAACTCCGCGGACGACTTCTTCATGACCAGGTTGAAGCTGGTGCTCTGGCCACTGGAGTCAGCCGTCATGGCGCCCGAGTCGTAAACGTTCGCGTTCGTGGTCGATGAGCCGAAGGTCTGGCGGGCGAACGGAATCACTTCGGTACTTCCGGCGCCAGCAGCGATGATCAGCGCGCTATCGATCAGCTTGTCCTGCAGGATTTCTGCCCTTGCAGCCGACGACCATTCGCGCGTCGGCGGGAACAGCGACCGCTCGGTGATCACCTTGACCCCATACCGTCCGAATTGCTCCTCCGCACGCGCCTCGATGGTCTGCCGGGTTTCCATATCGGCACCGAGTACCATCAGGAGCATGATCTTGGCGCGGTATCCCTCGAAGTCGGGATCTGTATAGCCCTCGACTTTCGTCGAGCGCAATGCCAACGCAGGACCCGACGTCGCGAGCATGGTGAAGGCAGTCGCGCTCCAGAAGCCCCATCTGGCCAGCGCGCTGACATGGCGCGATCCGATTGATTGATGCACGTCTGCTCTGCCTGTCGTGGTTCTGTGTCCGCCCGAGAACGCGTGTGGGCTCCGGCCGGTCCCGGGAACGGTCTGCCAGGGCGCGGTGCGCGGGACTTGTTCAGAGGCTTCCTGACGCGCTCCATGAGGGTACAGCGGCAGCGAACGCCCCACAAATCACGCCACACGCCCGGGTTGCAGTTTCCCTGTCCGCCAGCCGTGGACAATCCACGCCCATGACCGCTGGCTTCGCCATGGACGCGCTGGACCGACACCTCGAGGAGTTGCTCGCGCTGGATGCGCACGCCCGGGCGGCGCGCTTACACACGTGTCCGCCGTGTAGCGAGCGCCTAGGAAGCCACCAACCGCTGCCCGTGGGTGTAGATGTTCATCAGCATCCCACGCGCGAAACACACCAGGGTGATCCCGACCGCATCCGCCAGTTCGATCGCCGCGGTGGTCGGCGCCGAGACGGTGGCGACGATCGCAAGCTCGGCGGTTGCCGCCTTGTGCAGCAACTCGTACGACGCGCGCGAGGTCAACACCAGCACGCCATGGGTTGTTGGCCCCGCGGCAACCATCGCGCCCACCAACTTGTCCAGCGCGTTGTGCCGACCGACATCCTCGCGGACCAGGATCGTGCCATCGGCGAAGTATCCAGCTGCATGCACGCCGCCGCTCGCGTGGTTCATCTGCTGATGCGCGACCAGCGCCGACATCGCCTGCGTAATGGTCTGCACGTCGATTCGACACTCATGCGTGACCCGCCTCGCGGGCCGCGCAATCTGCGCGAGCGACTCGCTGCCGCACAGTCCGCAAGCGCTGTTGCCGGCCACGCTGCGCCGGCGAGCGCGCGTTGCATCGAAGCGCTCCTGCGAAATGCCCATCTCCAGCACCATGCCGAGCCGATGACGCTCGATGGCCAGCAAGCGCCAGCAATCGCTGCGTCCGACGATGCCCTCGGTCAACGAGAAACCACGCGCGTAATCCTCGAGATCCGTGGGCGTGGCCATCATCACCGCGTAGGTGTCGCCGTTGTACGACAGCGCAATCGCTTGCTCTTCGACCACCAGGTCGTGACCCGGCTGGCGAGCGCCGGCATCGATACGCTCCAATGCGACCCGCTGCAGGCCGCGCAGCGCAGCAGGCTCCGCAGCACTCATGACGCGTCGGTGACCGACGACCGCGTGAGTCGCACCGGGATCGACTTCGATGCCGGCGTGCCCGAACCCTCCGACACATGGTCCAGCGGCACCAGTGCGTTGGTTTCCGGAAAGTAGCTCGCCAGACAACCGACCGGGATGTCGTACCCGACGAGGGTGAACCCGCGCACACACCGTTCGCCGTCGTGCCAGATCGAGGTGATGTCGACCAGCATGCCGGCCGTCCAGCCCAGAGCGTCCAGATCGCGGGGATTGATGAAACACACCCGTCGCAGCCCGCGAACCCCGCGATAGCGGTCATCGAGCCCATAGACCGTGGTGTTGTACTGGTCGTGCGAACGCACCGTCATCAACTGGAATGGCGCGTTGACGAATGCCTCCGGGTACTCGAGCGGGTGGCTCTTCAACACGGCGCGTCCGCTCGCGGTCGGAAAATCGCGCGTGCAGCCAGGATGCGGCAGATGGAACCCTCCCGCTACGCGAACGCGCGAATTGAAATCCTCGAAGCCCGGAATCACCGCAGCGATCCGCTCGCGGATCCGATCGTAAGCGTTGATCAGCTGCAGCCATGGCGTCCGACTGTGCGGCAATGCCGCGGCCGCCAGTCGTGCCACGATCGCAGGCTCCGACAGCAGCTCCGCCGATGCCGGTTCCTTGATCCCGGCGGACAGGTGCACCATGCTCATCGAGTCCTCGACCGACACCGATTGCGGGACGCCCTGCTGGCGATCGATCTCGGTGCGACCCAGGCACGGCAGGATCAGCGCCTCGCGCCCGTGCACAAGATGGGAGCGATTGAGCTTGGTCGACACGTGCACGCTCAGATCGAGTTTGCGCAGGCCTGCGTGGGTACGCTGGGTGTCCGGCGTGGCCGCGGCGAAGTTGCCTCCCATCGCGAACAGCACGCGCGCGCGGCCCTCGCACATCGCCTCGATGCTGGCGACCACGTCGAATCCCGGATCGCGTGGCGGTTCGAAACCGAACTCCTGGCCCAGTCGGTCGAGAAACTCCACAGTGGGCTTTTCGTGGATGCCCATCGTGCGATCGCCCTGCACATTGGAGTGCCCGCGCACCGGGCACGGCCCGGCGCCGCGCTTGCCGATGTTGCCCTTGATCAGCAGCACATTCATCAGCATCTGGATCGTGGCCACGCTGCGGCGGTGCTGGGTGATGCCCATGCCCCAACAGAAGATCGTCGCCTTGCTGTCGCGATAGATGCCGGCCGCCTGCTCGATCTGAGCATGGGTGAGTCCAGCGTCGTCGGCGATGCGATCCCACGATGCACGGCGCAACGCGTTCGCTAGTTCCTCGAATCCGCTGCAGTAACGGGCGATGAAATCATGATCGATGGCGTCGGATTCGACCAAGCACTTGGCAATGCCCATCGCGAACGCCAAGTCGCCGCCGATACGCAGCTGGAAGTAGTTCGACGCGATTGCCGTACTGCCGCCACCGAGCATCTCGCCGATCGCTTTCGGATCCGTGAAACGCTCGAGCCCGCGTTCGCGCAGCGGATTGATCGCCACGATATGACAGCCGCGGTGGGCCGCAGCACGCAACTCGCCAAGCATGCGCGGGTGGTTGGTGCCCGGATTCTGTCCGAAGATGAAGATCGCCTCGGCGTGCTCGAAGTCGTCCAGCGTGACCGAGCCCTTGCTACTGCCGATCTGCTCGATCAAGGCAACGCCCGATGCCTCGTGGCACATGTTGGAGCAGTCCGGCAGGTTGTTGGTCCCGAACTCGCGCACGAAAAGCTGGTACAGAAATGCGGCTTCGTTCGAAGTGCGCCCCGAGGTGTAGAAAAGCGCCTCGTTCGGCGATGGCAGAATGCGCAGGCGCTCGGCAATGCATGCGAAAGCAGCGTCCCAACTGACCGGAACGTAACGATCGCTCGCCGCGTCGTAGCGCATCGGCTCGGTCAAGCGCCCCTGGGCCTCCAGCCACTGGTCGAGCTGTCGGGCAAGCTCTGCGACCGTGTGCGCCGCGAAAAAAGCTGCCGTAATGCGCTTCGAGGTGGCCTCGGCCGCGACCGCCTTGACGCCATTCTCGCAAAACTCGAAGGTCGAGTTCGGATTGCGGTCGGGCCACGCACAGCCCGGGCAATCGAAGCCGCCATCCTGGTTGGTCCGCAGGAGTGCTTTGCTGCCCTGCGCCAGGATTCCCTCATCGCGAAGCGCCTGCCACGAGCGCTTCAGCGAATCCCATCCGCCCGCGGGCTTGGTGTACGGCTTCACGTCGGGGTCGGACATCGGCTCTTTGCGCACGCGGACAGGTCGCCAGTATGCGCCACGTCGACTATTGCGAGGTTCTGCAGCCATGTTGGGACCACGGTGAGCGATCAGAACTGGCGACACCAACGGCCTGCCGCGGGTAGTCCTCGGAGCAACTCGATCACCGCGAAACTGGCATCCGGCGTGACGTGGATCACGTGGGTGCGGCTGTACAGACCAGCGTCCGCGGAATCATGGATCTCCCGGTTCACCTCCTTCTGGATCCGTCATCGACACTTTTTTGCCCACTCGGGCATGGCGGTAGTTTGCGCCACGAAGTCCGTCGGCTACGCGACCGCGGACTACGCGCATTACCCCGCAGCGACCACCTGCGCAGAGCGTGCGTCGAAGCGCTCGCGCGCCGCCAATACATCGGTGTAGCGACGGCCTGTCCACCGCCACAGGCTGCAGATCGCCTCGGACACCGACTCGCCCAGCGGCGTCAGCGCATACTCAACGCGCGGCGGAACCTCCGGGTAGACCGTACGTGTCACGAAGCCGTTGCGCTCCATCTCGCGCAGGGTCTGCGTGAGCACTTTCTGGCTGATCCCGCCGACCGCGCGATGCAGGTCCGCAAAGCGCAGCACCTGTCCTTCCAGTTCGTCCATGACCACCAGGGTCCACTTGTCGGCGATCGACTCCAGCACGTCGCGAACGTGCCCGGTTTCGACGTTGCATTGGGGCGCTCGCGTACTCATTGCTTACCACCTGGTGGGTACGGCACGTTCGGGTGCCTTCTTCTGTAACGGAATGTACCGTGCAATCTTGCAGCCCCAATCGCGGCTGGTCAATCCGGCCCCACCCGAGGAGTGCATTCGATGGCAAACGTACTGATCACCGGCGCAGGCGGCGGGTTCGGCAAGCTCACCACGCTCGCGCTGCGCAAAAGCGGACACACCGTCGTCGGCACGTTGCGCGATATCGGCGGCCGCAACGCGTCCAAAGCTGCGGAATTGCAGGCGGCAGGTGCCGTAGTGCTGGAGATGGACGTGACCAGCGATTCCAGCGTCGACGCGACCATCGGATCGGCAATCGAACAGACCGGGCGCATCGATGCGGTAGTCAACAACGCAGGCCTCGGCGTGCTCGGCGTGCAGGAGGCGTTCACCGCCGGCGACTTGCAGCGGCTGTTCGACATCAACGTGTTCGGTGCGCACAGGGTCACACGCGCAATCGCGCCGCATCTGCGCGCGAACGGCAATGGACTGGTGGTGTTCGTATCCAGTTTGCTCGGGCGCGTGGCGATTCCGTTCTACGGACCCTACAACGCCAGCAAGTGGGCACTCGAAGCGCTGGCCGAAAACTACTCGATGGAGCTGTCCGGCTTCGGCGTCGACGTGTCGGTGGTCGAGCCGGGTGGATTCGCGACCAGCTTCATGGAGAACCTGATCTACCCCGGCGATACCCAGCGCGTCACCGAACTCGGCGAGTTGTCGCAAGCGGCGAATGACTTCTTCGTCAGCTTCGAGCAGTTCCTCGTCTCGATGCCCGCGCAGGATCCGCAACTGGTCGGTCAGGCGATCGTCGACCTTGTTAGCGCCGCGCCCGGTAAACGCCCGTTCCGGGTGGTGGTCGATACGGTGGGCATGGGCGATGCGGTCAAGGCGTACAACGATCATCTGGCGCAGCTGACGGCCGGCATTTTCGGCAACTTCGGGATTTCGGGGATGTTGGAGCGACGGGGCTGATTGCCCTACCGCGTAGCTGCAGGAGTCCGGCGTCGCCATGTGCGACGCCGGGTCCCAACGTCACCGCGGCAACGCCTCCAGCTTCACCGCCCGCCCCTCCAGCCGCGGATCCGCACCACCGACCAGCCCATCCGGCGTGATTTGGATCACGTGGGTGCCGCTGTACAGATCGGCCTCGACCACGTTCCATCCGAGTTGCCGCAGCGCGTCGGTGGTGGTCGCCGGCATCCGCCCGCGTTCGACTTCGACCTGCGGGGTGCGCGCGAACATCGCCGGGGTGGCGACGGCCTGCTGCGGCGTCAGCTGCCAGTCCAGCACGCCGATGATGCTGCGTGCGACCGAGGCGATGATGGTGCTGCCGCCCATGGATCCGGTCACCAGCACGAGCTTGCCGTCGGCGTCGGTGATGATCGACGGCGACATCGATGAGCGCGGCGCCTTGCGTGGTGCCACCGCGTTGGCGACCGGTTTGCCGTCGATGATCGGCTCGAACGAAAAATCCGTGAGCTGATTGTTGAGCCAGAAGCCGCCGGCCATGCGCTGCGCGCCGTATTCGGATTCGATGGTCGCGGTCAGCGCCACCGCATTGCCGTCGGCGTCGACGATCGACAGGTGGGTGGTGCCGTGCTCCTGCATCGCGTGGCTGCCCCAGCGCTGGCGCAACGCCTCGCCGGCGGGCGTGCCGACCGGGATCGCCGCGCTGCTGCTGTCCAGCGCGATCAACGTTGCACGCGCGTCCAGATACGCGGGCGCGACCAATGCGGCCGTCGGTGCTTCGACGAAACGGTCGTCGGCCATGTAGTGATCGCGATCGACGTAGGACAGCCGGCTGGCCCACAGGTAGGCTGCCCAGTCGTCGACATTGCCCGGGCCATCGGGCATGGGACGGACGCGCTCGTACAGACCGAGGATCGACAGCATCGCGTTGGCCGAACTCGGCGATGGCATCGTGCAGACGCGATGGACGCGAAATGGCGCGCACAGCGGCGTCAGTCGGCGCGGCGCGTAGGCGGACAGATCGTCGAGCGTGAGCGTGCCCGCACGCGGTGCGCGCTGCGCGGTCGCGACGATCTCGTCGGCGATGCGACCGTGGGTCAGCGCGCGTGGGCCATCCGCCGCAATCGCACGCAACGTGCGCGCGTATTCCGGATTGCGCAGCCGATGCCCCTGCGGCCACGGCGTGCCTTGCGCGTCCAGATAGATCGATCGCGCCTGCGGATCCGCGGCGATGGCTGCCTTGAAGGTCTCCAGGCTGCGCGCGAGGCGCGGTCCGATCACGAACCCGTCCTCCGCGAGCCGGATCGCCGGCTCCATCAGCCGCGCCCACGGCAGCGTGCCGTGTTCCTCGTGCGCCAGCGCGAGCATCGCGACCAGGCTCGGAGTGCCGATCGCAAGCCCACTGGCCTGCGCGACCTCGAACGTCATCGGCCGGCCGTCGTCGCGCAGGAACATGTCCGGCCGCGCACCAGCCGGCGCCCATTCGCGGCCGTCGTACGCGTCGATCACGCGGTCGGCTGCGCGGAAATGCACGAGGAATCCGCCGCCGCCGACGCCGGAGGATTCCGGTTCGACGAGGCCCAGTGTCAGCGACACCGCGATCGCGGCATCGACCGCAGTGCCACCGGCGCGCAGGATTTCGAGGCCGGCGTCGACCGCCAATGGATCGGCGGCGGCAACCATGGCTTCGCGGCGCGATGCCTCGGCGCGCGGCGGGGACTGGGTGCATCCGGCCAGCATCGCCACCGCGAACAGGACGAGCGCAAACACGTGGCGTTGGATGACGGCGTTCATCGCGGGCGTACTCGGGGTTCGTGGTTCAGCAGGTCCGGCGATGGCGCTCCGTGCGAACGGCAGGGCGTGGCAGCACACCAGATCCGGTCATGGCCCGCAGAAATGTACACTGCCAGCGGTTTCGACTGCCGCTGCCGGTTCGCCTCGATGCGTTTGCTCCAGATACTGCTGATGCTCGTCGCCCTTGCCGCGTGCACCGTGCTCGGATTCCTCGCGATCCACGTGTGGTCGGCCGATGCCGCAGCCATCGAGTACCTGCGCCAGGACCTCGCATATGGCTGGCTGCTGATCCAGATGGCTCCACTGATGGGTATCGCCTGTGTAGCCGCGGTGGCCTGCGCGATCGCTGGACTGTTGCTGATCGCGCGGACGAAGCGGCGCCAGCGAATGGCAGGCTGACGACCCTGTCTGGGAACAAGAGGCCGGACTACGGTTTCCTTGCTAAAGAACTGTACTCTGACCCCAATATCTCTATGCGAAGCCGAGCGCGCTCAGCAAATCCTTGAATGCCGGGTCGTCGCGCACCGGATCCAGGAACGGATCGTTGCGCGCATACATGATGCCCGCATCGCCTTGGGTTCTCGCCGCGGTCAGCAACGGCATCACCTGCGCCAATTCCCCCCAGGCCGCCGCGACCTGCGCCTGCTGGTAGATGGCGTTGTCGCCGAATTCGGCGATCAGCGAGGTCAGGGCCCGGGCGGCATCGGCATCGCGCTTTTGCGCCTTGTGAACGATCGCCAGCCCGGTCAACCCGAACAGGCGGTTCGGCTCGGCGGCAAAGGCGGCCTCGGCACCGCGGATATCGCCGAGCAGGAACTTGCATGAGCCCAGCGCAGATCGCGCCACCCCCATTTTCGGATTGATCACCAGCGCGCGTTCGAGCAGCGGCACCGCGTCGGCAAAGCGCCGCGCCACGAACTCGACCTCGCCTTGCAACCGCACCGTGCGACCATTCTGCGGATCGAGCGCCGCTGAGCGCGCCATCGAAATCCGCGCCTGGTCGAACCGGCCCGTGCGTGCGCAGAACAGCGCGTGGCCGCTCAGCACATCGGCATCGCCGGCACCCAGGTCGAACGACCGGTCATACGGCCCCCGTGCCGCCCGCGCATCGAGCCGCCCGTTGAAGAGCAGGAACCCCAGCGCCGCCCACGCGTCGGCACTGTTCGGGGCAAGCTTGGTCGCGCGCTCCGCCGCCACCAACGCGTCATCGTAAAGCGCGCGGCGCGCCTCGCCCTGCACATATTGATTGGCAATCACCGTCAGCGTCCGCGACCGCGCCGCATGCGCGAGACCATAGCCGGGGTCGGCGGCGATCGCCGCATCGAACTTGGCCAGTGCGGCGCGGTCGGTCGCTTCGTCGGCGGCCTGGTCGAACAAATCACGCCCGCGCAGGAAAGCGTCGAACGCAGCGACGTCGGTGGTCGTGCCGGTGCCAGACGCATCGGGTGCGGTCGCCGGGCGGCGGGTCCGCAGTTGCGCCGTAAGCGCCGCTGTCACGGCCGCGGCAATTTCGGCCTGCACCGCGAACACATCGGCCACCGGCCGGTCGAACACCTGTGTCCAGGTACTGAAGCCGGTGCGGCCGTCGATCAGCTCGGCGGCGATCCGCAGAATGTCCCCGGCGCGCCGGACACTGCCATCGAGCAGATAGGCCACCCCGAGCTTCGTGGCGATCGTCTTGGCATCCTCGCTGCGGTCACGAAAGTTGTTCGACGACACCTGCGCGGCGACCTGCAGCAACGGATTGCGCGCCAGTTCGGTGCGCACTTCGGTCGCCAGCCCGTCGGAGAAATAGGACTGCGCCGGGTCGCCCCCGGTGTTGACGAATGGCAGCACGGCAACGCTGTTCGCGGTACCTGCGGCGGGGCCCTGCCAGAACCACCAAGCCGCCCCGCCGCCAGCCGCCAGCGCCGCCACCCCGGCGCGCAGCAGCATCCGCCGGTCAATGCCGACCGCTGGTGCCGCGACTGGCGTGGCGAGCTTTTCGCTGCTGGTGACGCTGGCGATGGCGGTGACCAGCGCGGTCAGTTTGTGATCGCTGCCGCGGCCTTTCCAGTCGGCAAGATCGATGGTCTGGATCTGCCGGAACCCCAGCGGCGGCAGGGTCGCATCAAGCTGCACCGGCACCAGCCGCCTGGCATCGCGGCCGACGCCCGCCTCATCCCGCACCCAGGCCGATTTGACCGAGGTCTCCGACCAGGCGACGACAACGGCATCGGCCGCGTCCAACTCACGCGCAATCTGATCGGCAAATTCGGAGCCACCCTCGATGGCCCGGTCCCACCAGACATCATGGCCCGCCGCTTCCAGCGCTTGTGCAAGCTTCGCAACCCGCGGCCTGTCGGCCCGCGAATACGACAGGAACACGCGCGGCCTTTGCGATTCGTCCAACCTTGCCCCCGACTTGCGTATGGAAAGCTGTAACGCCCTATCCCGTCAGTCTGGCCGGTGGTCGGCCGCCTCGCAACCGCTGCTATGCGCGGCTGCGCGAACACAGGGGCCGGACTACAGTTTCCCGCAGTCAAGAACCGTACTTCGACCCCTGTTCATATCCCGTGCGGTGCGTATGATCCGACAATCAGCCCGCGACGGTGCTTCAGCATGTCGAGCGTCATGATTTCACCCCTCGGAGTACACCTCGTGATCTGGATCGTGATCGGCATCATCGCGGTGGCGACCTTCGCCTATGCCGTGTCCACCCGCAAGCAGGTGGTCTGCGGCAGTTGCGGCGAGCGGATCAAGATGGAGCACGACCGGGTCGACCAATGTCCATCCTGTGGAGCACCTTTGGCATGAGTACACCGGGGCAACGCGCCAAGTTCGAGATCTCCGGCGAAGAGCCGCCCGTGGTGCCGCCGCGATCGCCCGAGCGCCCCGAACTGCTCGGTGGCACTCGGCCACCGATCATCGGCGGCCGCATCCTGGTGACTGCCGCCGACGGCTTCGACGGCTACGAGATCATGGGCTACCAGGGCATCTGCTGGGGCGTGTCGGTGCGCGCCAAGGACCTCGGCCAGGACTGCCTGATGGGCTGCAAGAACCTCACTGGCGGCGAGCTGCAAAGTTATGCCGAACTCGGCGACGAAGCGCGCCAGCGCGCGATGGACAAGATGTTCCAGGCCGCGCGCCGACAGGGCGCGAACGCAGTGATCAACTTCCGCTTCGAGTTCAGCAACCAGGCGCAGGGCACCACCGGCACCGTGGTCGCCTACGGCACCGCGGTGATCATCCAGCCGATCCCCGACTACATCCCGACCGGCGCGGCCGGCGCGGTCCTGCGCGACATCGCCGCAGCATTGGAGGCGCGCAAGCCGTGATGCCCGGCACTGCAACGCGCCTCGCCATCGAATGGCGGCACGCGTGGCCGGTGCGCTTCGCGCACCATCCGCTGTGCGCGCGGCATCGGCAGGAGACGTGGCGTATCGGGCGGCTCAACTTGTGTCGTGGTTGTGCGTCGCTGGGGCTTGGACTCGCAGTCGGCACCGGCGCGGTGCTGGGATTCGGCGGACCCTGGGCGATCACTGCGGCGTGGGTGCTGTTGCCGCTGGTGCTGATCGGCTCGTGGCCGACGTGGTATCGGCGCTGGCCGCGTGCGGTGCGCGATGCGTTGCGCGTCGGATTGGGGTTGCTGGTGGCGGTGGGATCGTTTGGCGTGGCAAGTGCGCCTGGTGTTGCGTGGCCTGCGCTAACGATCGCCGCTGCGCTGTGGTGGGTTTATCGGCGTCGGCGCGTGCAGGTCAATGCGCGGCGCTGCGATGGGTGCCCGGAGTTGGGGCGTGGGGTGTGCAGTGGTTACGCCGAACATGCACAGGCAATGCGCGCAATTGCGGCGGATCTCGAGGATCAGATGCACGCCGCCGCGTCGTCGCATGGGATGCCACCATTCGGTGCCGACCATGAACCATCCGGGCGCGGGATCATCACCATGCGAATCGACACCTCAAGGTATCCAGGCGAACCCGCCAAACCTGCCCAGGGTGAGCATCAGGTGACAGCGAAGTAGCGACTGGTCACCTACGCAGGGGCGCACCTATCAACACGAATTCAATCAGAGATCAGAGTACTGCTTCCGCGGTCAACATCTCCAGCGCTCGTAGTTGACCCCGCCATGTTCGGGCGGATTCGAGAGAGGAATGAAGGCGGCGGCGCATCTCATCCCACCAATGCTTGCAAGTCCTCGGCCGCCGAGCGCGGCAGTCGCCGCCCTTCCTTCGCCACGTTGACCTGCAGCGCGACCCGCGCGACGTCCAACACGTTTTGTGCCAGCGAATAGTTGCCTCTGGCTTGCATCCAGGTCAGCACATCAGCCAGATGCCAGATCGACGCACTACCCTCATGCACCGGCGCCGGAAAGCTGCCCGGGTGCGCCACCATGAGCTTGCGCATGTTCTGCCGCGATACGCCCACGACGTCGGCCACGTCGGTCAGTCCGACCAGATCAGGTGCAACTTCGATCAGCTTGGCCGACGGTACCGCGCTGCGCATCTCCATCAGCGCACTGCGCACGGCAGTTTCCGCATCGACTGCCTCGCGGGTGAATTCCAGCGCCAGCCGCCCTGGTTGCCCGATGCCGACCAGTGCATCGTCGCAGCCGGCTTCGCCCAGCCGCTCGACCAGGTCCGTCGGATCGCAGTCCTGGTCGGCAAGCTGGTACTTCAAGGTGAAGGTGTATTCCATCGCGCTAGTCCTCGGCATCGTCAGCAGCGTCGCGCCGCCTGCGATGCGTGGTGCAGTTGCCCACGACACGCCGCAAGGCGCGTGCATGATTGCCGGGGTTCTTCGGCGTACTCCAGACCGACGTGATGCAGAACTCCCCGCAGCGACACTCCTCGTCGTTGTACGGGCGGTAGATCCGCCCCCACGCGTGGCCGCCGCCGACTTCGATGCGCCAGCCCTGCCCTTCGGCGTGCCTGAGAGCTTCCTCGACCTCTTTCTTCGGATGCGAGGAACGGGCCGTCTGTGATCTCGAGTATGCGGAGGATCGGCCAGGTTGTCAACTGACAACCTGGCCGCGTGTTCGCACCGTCACGCGCGACGGCATTGCCACCACGTTGCCCAACGCGCATCGGGCTCCCGACCAACGGTCCGGAACGGACAGCAAACTGCGACCGCACAGATTCTCGACCACTGTCTTGCGATCGTCCGGAACCGCCCGTCTGACCTGCTGGTCCAGACACGTGCGGCTGGCCCGGATTGCCGCGGTCGAGACTGTCGACTCGGGTGCAATCACCATTTCGACTGCCGAGTGTAGACTCGTGTCCAGCGAAGCACCGGGGGACTCGATGCTGCGTAAGGTGGTCGCTCCCATGACTCAGGTGGGAAACCAGCGTCGATCCAGTCAGGCACCACGCGGGGGCGCGGATGCTGTTCAACTCGCTGACATTCGTCGTGTTCTTCGCCGTGGTGGTGTTCGTGCACCGCCTGCCGCTGCCGTGGCGCGCGAAGAAGATCCACCTGTTGCTCGCCAGCTATGTGTTCTACGCCGCGTGGAACCCGCCGTTCGTGATCCTGCTGTGGCTATCCACCGTGGTGGACTGGTATGCGGCGCGCTGGATTCATGCGACCGACGATCCGCGCCGGCGGCGCTGGTTGCTGTGGATCTCGCTTGCTGCCAACCTCGGCCTGCTGGGCTACTTCAAGTACGGCGGCTTCCTGCTGGAGAACTTCACCGCGCTGATGGCCTCATTCGGGGTGGATTACGCGCCGCCGGCGTGGGACATCATCCTGCCGGTCGGGATTTCGTTCTATACCTTCCAGACGCTCAGCTACACGCTCGACGTGTACTTCAAGCGCGCGAAACCCTGCGATTCCTTCCTCGACTTCGCGCTGTTCGTGACCTTCTTCCCGCAGCTGGTGGCAGGCCCGATCGTGCGGCCGACCGACCTGATCCCGCAGTTCGCGCGGCCGTTCACCGCCACCGCGCAACAGGTGCTGTGGGGCATGATGCTGGTCACGCTGGGGCTGTTCGAGAAGATCGTGCTCGCCGACGGGCTGCTCGCGCCGATCGCCGACAAGGTCTACGGTGCGGCCACCGGCGTGGGCACCGCCGATGCGTGGCTTGGCACGCTGGCGTTTTCCGGACAGATCTTCTGCGATTTCGCCGGCTACACCACCACCGCGATCGGCTGCTCGCTGGTGCTGGGCTTCTCGCTGATCGACAACTTCCGCTATCCGTATGCGGCGATCGGCTTCTCCGACTTCTGGCGGCGATGGCACATCTCGCTGTCGACCTGGCTGCGCGATTACCACTACGTGCCGCTCGGCGGCAACCGCAAGGGGCCTGGCCGCACCTACGTGAACCTGATGCTGACCATGTTGATCGGCGGCCTGTGGCACGGCGCGGCGTGGACCTTCGTGGTCTGGGGAGGACTGCACGGTGCATATCTGGTGATCGAACGCTTCCTGCGCCAGCGCATCGGCCACTGGCAGCTGTGGGATGCGCTGGCCTCGCGGATCGGGCTGGCGCTGCTGACCTATGCGCTGGTCAACATCACCTGGGTGTTCTTTCGCGCGCAGGATTTTGCCACCGCGTGGCGGGTGCTTTCGGCGATGCTGTGGATCCAGCCCGCGGGCACGCCGGTGCTCGACGGCTGGCTGGTCGCAAGCGGCCTGCTGACCGTCGCCGGTCTGCTCGCGGTGCACGGCTGGATGCGCGAGCGCGAGTTGCACGCGGAAGTGCAGCGCCTGCCGTCGTGGCTGGTCGGTGTCTTGTGGGGCGGCATGGCATTCCTGATCGCGATCACCCAGGGGGGAAGCGATGCCTTCATCTACTTCCAGTTCTGAACCCGGCGCGAGCGGCAGCTACGAGCGCCCGCTGCCGGCATTGCGGGTTGGCACCGCGTGGCGCTGGCCGTGCTCGCCTTCGTCGGTGCGCTCGTCGCGTGGGAGTGGCACTGGCGGGCATTCGGCGCAGAGCCTTCGATCCGCAACAGCGAAGGCCTGTGGGCCGAGCAGCGCCGCCGCATCGATCGTGGCGAAG
>JANOEA010000338.1:0-9458 GCA_031412975.1 Pseudomonadota bacterium | reverse complement strand
CAAGTCCCTCCAGGTCGAAGGCGGGCGTGGCGCGGGTGAAGTCGAAATCATTGCCGTTGCCGAACCACTGGCCGTCCCACCCCGGATTCCAGCCCTCGACCAGCACGCCGCGAAAGCCGTGTTTGGCGGCGAAATCGATGTAGCGCTTGGTATTGGCGGTGGTCGCGCCATGCTTCGGGCCGGTCGCCCAGGTGCTGTTCTCCAGATGCAGCTCCCACCACACGCCCACGTACTTGGCCGGCTTGAACCACGACACATCGCCCAGCGCGTTGGGCTCGTTGAGATTGAGCTCGAGGTTCGACTCGTACAACCCGGCCGCGCTGTCGGCGATCCGGATGGTCCGCCAAGGGGTCGCGAACGGCGCCCGGCGGCGCACCTTCCAGCCCTCGGAGGCCGGCGAGAGTTGCGCGCGGAAGCGCTGTCCCTCGACGCGCCGCAACCACATGCTCGAGTAGTCGACCAGCGCGGCCTCGTGCAGCGCCAGATGCAGTCCATCGTCGGTGCGGATCGTGATCGGCGTATGCACCTGGCCGACTTCGGTCACCGGCGTACGGTTGTACAGGTACTCGTAGCGGTTCCATTCGCCGGCCGGGATCCACCATGCGGTGCCCGGCTGGGCGAGGTCGAATTCGGTCAGCTCGTCATCGATGATCACGTCCTTGAGCTGCGGCTGGTCGGGGAACACGTAGCGGAACCCCACCCCGTCGTCGAACACGCGGAACACCACGTCGAAGGAGCGCTCGAGCTTCTTGTCCTCGGTGAAGGTCACGCGCAGTTCGTTGAAGCGGTTGCGCACCAGGCGGCTTTCGCCCCACGGCTGCTCCCAGGTGTCGTCGACACTGCGGGTCGACTGCTTGGTCAGGGTCAGGTTGCGGTCGAGCTTTTCGGTGTTGCGCAGCAGGAATCCCAGCCGCGAGGGATTGACCACCGGCACGCCGAAGCGCGTGATGCTGTAGCTGGCTCGATTCTCGTCGAGGCCGATGTCGACCCGCAGGACCGCGCCGGGCGAGGCCACGCTGGCCACGGCCTCGGGTTTCTTCGGCGGCTCCAGCGCGTGCAGCGAGGACACGAACAAGCCGGCGAACAGCAGCAGCGCACGAACCCACATACGACCTCCCCAGGCTTCGACCGGACATGCGGCGCCGCATGGCGCCGCTGCCGATCGTAGCCATGCGCGGGTGCGACTGGGGATGCATACGATTGCGCGGGCGCGCAGCGCCGGAGTCGAACCATCAGCGGAACACGTCCTTGCGCCGGCGCAGCTCCGCGAACACCTCGACTGCTGGCGCGCCGGGCATGCCTACCGCTGCGGCAAGCTCCGCCTGCCCCGCGCGCAGGAACGGATTGCTGGCCAGTTCCTCACCCAGCCGAGTGGGAATGCTCGCCTCGCCGCGCGCGCGCAACGCCTGCACCGCTCCGATGCGCGCGCGCAGTGCCGGATTGCGCGCATCCACCGTCATCGCGAAGCGCGCATTGGCCAGCGTGTATTCGTGCGCGCAGTAGACCTGCGTATCCGCGGGCAGCGCGGCGAGCTTCGACAGCGAGTCCCACATGGTGGGCGCATCACCCTCGAACAGCCGCCCGCAGCCGAGGCTGAACAGGGTGTCGCCGCAGAACAGCGCGCGTGCGGCAGCGAACCACCACGCGATATGGCCGCGCGTATGGCCCGGCGTGAACAGCACCCGCGCCACGCTGTCGCCCAGCGCGAACTGATCGCCATCGTGCACGGGCAGGTCGATGCACGGGATGCGCGCTGCATCGTCGCCCGGCCCCGCGATGCGGCAACCGGTGGCAGCCTTCAACGCCAGATTGCCGCCCACATGGTCGGCGTGGTGATGGGTGTTGAGGATCCAGTCGAGTCGACCGCCCACCCGATCGAGCGCGGCGAGCACCACGCCCGCATCGCCGGGATCGACGACTGCGGTGTCTCCACTGCCGGCATCTCGCAACAGCCAGAAGTAGTTGTCGTCGAACGCGGGCAGGCATTCGATCTGCAGCGTCATGGTGCCTCCGGGTGCGAGCTTGCGTGCTGGTGTGTCCGCGCAGCATAGTGCGTGCCCGTCGAAAGCCGAGTCATCGCGATGGCCGTCGTGAATCCCTACCCCATCGGCACACCCGGCCAGCCCTGGACCGACGCCGAGCGCGCCGCGTGGCTCGCGCGCCAGACCCGCCAGCGCAGCTACGCCGACGATGTGCTGTCGGCGATCGAGCGGCTGGGCGCGCGCTTCGACGTGGTCGAGTACGGGATGCTCGATTACGCACCCGAGCGCTATCCGCTGTTTGCGCTGCGGACCCGGCCATGGCGCGACGATCTGCCCGTGGTGCTGGTGACCGGTGGCGTGCATGGCTACGAGACCAGCGGCGTGCATGGCGCGCTGCGCTTCCTCGATCAGCATGCCGAGGGCTATAGCGACCGCGCCAACATGCTCGTGGCACCGTGCGTGAGTCCCTGGGCCTACGAGCGCGTGCACCGCTGGAATCCGCGTGCGCTGGACCCGAATCGTTCGTTCCGCGCCGATGGCCAGGCGGCCGAATCGATCGCACTGATGCAGCTGCTCGCGCCGTTCGGCGGGCGCGTGCTGGTGCATATCGATTTGCACGAGACCACCGACAGCGACGAGTCCGAGTTCCGCCCCGCGCTGGCCGCGCGCGATGGCAAGGCCCATGAACCCGGCACGATCCCGGACGGCTTCTATGTGGTCGGCGACACCCTGAATCCGCAGCTCGGGCTGCAGCAATCGATCATCGCCGCGGTGTCCGCGGTCACCCACATCGCGCCGGCCGATGCGAATGGCCAGATCATCGGCTCGTCGGTGGTGGCAGACGGCGTGATCCTGTATCCGTTCCAGTCACTGGGACTGTGCGCGGGTATGACCGCAGCGCGCTACACCAGCACCACCGAGGTCTATCCCGACAGTCCACGCGCCACGCCGGCGCAGTGCAATGCCGCCCAGGTGGCCGCGGTCAACGCGGCGATCGAATTCGGCTTGGCGCAGTCCGGCTGACGCTCCTCGATCGCAGCGATCAGACTTCCGGCATATGCCCGTGAGTGGCGAAAGGTTCAGGCTCGACGCTTCTTCGCCGAGGTGCCTACGCCCATGTCCACGTCCCGCCGTGACCTGCTCAAGCTGACCGCGCTCGCGGCCGCCACCACCGCACTGTCGCCGCTGGCCTTCGCTGCCACCGGCAGTGCGGCGATCCCCAAGGCGGCCAAACCCCTGCGCATCCTGATCCTCGGCGGCACCGGATTCACCGGACCCTTCCAGGTCACGTATGCGCTCGCCCGCGGCCACAAGGTGACGCTGTTCAATCGCGGACAGCGCAAGGCGCCCGAGTGGCCCGGCGAAGTCGAGCAGCTGCTCGGCGATCGCAACACCGGCGATCTGAAATCGCTGGCCGGTCGCGAGTGGGACGTGTGCATCGACAATCCGACCAGCCTGCCGTTCTGGGTGCGCGATGCCGGCAAGGTGCTGGCCGGCAAGGTCGGGCACTATCTGTTCATCTCGACCATCTCGGTGTACGCCGATGGCAGCAAGGCCGGCATCGACGAGAACGCCGCGCTCGCCGAGTACAAGGGCAAGGATGCGATGGCCGAGACGCAGGAAAGCCTGCGTGCCGACGTCGCGAATCTCTACGGACCGCTGAAGGCGCTCAGTGAGATCGAAGCGCGCAAGCAGTTCGGCGAGAAGGTGACCATCGTGCGCCCGGGCTACATCGTCGGGCCGCGCGACGAGACCGATCGCTTCACCTACTGGCCCAGGCGCATCGCCCAAGGCGGCGAAGTGCTGGTGCCTGGCGACGGCCGCGATCCGCTGCAGATCATCGATGGCCGCGACCTCGGCGAGTGGGTGGTGCGGCTGGCCGAAAACGGCACGACCGGAACCTTCAATGCCTGCGGTCCCGACTACGTGCTCACCACCGATGCGATGCTGCACGGCTGCCACGCGGTCACCGGCGGCCCGCTGTCGTTCACCCATGTGCCGGCGGAGTTTCTCGAAAAGCAGGAGATCGGCCTGCCGATCTGGGTTCCGCGTGCGGGCTCGCCGTACTCGGGCTATGGCGCGGTGAGCAACAGCAAGGCGATCGGCGCGGGCCTGAGCTTCCGGCCGCTGGCCACCACCGTGGCCGACCTGCTCGCTTGGTATCGCGGACTTCCCGCCGAGCGCCAGGCCGAAGTGCGCGCGGGCATCACGCGCGAGAAGGAAACCGAAGTGCTCAAAGCCTGGCGCGCTGCGAAGGCATGAGCGTGCGGCGGGCCGCCAGGGAGCCTCCGCATAATCAACCCGGAGCCGCTGCGTCGGCAGCGACTGCAGGAACGCACTGCGGGGCCTGAGCCACGGGCCCGTCATGCGCGAAGAGCGCGAAGCAACCGGTGCGCAGGAAAACGATGGTTTGCTCGATCACGACCGCATCCATCATCAGGAACGGATGCGAGGTGTTCACCACGATGAAATCCTGCATGCCTTGCAGGCGCGCGCTTTCGACCGACACCTTGCCATCGTCCGCACCCGGAATCATCAGCGAGTTGATCCAGTTGATCGAGCGTTTGCCCGCGACGACGCCCAACTGGAACGCGGCCGGGCCCAAGGTGCGGGGGACCGCACCGTCGGCGGTGCCCAGTTCCCGGCCTGCCGGACCGTTGATGACATCGAAGGCACGCCAGTCGGCCAGTTGGTCGACGACCTCGCTGCCTTGGTTCGGCGGTCCGAGCATCACCACGCGGCCGAAGTGCTGCACCAGGCCTGCAGTCGCCAGCTCGCGCACAATGATGCCACCCAGCGAATGGGTGACGAAGTTCACCGGCTCGGCGGGATCGGCCACGCAGCGCGCGATCTGCGGCGCGACGAATTGTGCTGCGAGGACCGCGATCGCATGCTCGCGCGAGGGATAGTCGAGGTTGCAGACCCGATAGCCTTGCGCCTCGAGCGCTTGCGCCATCGTTTGCATCGACGACGCACTGCGCGCCAGGCCATGCAGGAGCACCACCAACGGGCCGCGCGCCGCGGTGTCGCTGGCGGCAGTCGCCGGCTCACCCGCGTGCGCTGCGCCGATCGCGATTAGCAGCGCTACCAACATTGCGATGGATCTCATCGTGCACTCCTGTTGCGGCCCGCTTCGCGGAGTTGGATACGTAGCGTGCATGCCATCGGGATTCTACGGCAGGACTGCATTGTCGACTGGCGCCGGCAACGTGCCACGAGCCGCGCGACGGTCGCCATTGCATCCATGCAGGGAGTTGGCTGGCGCAGCGCGGCAGGCTCGCCACTCCACCGTGCTATGTTCCTGAGCGTACCGACGGCAGCACGGGTCGGCGCCACCCTGAGCGCATGGACATCCGCAAAGCACCCGAATCCGATCTGCGCACGCACGCCACGCCGACGCTGCCGCCTGCGCTCGACGGCGAACGATTCGCGTTCGGCGGCATCAGCTGCTACGTCGCCGGCAGCGGTCCGCCGCTGGTGCTCGTGCACAGCGTCAATGCAGCAGCGTCGGCGGCCGAGGTGCGGCCGCTGTACGATCACTATCGCGCGACGCGCACGGTATTCGCGATCGATCTGCCGGGGTACGGTTTCAGCGATCGCGCCGACGTTCGGTACGACCCGCGCCTGATGACCGATGCCCTGCACGCGTTGGCCGAACAGGTGCACGCCCGCTGTGCCAACGCGCCGATCGATGCGTTGGCCGCATCGCTGGGTTGCGAGTTCCTCGCGCGTGCCGCAGCGGAGCAACCGGCCGTGTGGGGCCGCATCGCACTGGTCAGCCCAACCGGATTGCGTGGTACGACGTCGCGGCGCGCCCCTGCCGGCAGCACGCGCGGTCTACCGTGGCTGCACTCGGTACTCAGTGCCAGACCATGGGCCGAGGCGCTGTACCGCGGCCTGACCAAACCCTCGGTGATCCGCTACTTCCTGCAGCGCACCTGGGGCAGCAAGGACATCGACGAGACCCTGTGGGAATACGATGTGCTGACCGCGCGCCAGCCCGGCGCGCGCTTCGCGCCGCTGCATTTTTTGTCGGCCAGCATGTTCAGCGCCGACATCCACCAGGTCTACGACGACATGCCGCAGCCGGTGTGGATCAGCCACGGCGTGCGCGGGGATTTCACCGACTATCGCGGCAAGCCGCTGCTGCGCGCGCGCGCGGACTGGACCACCACCGTCTACCCGACCGGCGCATTGCCCTACTTCGAAGTGACCGCAGCTTTCATCCAGGACTTCGACCGCTTCCTGGCCGGCGCGAATCACGAGGGCGGCGCGGTGCGCGTGCATGCGCGGCGGCATGATGCGCGGGCGGGTTCGCACGCGGCGTAGTCCGGATTCGTTCGGGCCGGGCACCAGGTCGTCAACCGGAGTCCCATCTTGCAGGCCTGCGTCCGCACTGGTGGGCCCACCAGGATTCGAACCTGGAACCAAGGGATTATGAGTCCCCTGCTCTAACCGTTGAGCTATAGGCCCTGCTGTGCGCGGCGCAAATTGTAGCTGCTGCGCGCACGGGCCTGTGGTCGGGCTCGAGCGCATGACCGCCGATGACCCGGCGCGGCATGCGGGACGCTTGCGCTAACCTGCGCGGATCGTTTTGGCACCGCTGCTCGATGCAAGCCGACCACAAAGCCCTGCTGCAGATCCACCTTTGCGTCGTGCTGTGGGGCTTTACCGCCATCCTCGGCAAGCTGATCACGCTGCCGGCCGCCGCACTGGTGTGGTGGCGCATGCTGATCGTAAGCGGGGTGCTGCTGATGCTGCCGCGCGTGTGGCGTGCGCTGCGCGGGATGCCGCCGCGACTGCTCGCGATCTATGCCGGGATCGGGGTGATCGTCGCGCTGCACTGGCTGACGTTCTATGGCGCAATCAAGCTGGCGAATGCTTCGGTGGCGGCGACATGCATGGCGCTGGGCTCGGTGTTCGTCGCCGTGCTCGAACCACGCCTGGTGGGAAGGCGCATGTCGTGGCGCGAACTGGGGCTCGGGATCGCGGCGGTGCCCGGGGTGGCGCTGATCGTCGGCGGTTTGCCGTCGACGATGCTGGTCGGGTTCGTGGTGGGCGTGATCTCGGCGCTGCTCACCGCGGTATTCACCGTGCTCAACAAGCGCTGGGCCACGCAGCGTGATGCGCTGGCGGTGACCTGGGTCGAGATCACCAGCGGCTGGCTGTTCGTGGGCCTGTGCCTGCCGCTGCTGCAGTTCCTGCCGGGCGCCGATGGCAGCCTGCCGGTGCCGGATCTGCGCGATTCCGTGCTGCTGCTGGTGCTCGCGATTGCCTGCACGGTGGTGCCGTTCGCGTTGTCGCTGGTGGCGCTGCGGCAGGTGTCGGCGTTTTCGATGCAGCTGGCGTTGAATCTGGAGCCGCTGTATGCGATTGCGCTGGCGATCGTGTTGCTGGGCGAGCATCGGGAGTTGTCTCCCGCGTTCTATGTGGGGGTGGCGATCGTGTTGGTGGCGGTGTTCGTGCAGCCGTTGCTGGGGCGGCGGGGGTTGCGGGCGGGTTGAGCGAGGGGTTGTCGGATCGTGGGCGGCGAGCCGGAGGCTCACGCGTTGTTGGTGTAGGAGCGCGCCGTGCGCGCGACCGCAGCGATTGGACGCACCGCGCGCGTGGAATGTGACGGTCGCGCACAAGGTGCGCTCCTACAGGCGATCAGCTAGCGTGGGGATGCACGCTTGATCCTGCGGCGGCGCACCCCATCTCTTCGCAGCAGTTCGTCATCCACCCTACCCACCCGCGGAGATTCATCATGTCGTCACTGTTCCAGCCCCTGCAGGCCGGTGCGATCGCGCTGCCCAATCGCATCGTGATGTCGGCGCTGACCCGCTCGCGCGCCGGTCGCACGCATATCCCGAATCCGCTGATGGCCGAGTACTACGCGCAGCGTGCGAGTGCGGGACTGGTGGTCACCGAGGCGACGATGGTGGCGGCCGACGGCTGCGCGTTCACCGGCGAGGCCGGTTTGTACGACGACGCCACGCAGGCGGGCTGGAAGCAGGTGGTGGATGCGGTGCATGCCAAGGGCGGGCGGATCATGGTGCAGCTGTGGCACCCGGGCCGTGCGGCGCACTCGTTGCTCAATGCTGGACTGCAGCCGGTGTCGAGCACCGATCGCGCGATCCGCAACGACACCATCCACACGCCGGAAGGCGTCAAGCCCTATGAGGTTCCGCGGCGCCTCGATGCAGACGAGTTGCCGGGCATCATCGCGCTGTTCCGTGCCGCGGCCGAGCGCGCGAAGGCCGCCGGCTTCGACGGCGTGCAGGTGCACGGTGCGCATGGCTATCTGATCGACCAGTTCCTGCGCGATGGCACCAACGACCGCAGCGATGCGTGGGGCGGCAGCCTCGAAAAGCGCGCGCGGCTGCTGCTGGAGATCGTCGATGCAGTGAGCGCGGTGTTCGGCGCGGATCGCGTGTCGGTGCGGATCTCGCCGCTGGTCGGCTACAACGACATGCTCGACTCCGATCCGCCTGCGCTGGTCGCGTTCGTGGCGCGCGCGCTGGATGCACGCGGCATCGCATTCCTCGAAATGCGCCATGCGAACCACGCGGAGCCTGCGGAAAAGCACCTGCTGCAGATCGCACGCGCGAACTTCCACGGCAAGCTGTTCGCCAACGGCGGCTTCGATCGCGACAGCGCGACCGCTGCCCTCGACGCGGGCGCGCTGGATGCGGTGGTGTTCGGCTCGGCGTATGTCGGCAATCCGGATCTGGTCGAGCGCTTCGCCAATGGCGCGCCGCTCAATCCGATGGACCCGAAGACGCTGTACACGCCCGGTCCGGTCGGCTACACCGACTATCCGCGCGCGGACGCCGTAGCGGCTTGAAGCGCGCAACGCAGGCGGCGGGCGCTGGTGCCCGCCCCGCCCTGCGCACCGGCGCGCGCGCTCAGCGTTCGGAGTCGCCGGCGTCGAAATAGTCGCGCCGCGCGAACAGATTGGGCCGGATCAGATCGATGAACGCGCGCGCCTGCGGACTCAGGTACTTGCCCTTGCGGATCACCACGCCGTAGGAACGCTGCGGGAAGTACTGCCGCATGTTGTGCACCGCGAGGCGATCGTTCGGCGCCAGGCAGATGCCGGTCACGATCGAGATCCCGAGTCCCATCGCGACGTATTGCTTGATCACGTCCCAGCCGCCGACCTCGATCGCGACGTGGTACGGCACCTTGGCCTTCTGGAAGATCACGTCCACCAGGCGGAAGGTCGTGAGCCGCCGCGGCGGCAGGATCAGTCCGTAGGGCGAGAGCTCCTCCAGCCGCACCTCGCGCTTGGCCGCCAGCGGATGGTCCAGCGGCGTAATCAGCATCGGGTCGAAGTGGTAGACCGGCTCGTAGGATAGATCGTTGGGCACGTCGATCATCGAGCCCACCGCGAAATCCACCGTGTCCGAGTGAATAAGTGCGACTGTTGTGAAACTACTTTGAATGATTTAAGTTTGGGATTTATGAAGGTTCAGGTTTGACCCAATTTTCAAC
>JANOEA010000337.1:0-6839 GCA_031412975.1 Pseudomonadota bacterium | reverse complement strand
GCCGCGTTCCCGCAGATGCGCATCGCGGTGATCTCGGTCGATCCGACCCGGCGGCGCCCCGGCGGTGCGCTGCTCGGTGACCGGATCCGGATGAACGCGCTGCGCAGCCCGCGCGTGTTCATGCGCTCGATGGCGACGCGGCGCCAGCATGTGGCGACCAACATCGTGCTCAAGGACTGCGTGGCCTACCTGCGCTCGCTGGGCTTCGATCTGGTGATGGTCGAGACCGCCGGCATCGGCCAGAGCGACTCGGAGATCGTCGACCTGGTCGATTTCCCGGTCTACGTGATGACCTCGGACTTCGGTGCGCCGAGCCAGCTCGAGAAGATCGACATGCTCGACTTCGCCGAGCTGGTGGTGCTGAACAAGTTCGATCGCCGCGGTGCGGAAGACGCGCTGCGCGACGTGCGCAAGCAGTGGAAGCGCAATCGCACCGCGTTCGCGCTCGCCGAGGAGGACGTGCCGGTGTATCCGACCATCGCGAGCCAGTTCAACGATCCGGGCGTGACGTGGATGTTCGTCAACCTGTGTCGGCTGGTGCGGGCGAAGTTGGGGTTGGCAGGGGGTTTGCCACAGAAAGCGGTTGATGAGAAATCAGAAGTGGCGGTCGCCCACAGGGTGGGCTCCTACAGTGGTGCGGCAAGGTGCGATTGGCAGCCACAGCTGGATGTGTCGCTGAAGGAGCCGCGCGCGACGGTGCTGATTCCCGGCGCGCGCGTGCGCTATCTGGCCGAGATCGCCGAGCAGGGCAGGGCGGTCAACCAGCGCTGCGAATCGCAGGCGGAGATCGCCAGCCGCGTGCAGAGTTACCACGACACGCTGAGCGATCTCGCCGACCCGCTGCTGCCGGCGCCGCTGCAGGCGTACCCGGATTCGGCGTTGATGGGCGGTGGTGGCGAGAATGTTCCCCTCTCCCCAACCCCTCTCCCGCAAGGGGAGAGGGGCTCGGTTGCCGCAGCGGCAAAAGCTGCAATGGGTACTCCGCCGCTTCAGGGCGCGACCTCCACTGCTCCGGCGAGCGGAACCCCTCTCCCCTTGCGGGAGAGGGGCAGGGGAGAGGGGTCGATCGAAGCGAAACCTGACAAGACGTTGCTCACCCTTCGCCAGCGCTACAACGCAGCGCTAAACGACCTCGGCACCGATTCGCTGAAGCTGCTGCGCGAGTGGCCCGCACGCCTGAAGGCCGTCACCGACGAAGTCACCGAGTATCAAGTGCGCGGCAAGACCATCCACATCGAGAACTACCGCACCTCGCTGTCGCAGCAGAAGATCCCCAAGATTGCGCCGCCGCGCTACCGCGACCGGGGCGATCTGCTGAAGTTCCTCGGCAAGGAAAACCTGCCCGGCGAATACCCGTATACCGGCGGCGTGTATCCGTATCGCCGCAGCGGCGAAGATCCGATCCGGATGTTCGCCGGCGAAGGCACACCGGAGCGCACCAACCGCCGCTTCCACTACCTGAGCCTCGGCCAGCCTGCGGTGCGCCTGTCCACCGCGTTCGATTCGGTCACGCTGTACGGCGAAGACCCGCACGAACGACCCGACATCTTCGGCAAGGTCGGCAATTCCGGGGTCAACGTGCCGACCCTCGACGACATGAAGAAGCTCTACTCGGGCTTCGACCTGTGCGATCAGAAGACCTCGGTGTCGATGACCATCAATGGTCCCGCGCCGATCATCCTCGCGATGTTCATGAACACCGCGATCGACCAGCAGGTCGAGAAGCACCTGCGCGAAGACCCCGCGCGCCTGGCGCAAGTCGAGCAGGGCATCGCCGCGATCTACGCCGATCGTGCGCGCCCGCAATACGAAGGGCCGCTGCCGGAGGGCAATGAAGGCCTCGGTCTGGCGCTGCTCGGCGTCAGCGGCGACGAGGTGGTCGACCGCGACACCTACGAGCGGATCAAGGCGCACACGCTCAAGACCGTGCGCGGCACCGTGCAAGCCGACATCCTCAAGGAAGACCAGGCGCAGAACACCTGCATCTTCAGCACCGAGTTCGCGCTGCGCATGATGGGCGACATCCAGCAGAGCTTCGTCGACCGCGGCGTGCGCAACTTCTATTCGGTCAGCATTTCCGGCTACCACATCGCCGAAGCCGGCGCGAACCCGATCAGCCAACTCGCCTTCACCTTGAGCAACGGCTTCACCATCGTCGAGTACTACCTCGCACGCGGGATGAAGGTCGATGACTTCGCGCCGAACCTGAGCTTTTTCTTCAGCAACGGCATGGACCCCGAGTACACCGTGATCGGCCGCGTGGCCCGCCGCATCTGGGCGCGCGCGATGAAGGAGCGCTACGGCGCGGGCCCGCGCAGCCAGATGCTCAAGTACCACGTGCAGACCTCCGGTCGCTCGCTGCATGCGCAGGAGATCCAGTTCAACGACATCCGCACCACGCTGCAGGCGCTCTATGCGCTATTCGACAACTGCAACAGCCTGCACACCAACGCCTACGATGAGGCGATCACCACGCCCACCGAAGAAAGCGTGCGCCGCGCGGTCGCGATCCAGCTGATCATCAACCGCGAGCTGGGCCTGAACTTCTGCGAGAACCCGTGGCAGGGCAGCTTCGTCGTCGAAGCGCTGACCGATCTGGTCGAAGAGGCGGTGTACAAGGAATTCGAAGCCATCAGCGAACGCGGCGGCGTACTCGGTGCGATGGACACCATGTACCAGCGCGGCAAGATCCAGGAAGAAAGCCTCTACTACGAACACCGCAAACACGACGGCAGCCTGCCCCTGGTCGGCGTGAACATGTTCCTGCCCAAGGAACACGCGGGCGAAACCGCCACCACCATCGAGCTGATCCGCAGCACGCCTGAGGAAAAGCAGCAGCAGATCCGCAACGTCGAATCCTTCCGCAGCGCCCGCAACCCGCGCGCAGCCGCAGCGCACGCGCTGCCTTCCCCCCCGGGCGGGGGAAGGTGGCCCGAAGGGCCGGATGGGGGGCAAGTCCTGCGCGGCACCCTGACCCATCTCCAACACACCGCCCGCGCCCGCAGCAACCTGTTCGAAGCCCTGCTCGAGGCGGTGAAATACAACTCCCTCGGCCAGATCAGCCACGCGCTGTACGAAGTCGGCGGCGAATACCGCCGCAATATGTAACCGATGCTCGCCGACGATCCAGCGTCTCAAAGACCCGCGCGAATGAACCCCATCGAAGATTCCCTCGCTTGCGATTATGAAGCCGCCGCTCTCAACCACCTGCGCGACGGCGTGCGTGCGACGGTAGAGCAGCGCTGGGCGTGGCTGCGGGAGTCGATGGAACTCGCGGTCACCCACGCCCGCCAGCGCGCCGCGCGTGGCGAAGTGACGCTCGGCGCCCACGGCGAGGTGTGGTGGTCGCCGGAGCTCGAGGAGCGATGGTCAGCGTTGCGATAGAGGCAAAACGCACTGCCGGGCAGCGCGCGCAGTCAGACACTTCCTAGCGCGTCACCACCGGGAAGTTGCCCGGCGGCTTGTCGAACAGCGTGAAGAAACGCACCAGATCGATCGTGCTGCCGTCGATCTCGAGCTCGTCGCTGAGCAGCGTGTCCTCGATGCCGGCGGTGCCGGCCATCATCCTGATGAAGATCGGTTTGGTCAGGGTCAAGGTCGCGCTCGCGTCTGCGGACGGCGCGGCCTTCTTGTGGTGCAGCACCGCGTTCTCGATCCACAGCACGAACGACTCGTCGGTGTCGGTCAGCACGAGGTTGATCTTCAGGTTCTTGCCGTCTGCGGCCGGCCCATCGAGACCCGCTGCCATGGCTTCGAGGAAGCGCTCCACCGGGGTCTGCTGCAGCATGTCGATCAGGAACGATCGGTCGACGCCGGTTTGCGGCGGGCCGTCGCGCAGCTCGGCCGCGGCCGTGAGATAGCTGTTTCGCCACGTGGCCGCCTCGGCCATGTAGCCGAGCTGGTCGTAGGTACGGGCCAGCAGTTGCCTGGCTGCCTTGTTGTCGGGCGCGCCGAACACGGCATGGTTCAGCAGTTCGGCCGCCCAGCGGTAGTCGCCCTGGTCGAACGCCGCCTGCCCGGCGGCCACCGCCTTGTCGACACCACCGATCAGCTCCAGGTATCGCTTTGCCGATTCCTGCGGCGAATGCAGGTTCAGGTTGGCCGGATTGCCGTCGTAGGCACCGAGGTAGAACTGGTACACCGCCTTGACGTTGTGGCGCAGGTCGCCGTAGTAACCGCGTGCGCCGAAGTGCGACCGCAGCGACTGCGGCAGCTCGATCATCTCGGCGATCTCGCGCGGCGTGTGGCCGGCATTGGCCAGCCGCACCGTCTGGTCGTGGGTGTATTTGTAGATGTCGCGATGGGTGGTGATGAACTCGGCGATGCGCTGATTGCCCCAGATCGGCCAGTGGTGCTGGGCGAAGTAGACCTCGGTGTCGCCGAGCTGGTCGAGCGCCTCCTGCAGGAACCCGGCCCAGCGCAGCGCATCGCGCACCTTGGCGCCACGCACCGGCAGCAGGTTGTGCATGGTCTGCGACAGGTTCTCGGCACCGTTGTAGGCCTTTTTCCCGGGAATCGAGAAGGTCAGCTCCGCGGGCGCTTCGGCGCCGGGCACGTCATGAAAGATGAAGCGCACGCCATCGAGCACCAGCTCCTGCGTGGGCTGCGTGATCAACTGCGTGGGCGCCAGGATGCCGACCGCACCATAGGCCACGTTCTTGCCCAGGCCGGTGTCGACGATGCCGGTGGCCGACGGCACCAGGTTCTTGCCGAACTGGTACATCGAGCGCCGCGCCATCGCGGTCCCTACCAGCAGGTTCTCGCTGGTGGCCTCCTCCATGAAGCCCTCCGGCGCCACCACCGGGATCTGTCGCTCGCTCACCTCCTGGGCGGTGGCCACGCCGAGCGCACCACCGAAGTGATCGGCGTGACTGTGGGTGAACACGATGGCTGAAACCGGCTTGTCGCCGAGGTGCTGGCGCGCGAATGCCAGTGCAGCGGCGGCACTCTCGCGCGCGGTGAGCGTGTCCACCACGATGAAGCCCGTGTCGCCTTCGATCAGCGTCATGTTTCCGATGTCGAAGCCACGCACCTGCCAGATGCCGTCGGTGACCTCGTACAGCCCCGCCTTGGCGTTCAGCTTCGCGTGGCGCCACAGGCTGGGGTTGACCGTGGCAGGTGCCTCGCCTTCGATGAAATCGAAAGCGTCGAAGTCGATCAGTACCCTGCGGCCGTCGGCGGACATGATCTTGCCTTGCGGTTCGGCGATGAGGCCGCGGCTGGCGTCCTCGAAGCCCTGCGGATCGTCGAGCGCGAGTGCCTGCGCCAGTTGCTCGTTGGCCCGCACGGTGGCCGGCATTGCATCGCCAGCGGCGCCGCCGACACCGGTTTCCCTGGCGCAGGATGCCAGCAGTGCCGCAGTGGCCAGCAGCGCGACTGCAGCAGGACGGCGCAGGAACTTCGTCATCGTGGTCTCCCCTGGGTTTCAGGCGCGCGCCGGCACCACCAGCACCGGCACCTTCGCGCTGCGCAGCACGGCCTGGCCGATGCTGCCGACCAGCAGGTCGAACATCGCGCCATGCCCGTGGCTCGCCATCACGATGGTATCGACTGCCAGTCGCTCGGCTTCGGCGAGGATGGTTGCCGCGACCGGGCCCTGCAGCAGCAGCGCGGTGGCTTCGAGTCCCTGTGCCCGCAAGGACTCGGCGTGCGCCTGCAACTCGCGATGTTCGTGGCGCATTACCATCGCGACCTGGTCGCGCACCGACGCGCTGCCTGCCTCCCATCCGACGAAAGCCGGATCGGGTTCGGCGACGTGCAGCAGCCACAGGCTCGCCTCGGTGGCGCGTGCGAGGCCGACCGCCACCGCGAGCGTGCGTTGTGTGGCGGGACTGAAGTCGAGCGGGACCAGCAGGCGCATGGCGTCACTTCCTCGATTGCGCGGCCAGCGCGGCCTCGACCAGCGGCGCGATGGCGGCAGTGAAGCGGTCCGCTTCGGACGGGCTCAGGTGCGAGTACTCGGGGAGATCGAAACCTTGCAAGGCCGGATGATCCTCGAAATGGATACCCGGCAAGCCGGTGCGTTCGAGCAGGACGTTCCAGGTTGATTCGCGCGGCAGGTTGCGGCGTTCGCCATCCAGCAACGGTCCGCTCGATGGCATGCGCACGAACACCAGCCGCGCGCCGCGCGCGCGCAACTTGTCCACGGCGGCCACCGCGCGATCGATCTGCGTCTGCTGGCGCGCGAGTGCGGCCTGCGGACCGCCCGGCGGCGGACGCCCGAGATTCTGCAGCCAGGTCCGGCGCACGATCTCGCGGTAGTCCGGATTGTCGATCACCGGCGCCCACATCCGCGTATTGCGCTCGCCGTCCATCACGCTGAGCTTGCGCACCTCCGGCATCGTCGGCACCGCGGCGCGCTGCGGCCAGCGCTGACGCGCCAAGACGGTGAGCAGCGCGAAATCCTTGTCGTACGCCGCCCACCAAGGCTCCAGCAGGTGCTGCGAGAGCCACTGTCCCGCTCGCTGGGTAGGCGTCTCGTTCGCATAGCGACGCAGCGCGTCGTCGCGGAGGACCCGGCCGCTGAAGAACAGTCCCGGCGTGACGCCGATGATCAGATCGCCGACGAAGTCCGGATCGTCGGCGAGGCCTTCGACCACCGGCATCGGCGAGCTACCTTCGAGCGCGAGTTGGATCGGGCGCCGGCCCATCACCCGTTCCCACGCCGGCAACTGCAGCCCGAACAGCACGCGCGACGAGCCCGCGATGACCAGTGCGTCGCCTTCGCCACGATCGATGCGGCGGCGCTGCTCGGCCCACAGGCCTTCGCTGTTGCGGATCGAAGGCTCTGCGCCGAATGCCCGCCAGTGCCACTCCCACGCGACGAGCGCACCGACGAA
>JANOEA010000336.1:0-2018 GCA_031412975.1 Pseudomonadota bacterium | reverse complement strand
AGCAAGCCTGCCGCGTCCGACGGCACCAGGTGCAGCGGCCAGCGGGCGACGCGCCGGATCCACTCGGCGCCGAATCCGGCAGTGCCGTCGAGCAGGGCAGGGCGCACCAGATACCAGTCCGCGGCGCTGGCCATCAGCGCCTGCTCGCCGGCGCGTTTGGAGCGCAGGAAGCGACTGCGCACGGGCGCATCGAGTCCCAGCGCGGAGACGTGCACCAGGCGCAATCCGCGATCGGCGCAGGCCTGGGCCAGAGCGGCGGGCGCGGTGTGATGGACACGCTCGTAGCTCGCGCGGCCGCTCGGGCGCAGGATGCCCACGCAGTTGAGCACGACGTCGACGCCTTCCAGATGCGGCGCCCAGCGCGCGGGCGTGGGCAGGTCTTCGAAGCGCAGGCAACGATGCGCGCAGTCGTCGACCAGCGGGCCCAGTTGGGTGCGCTCGCGCGGCGCGCGACGCGTGCCCACGATCGGTGCCGCCCCGGCTTCTCGCAGCGCGCGCACCGCATGCCGGCCGATGAATCCCGCGCCACCGAGGACCAGGACCCGCAGCCCGCCTGGACCACGGACACGACCACCGCCGGGGAAGCGTCGCATGCTGTACTCCTGACAGTAATTTCTGTCTTGACAGAAATATATGTAGAAACTAGCCTGAGCGCAAGTCAGGCCGTTGCAATGACACCATTCGACACCTCGCAGGGCGCCGCGCGCCCTACCGAACCGCTTTCGCCGATCAGCCAGCGCTTCGTGCTGCACTGGGGCGAGATGGGCTCGCGTTGGGGCGTGAACCGCACCGTGGCGCAGATCCACGCGCTGCTGTATCTGAGCGGTCGGCCGATGCATGCGGAGGAAATCGCCGACACCCTGGTCATCGCGCGCTCCAACGTGAGCAACAGCCTGCGTGAGTTGATCAACCTCAAGCTGGTCGCCCTGGTGCACCGGATGGGCGAGCGGCGCGAGCATTTCGAGACCTTCACCGACCCGTGGGTACTGTGCCGAACTATCGTGCGCGAAAGAAAGCTGCGCGAATTCGATCCCACCGTGGGCGTGCTCGAAGCCTGCATCGCCGATCCGCAGTTCGCGCGCGAAGACCCGGTGCGGCAGAAGCGTATCCGCGACACCCTGTCGCTGATGAGCCAGCTGTCGGGCTGGGTTGACGAACTGCTGCGGCTGGAACCGTCCACGCTGGGCAAGCTGATGAAACTGGGCGGCAAGATCAGCAGGCTGCTGGTCACCGGCAAGGACAAGGGCAAAGCTGCATGAATGCGCAGGTCGACGTCTATTTCGATGGCAGTTGCCCGCTGTGCCGGGCCGAGATCGGTACGCTCAAGGCGGCCGATCCCGACGATCGCCTGCAGCTGCACGATTGCTCGCCCGCCGACTTCGTCGATCCGGATGCGCAGGCGGTCGGGATCGATCGCGCGGCGATGATGACCGCGATGCACATCCGCGCGGCCGACGGTCGCTGGTACACCGGTGTCGAGGCGTTCGAAGTGATGTATCGCGCGGTCGGCATCGAGAGCATGGCGCGATTCTGGGGGCACCCGTGGCTCAAGCCCGCGCTGGTGCGGTTGTATCCATGGATCGCGCGCAACCGCCAGCTGCTGTCGCGCCTCGGAATCACGCGGCTGTTCGAAGCGCTGATCCGCCGCGAGGCGGTGCGCGCGGCGCAGCGCCGCTGCGCCGATACAAACTGTCACGTCGACCCCTAGCGACCCGAGTTGGTCGTGTGCGGAAGCCCGGGCGTGCTTGAGCCCGGGTCTTCGGTGGACGCGAGTGAATGATCCGGCGCTAAACTCCGGTCACCGAGGTTTCCCGCACAGGAGCGCTCCGATGGCCGTGACACCCCAGCATGCGACCGCGCAGGCCGCCGCACCCGACTCCCTGCAACGCGACCAGAGCGTCGCCAAGCATCTGTTCTTCGGCGACATCCTCGAAGAGAACCTGTTTCCGTTTCCGCAGATCCGCGCCAGGGATCGCGAGAATCTCGGCGCGATCGTCGATGCGATCGACGAATTCCTC
>JANOEA010000335.1:0-5640 GCA_031412975.1 Pseudomonadota bacterium | reverse complement strand
GTTCACCGTGGCGCAGCGCACGCGCGAGATCGGCGTGCGTCGCGCGCTCGGCGCCTCGCCGGGCAACGTGATGAAGACCATCCTGCGCCGCAGCGCATGGCAGGTGGGCATCGGACTCGCGGTAGGTCTTGGCCTCGGCGTGCCGTTCGCCATGCTGCTGTCGGCATCCATGCAGGGCCAGGTGCGGATCGACCCGTGGATCTGGCTGCTGGTCGCGGCGGTGCTCGGCGGCGTGGCGCTGCTCGCATCGCTGGTCCCGGCGCGGCGCGCGTTGCGCGTCGATCCGATGGTCGCATTGCGGCACGATTGAACAACTCACCACTCTGGCCGCGGACCCATCCCGATGATCGAGCTGAACAACGTGCAGCGCTCCTACCCGCTGGCCGCTGGCCGCGTGTGGGTGCTGCGACAGATCAACCTCGCGGTCGCCGTCGGCGAGTTCGTCTCGATCATGGGCCCGTCGGGCTCGGGCAAGAGCACATTGTTGAACGTGATCGGCCTGATGGATGCCGAGTTTGAAGGCAACTACACGCTCGACGGACAGGATGTCGGCAAGCTCAATGGCAAGCAGCGCCAGGCGCTGCAGCGCGCCGCGATCGGCTTCATCTTCCAGCACTACCACCTGATCGACGATCTTACGGTGGCCGAGAACCTCGACCTGCCGCTGTCGTATCGCGACGTCGCCGCGAGCGAGCGCAAGGCGCGGGTGGCCGATATCCTCGATCGCTTCCAGATCGTCGGCAAGAAGGATCTATATCCGAACCAGCTCTCCGGTGGCCAGCAGCAGCTGGTCGCCGTCGCGCGCGCGGTGATCGCGCGACCCAAGGTGCTGCTCGCCGACGAGCCCACCGGCGCATTGCACTCCAGCCAGGGCAAGGTGATCATGGACCTGCTGGTCGAGCTCAACCACGAAGGCACCACGATCGTGCAGGTCACCCACAATGCGGAGAATGCCGCGCGTGGCGGCAGGGTGGTGGAGTTGACGGATGGGTGGATGGCTTGAGAGCGGCGAATAGCGAATGGGGCGATGGGGTGGCGCTGCGTCAGGTTTCATTCGACATCACCGAGTCGACCGACACTGCCCAAGGCGATCGAGGTTGAGCCCACTCGCCACTCGCCACTCGCCATCCGCCATCCGCCATCCGCCATTCGCCGAAATTACCGAGAACTTCCACGCACAGCCAACCACGCCCCCATGCCCCTCCCGATCCTCATCGCCGACGACCAACGCGACGTGCTCGAAGCGCTGCGCCTGCTGCTCAAGGGCGAGGGGCTTGCGTGCATGCTGGTCGATCAGCCCGAGGCGGCGCTGGAGGCTGCGCGCACGCGCGAGTTCGGGGTCGCGCTGATCGACCTGAACTACACCCGCGACACTACCTCCGGCGCCGAGGGTCTGGAACTGCTGGCCCGCTTGCGCGCGCTGGATCCGGGGCTGCCGGTGGTGGTGATGACGGCGTGGGGCTCGGTGGACCTTGCGGTGCGCGCAATGCAGGCCGGCGCCAGCGATTTCATCGAAAAGCCGTGGGACAATACGCGCCTGCTGTCGATACTGCGCAACCAGCTCGCGCTGGCCGCCGCCGGCCGCCGCGAACAGCGGCTCACGCGCGAGAACCAGATCCTGCGCGGCGCCGTCGATGGCGAGTTCATCGCACAATCGCGCGCGATGCAGGGCATGCTCGAGATGCTGCGGCGCGTAGCACCCACCGATGCGAACGTGCTGATCCTCGGCGAAAACGGCACCGGCAAGGGCGTGATCGCGCAGCTGCTGCATCGCAATTCGCTGCGCGCTGAGCGTGCGTTCATCAAGGTCAACATGGGCGGCATTGCCGAAACCGTGTTCGAGTCGGAGATGTTCGGCCACACCAAAGGCGCGTTCACCGATGCCAAGAGCGATCGCCTGGGCCGCTTCGAGGTCGCCGACGGCGGCACCCTGTTCCTCGACGAGATTGGCAACATCCCGCTGTCGCAGCAGCCCAAGCTGCTGCGCGTGCTCGAAGACGGCGAGTTCGAGCGGCTGGGCTCCTCGCGCACCCAGCGGGTCGACGTGCGGCTGGTCTCGGCGACCAACGCGGAGCTGGCCGGCGACGTCGCGCGTGGCGCGTTCCGCAAGGACCTGCTGTTTCGCCTGAACACCGTGGAGCTGCACCTGCCGCCGCTGCGCGAGCGCGGCGAGGACATCGTGCCGATGGCGCGGCGTTTCCTCGCGCGCTTCGGCCAGCGCTATGCCAAACCCGATCTCGCGCTGGCCAACAGCTGCGAGCGGCGCCTGCTGGCCTACGCATGGCCGGGCAATGTGCGTGAACTCTCGCACGTGATCGAGCGCGCGGTGCTGATGGCATCCACCCGCGAGATCGCCGACCTCGACTTCAGCCTGCCGACCGGCGAAAGCGCTGCAGCACCTGCGGTCGGCGATGGCGCTGCAGCCGACGCGCTGACCCTCGAACAGATGGAGGAGCGCATGATCCGCCGCGCGATGGAGCGCAGCGAGGGCAATATCCAGCGTGCCGCCGATGTGCTGGGCGTGAGTCGGCAGGCGCTGTACCGGCGGCTGGAGAAGTTCGGCCTGTCGGGCGCGTAAGCGGCCGCGCCGCCGGTCCGCCAACACCGCTACATTGCGTCTTGCCCATGAGCCAGCCGATGCCTCCACGATCGCAGCGCATGCCATTCGAGTCGCGCATCATGCTCGGCGCGCTGGGTGTCGCCGTGCCATCGACGCTGGCGCTGGTGATCGCGCTGTTCGTGCTCGAGGTGTCGCTGGTCGATGCATTGGCGATCGCCGCTGCCGTACTGCTGCCGACCTTGGTGCTCGCGTTGCGCCTGCGCAGCAACGTCGCCTACCCGCTGTACACGGTGTCGAATCTGCTCGAAGCCCTGCGCGAGGGCGACTACAGCCTGCGCGGCTCGCGCGCGCGCCGCGGCGATGCGATCGGCGAGGTCGTGTGGGAGGTCAACGCGCTGTCGCGCACCCTGCGCGAGCAGCGCCTGAAGGTCGAGGAAACCGTGGCGCTGCTGAGCAAGGTGCTGCAGACCATCGACATCGCGATCCTCGCCTTCGATGGCAGCCAGCGACTGCGGCTGGTCAATCCCGCCGGCGAACGCCTGCTCGGTGTCGCCCATGGCGCGGCGATCGGCGCGAGCGCGCAATCGCTGGCGCTCGATGACTGCCTTGCGCTGAACAACGCCACCACCTTGCGTCGCGCCTTTCCCGGTGGTTCGGGCCCGTTCGACGTGCGCCGCGCGGGATTCCGCGAGGGCGGCCTGCCGCACGAGCTGCTGGTGATCACCGATTTGTCGCGCGCCTTGCGCGAGGAAGAGCGCGCGGCATGGCAGCGCCTGATCCGCGTGCTCGGCCATGAGCTGAACAACTCGCTCGCGCCGATCAAGTCGATGGCCGCCACGCTCGCTGCACTCATCGGCCGCGATCCGCTGCCGGCGGACTGGCGCGACGATGCGCGCGCCGGACTCGATGTGATCGGCGATCGTGCGGCCTCGCTGAACCGCTTCATGCTCGGCTACACCACGCTGGCGCGGATGCCCGCGCCCACGCGGCGTCCGGCACGCATCGTCGAGATCGTCGAACGTGCAGCGCGCCTCGAGCAGCGCGTGCCCGTCAACCTGCAGCCGGGCGAAGATTTCGAGTTGCCGATCGACGCCGACCAGGTCGAGCAGGCATTGATCAACCTCGTGCGCAACGCCGCCGAGGCCTCCGCGCCGGTCGGAGGCGGCATCACGCTGCGCTGGACGCGCGCCGCGCAGATGGTTGCGATAGAAGTGCTCGACGAAGGCGCCGGACTCGCGGGCAGCGATAATCTGTTCGTGCCGTTCTTCACCACCAAACCCGGTGGTTCCGGCATCGGCCTGGTGCTCGCCCGCCAGGTCGCCGAGGCACACGGCGGCGCGGTGTCGCTGGAGAACCGCGGCGATCGCTCGGGGTGTATCGCACGGATCACTTTGGCCTGCGGTTGATCGAAGCATCGCGGTGCGTTTGCGCCTTTCGCGGATTGCGGCACCGGTGCCCGCCCGGCACGCGGACTTTGCTCCCTCCCCCTCGACGGGGGAGGGCTGGGGTGGGGGTGACGAGACTTGCGATGCGCCGCCTCACCCGCGGCACGACGCCGTCAACCCCGCACCACGCCAGGCTCTATCATCACCATTCGCCAACCCGGAAACCGCCATGCGATCGACCCATGCTGCCGCCGCACTACTGCTCCTGCCGATCGCCGGCCTCGCCGCCGACCGCTTCGACGACCAGCCCTTCGCGACCCGCTCCGAAGTGCACGCGCTCAACGGCATGGCCGCCACCTCGCATCCGCTGGCGACCCAGATCGCGATCGATGTGCTGAAGAAGGGCGGCAGCGCGGTGGACGCCGCGATCGCCGCCAACGCCGCACTGGGTTTGATGGAGCCGACCGGCAACGGGATCGGCGGCGACCTGTTCGCGATCGTGTGGGATCCGAAAACGAACAAGCTGCACGGCTACAACGGCGCCGGTCGTTCGCCGCAGGGGCTGAGCCTGCAGCATTTCAAGGACAAGGGACTGACCGATGTTCCCAGCTTCGGCCCGCTGCCGGTCACCGTGCCCGGTGCGGTCGATGGCTGGTTCGCGCTGCACGGCAAGTTCGGTCGGATGCCGATGGCCGACGTGCTCGCACCGACGATTGCTTACGCGCGCGATGGTCACCCGGTCGCGCCGATCATCAGCGGCTATTGGGCGCTGTCGGTGAATCGCTTCAAGGACTATCCGAACTTCCGCGACACCTTCACCATCGACGGCAATGCGCCGGGCGATGGTGAGGTCTGGAAGAATGCCTACCTTGCCAATACGCTGGAAAAAATCGCGCGCGAGGGCCGCGACGGTTTCTATCGCGGCGAGATCCCGGCCACCATCGAGCGCTTCATCAAGGAGCAGGGCGGCTTCCTCGCCGCGGCCGATTTCGCCGCGCATCGCGGGAACTGGGTCGATCCGGTGTCGACCAACTATCGCGGCTACGACGTGTGGGAGATCCCGCCGCAGGGCCAGGGCATCGCCGCGCTGCAGATCCTGAATCTGCTCGAGCCCTATGACCTCAAAGGCTACGGCTTCGGCAGCACCGACTACGTGCATCTGTTCGTCGAGGCCAAGAAGCTCGCCTTCGAAGACCGCGCGCGCTACTACGCCGATCCGGAGTTCTCGAAGATTCCCACCGCGCAGCTGATCAGCAAGGAATACGCCGCGCAGCGCCGCAAGCTGATCGATCCGCAGCGCGCCGCGCGCACGGTGGAAGCCGGCAACCCGGCGCTCGCCGAAGGCGACACCATTTATCTGACCACCGCCGATCGCGACGGTTTGATGGTCTCGCTGATCCAGTCCAACTACCGCGGCATGGGTTCGGGCATGGTGCCGCCGAAGCTCGGCTTCATGCTGCAGGATCGCGGCGAGCAGTTCGTGCTGGTCGAGGGCCACGCCAACACCTACGCACCCGGCAAGCGCCCGTTCCACACCATCATCCCCGCGTTCATCACCAAAGATGGCGCGCCGTGGATCAGCTTCGGCCTGATGGGCGGCGCGATGCAGCCGCAGGGCCACGCGCAGATCGTGATCAACCTGATCGATTTCGGCATGAACCTGCAGGAAGCCGGCGACGCGCCGCGCATCCACCA
>JANOEA010000334.1:0-8533 GCA_031412975.1 Pseudomonadota bacterium | reverse complement strand
ACGGCAGCGTGCTGTTGGGCCTGCTGGCCGGCGCGCTGTGCGGCGCGCTGCTCGCGGCGCTGTTCGATCTGCCGCGCGATGCGGCCGTGGCGCTGCTGGCCGTGCTCGGGGTGGCGATCGCCGCGCGCATCGCGGGCTTGCGATCGCGCGCCGCGCCCCCGATTTTGTTTTTCTCCCCTCTCTCCCAACCGGTTGAAAACTGAAGCCATGCACTACGTCCATCGCTTTGCCGCCGCTGTCGTCGTACTCGCCGCCCTCGTGGCCGGCGGAAATGCCGCCGCCCAATTGCCCGACTTCGTTCCGCTGGTCGAACAGAACACCGCGGCCGTGGTCAACATCACCGCCCGCAAGGGTGCCGGCAACACCAGCGAAGATCCTTCCGCGATCAACCCGGAGGACATGCCCGAACTGTTCCGGCGTTTCTTCGGCCCGGATGGCCAGAACCCGCACGGTGGCATGCAGCCCGAGCGCATTTCCGGCGGCTCCGGCTTCATCATTTCGGCCGACGGCTACATCCTGACCAACCACCACGTGGTGGAGGGCGCCGACGACGTCACCGTGCGCCTGAAGGACCGTAACGAATACACCGCGAAGATCGTCGGTTCCGATCCGCAGAGCGATGTCGCGCTGCTCAAGATCGAGGCCACCGGCCTGCCTGCGGTGACCCTGGGCAACTCCGATCTGCTGCGGCCCGGCCAGTGGGTGGTGGCGATCGGATCCCCGCTGGGCCTCGAGTACTCGGTGACCGCCGGAATCGTCTCGGCGGTCGGTCGCAGCAACCAGTTCGACGCCACCCAGCGCTACGTGCCGTTCATCCAGACCGATGTCGCGATCAACCGCGGCAACTCCGGCGGCCCGCTGTTCAACCTCGCCGGCGAGGTGGTCGGGATCAACTCGCAGATCCTGTCGACCAGCGGCGGCTCGATCGGGCTGTCGTTCTCGATTCCGGTCAACCTGGTCAAGACGGTGACCGAACAGCTGCGCACCAAGGGTCGGGTGTCGCGCGGCGTGCTGGGCGTGACCATCCAGTCGGTCAATCGCGAGTTCGCGCAGGAACTCGAACTGCCGCGGATCGGCGGCGCGCTGGTGACCGGCGTGAACAGGGCTTCCGCGGCCGAGAAGGCAGGGGTCAAGGCCGGCGACGTGATCCTGAGCTACAACGGCACCGAGATCGGCGATTCGGCCGAGCTGCCGCCGCTGGTCGGGGCCACCGCACCGGGCGCGCGCTCGACCATCAGCGTGTTCCGCGATGGCAAGACGCTGAACCTGCCGATCGTGGTCGGTGAACTCGAAGACGACTCGCCGGCACCCGTGCCGGAGACCGCTGCGACCCCGGCGCCGCGCTCGGCACTGGGCATCACGGTGCGCGCGCCGACCGCCGAGGAACGCAGCCAACTCGGCGAGCAGGGCGGGGTGGTCATCGCGCAGGTCACCGGCAACGCCGCGCGCCGCGCCGGCCTGCAGCCGGGCGATTTGATCCTGATGGTCTCGCGGCAGCGGATCGGCAGCGTGGCCGATTTCGAGGCCGCCACCAAGGCGCTGGGTGACGAGCAGACCGCGATGCTGCTGGTCCGGCGTGGCGAGGGCAGCAGCTTCATCGCCGTGCGACCGGACCCGAAGGGCCGCTGAGGCCTGCAAGGGCTAGGACCCCGGACCGTCGCGCAGCGTGCCTCGCTGCGCGACGGTCTTGTCGCGCTCGTGACCGTGGTTTCTGCGATAATCCCGCGTCTTTGATCCGGCCTGCTCCGCGCGGCCCGCGGGCACCCGACCGATGAACCACATCCGCAACTTCTCGATCATCGCCCACGTCGACCATGGCAAGTCGACCCTGGCCGACCGCATCATCCAGATCTGCGGCGGCCTGGCCGACCGCGAAATGGAAGCCCAGGTGCTCGATTCGAACCCGATCGAGCGCGAGCGCGGCATCACCATCAAGGCGCAGTCGGTCTCGCTGCCGTACACCGCGCTGGATGGCAAGACCTACATGCTCAACTTCATCGACACCCCCGGGCATGTCGATTTCTCCTACGAGGTGTCGCGCTCGCTGGCCGCCTGCGAAGGCGCGCTGCTGGTGGTCGATGCAGCGCAAGGCGTCGAGGCGCAGTCGGTGGCCAACTGCTACACCGCCGTCGAGATGGGCCTCGAAGTGATCCCGGTGCTGAACAAGATCGACCTGCCGACCGCCGATCCGGAGAAGGTGAAGCTGGAGATCGAAGCCGTGATCGGCATCGATGCCACCGATGCGATCTCGATCAGCGCCAAGACCGGGCTGAACGTGCGCGACGTGCTCGAGGCCATCGTGGCCCGCATCCCGCCGCCGAAGCCGCGCGGCACCGACCGCCTGCAGGCGCTGATCATCGATTCGTGGTTCGACAACTACCTCGGCGTGGTCTCGCTGGTGCGCGTGATGCAGGGCGAGATCAAGCCGCGCGACAAGATCGTGGTGATGACCACCGGCCGTACCCACGAGGTCGAGCAGGTCGGCGTGTTCACGCCCAAGCGCAAGATCACCCAGCGTCTCGGGCCCGGCGAAGTCGGCTTCGTCTGCGCGTCGATCAAGGAGGTCCACGGCGCACCGGTCGGCGACACCATCACGCTGGCGTCCGCGCCGGCCAGCGAGGCGCTGCCGGGCTTCCAGGAAATGCAGCCGCGGGTGTTCGCCGGGCTGTTCCCGACCGAGGCCGACGACTACACCAAGCTGCGCGAGGCCCTCGAGAAGCTCAAGCTCAACGATGCCGCACTGCGCTTCGAGCCGGAGAGCTCCGAGGCGATGGGCTTCGGCTTCCGCTGCGGCTTCCTCGGGCTTCTGCACATGGACATCGTGCAGGAGCGCCTCGAGCGCGAGTACGACCTCGACCTGATCAGCACCGCGCCGACCGTGATCTACGAGCTGCTCACCACCGACGGCGAGGTGCTGCTGCTCGACAATCCGGCCAAGCTGCCGAACGTGAGCAAGATCCAGGAAGTGCGCGAGCCGATCATCCTCGCCAACATCCTCACCCCGCCGGACTACATCGGCAGCGTGATCAAGCTGTGCGAGGAAAAGCGCGGCGTGCAGCGCTCGATCCACTACCTCGCCTCGCAGGTGCAGATCGCCTACGAGCTGCCGCTGGCCGAGGTGGTGCTGGATTTCTTCGACAAGCTGAAGTCGGTCAGCCGCGGTTATGCCTCGCTCGACTACCACTTCTTGCGCTTCGAGGCCGGCCCCTTCGTGCGCCTGGACATGCTGGTCAACGGCGAGAAGGTCGATTCGCTGTCGCTGATCGTGCACCGCGCCAACGCCGACCGTCGCGGCCGCGACCTGGTGGAAAAGATGGCGGAACTGATCCCGCGGCAGATGTTCGACGTGGCGATCCAGGCCGCGATCGGCGCGCAGGTGATCGCGCGCTCGACGGTCAAGGCGCTGCGCAAGAACGTGCTCGCCAAGTGCTACGGCGGCGACGTCAGCCGCAAGCGCAAGCTGCTCGAGAAGCAGAAGGAAGGCAAGAAGCGCATGAAGCAGGTCGGCCGGGTGGAGATTCCGCAGGAGGCCTTCCTCGCCGTGCTGCAGCTCGACTCCAAGGGTTGACCGCCGCGCCAGTCCGGGCGTCCGCGCTGCTAGGCTGCGCGCTGGCACAATCGCGTCGATGGCTCGGCGCACCTGAAGTTTCGCAACGGGGACACGATGGACAAGCTGGATCTCGATTTCGCCGCCCTGCTGCTGGGGCTTACCGTATTCACCGGCGTGGTGTGGGCGATCGATCACTTCCTGTTCCGGCGCAAGCGGCTGGCCCGCAACATCGAAGCGCGCGAGCCGGTGGTCGTCGAGTACTGCCGCTCGTTCTTCCCGGTGATCCTGGCCGTGCTGCTGATCCGCTCGTTCATCGCCGAACCGTTCCGGATTCCGTCCGGCTCGATGATGCCGACGCTGCTGATCGGCGACTTCATCCTGGTCAACAAGTTCGCCTACGGCGTGCGCCTGCCGGTGCTCAATACGCGGATCATCGAGGTGGGCGATCCGCAGCGCGGCGACGTGATCGTGTTCCGCTTCCCGGACGATCCCAGCGACGACTACATCAAGCGGGTGATCGGGGTTCCCGGCGACCAGATCGCGTACCGCGACAAGACCGTCTACGTCAACGGCGTGGCCGTCGGGCAGGACGAGATCGGCAGCTACGAGGGCGCGGGTTCGGGCGTCGACATGACCGGCAGCGTGCTCAAGACCGAACGCCTGCCGGGCGCCGAGCACCAGATCCTGCAGGATCGCCGCCGGATCGGCGGCTTCTACCCGGCCCACGAGGGGCCGTGGACGGTCAAGGATGGCGAGTATTTCGTTTTGGGCGATAATCGCGACCACAGTCAGGACAGCCGGTTCTGGGGCTTCGTGCCCGAGGCCAACCTGGTCGGCAAGGCGTTCCTGATCTGGATGAATTGGGACGGCCGCAATGGCGGCGTCGAGTTCAGCCGGATCGGTACGCTGATCAAGTAAGGTTCCTCGTACAGGTTCCGGCGGCACTCAACCCCTTTCCAGGAGTCGCGGCAATGCGCAGACCCAACCCCCAGGCAGGTATCACCCTGATCGGCTTCCTGCTGATCCTGATGGTGGTGGGCTTCTTCGCCTTCCTCGGCATGCGCCTGTTCCCGGTCTACATCGAGTATTACGGCCTGCGCCAGGCGATGAAGGCGGTCGCCGCCGAGCCGGGCATCGCGACCCTGCCGCCGGAACAGGTCAAGGCATCGCTGGATCGCAAGCTCAACATCAGCTATGTGACCAGCGTGAAGCCGAACAACGTGCGCGTGACCCGCCAGGGCGGCAACTACCTGCTCAACGTGCGCTACGAAGTGCGCGGCCCGCTGGTGTACAACCTCGAGTTCATCGCCACCTTCAACCACACCGAGACCCTGACCCGCGGCGGCAGCCTGTGAGGCAGTGGCCCGCGTGAGCGGCAGCGCCCAGCCCCAGGCCGGCCTGCCCGATCGTCTGCGCGGACTCGATCACCGGTTCGGCGATCCGGGCCTGCTGAATACCGCGCTCACCCACCGCAGCGCGGGTCGCGCCAACAACGAGCGGCTCGAATTCCTCGGCGATGCGGTGCTCGGTTTGATCGTGGCGCAACTGCTGTTCCAGCGCTTTCCGCGCGCGGCCGAGGGCGATCTGACCCGCATGCGCGCAGCCCTCGTGCGCGAGGAGTCGCTCGCCGCGATCGCGCGCGAGCTCGCGCTCGGTGATGCGATCCACCTCGGCCAGGGCGAGCTGCGCTCCGGCGGGCAGCGCCGCGATTCGATCCTCGCCGACGTGTTCGAAGCGGTGGTTGCCGCGGTGTACCTCGACGCCGGACTGGACGCCTGTCGCGCGTGCCTCGCACCGTTGCTGGAGTCGCGCGTGGCCGCGCTGGATGCCAAGACGCTGGCCAAGGATCCGAAGACGCGCCTGCAGGAAGTGCTGCAGGGCCGCGGCCTGCCGCTGCCGGTCTATGCGCTGGTCGAGACCGCGGGCGACGAACACTGCAAGACGTTCTTCGTGCGCTGTACGGTCGATGCGCTGGGCCACTCCAGCGTCGGCGAGGGCGGCAGTCGGCGCACCGCGGAAGCCCACGCCGCGACGCTGCTGATCGCGCAGATCGAAAGCGCCGAACACGAGGCCGTCCCATGACCGAGCCATTCCGCTGCGGATTGGTGGCCGTGGTCGGCCGTCCCAACGTGGGCAAATCGACTCTGGTCAACGCGATGGTCGGGTTCAAGGTCAGCATTGTCGCTGCCAAGCCGCAAACCACCCGCCACCGGATCACCGGGGTATTGACCCGCCCGCACGGCCAGATCGTGTTCGTCGACACGCCCGGACTGCACGATGCCAGCGGCTACGCGATCAACCGCCAGCTCAATCGCGCCGCGCGCAGCGCGCTGTCCGACGCCCAGGTGGTCGCGCTGGTGGTCGATGCGCAGCGCTGGAAGACCGAAGACGAGAACGCGCTCGAGGCTGCGATCCAGATCGGCTGCCCGGTGGTGCTGGTGCTCAACAAGGTCGATCGCATCGCCGACAAGGCGAGCCTGCTGCCGGCGATCGCCACCCTGTCGCGGCGGCATGCGTTCGCCGCGCTGGTCCCGGTCAGCGCCAGCAAGCGCGACGGGCTGGAGTTGCTCGAGCGCACCCTGTTCGCGCTGCTGCCGGAGGGCGAGCCGATCTTCGGCCCCGACGAGGTCACCGACCGCAGCGAGCGCTTCGTGATCTCCGAACTCGTGCGCGAGCAGCTGGTGCGCCAGTTGCACGCCGAGCTGCCGTACAGCACGACGGTCGAGATCGAGGCGATCAAGCGCGAGAAGCGCGTGCTCAAGATCGCCGCCACTGTGTGGGTCGAGCGCGATGGGCAGAAGGCGATCGTGCTCGGCGCGGGCGGCGAGCAGATCAAGCGTATCGGCACCTTCGCGCGGCGCGAGATCGAGCGCCAGTTCGAAGAGCGCGTGTTCCTGCAGCTGCATGTGAAGGTTCGCGAGCACTGGTCCGACGACGAGGCGGCGCTGCGCCAGTTCGGCTACGCGGAGTAGGGCCACGCCGTGCAGCGCATCGAGCGCCAGCCGGCCTACGTGCTGCACGAGCGCGCCTACCGCGAAACCAGCGTGCTGCTCGAGCTGCTGACCCGCGACCACGGGCGCATCGGGCTGGTCGCGCGCGGCATCCGCAGTGCCAAGCCGCGCTTCTCGCGCGGCACGCTGAAGTCGCTGCAGGCGCTGGAGATCTCGTGGCAGGGGCGCGGCGAGCTGTGCAACCTGACCGCTGTCGACCCGGTCGGCATGCCGCTGCCACTGGCCGGCGAGGGCGCGATCTGCGCGCTCTACCTCAACGAACTGCTGACCCGCCTGCTGGCACGCAACGATCCGCATCCGGGCGTGTTCGCGCGCTATTCCGGGGTGCTGTTCGAGCTGGCCGCCGCCGATCCGATCGAGCACGGCTGGATCCTGCGGCGTTTCGAACGCGACCTGCTGGAAGCGCTCGGCTACGCGATCGACCTGCAGCGCGACATCGGCGGCCAGCCCATCGAGCCCGCGGCGCGCTACTCGCTCGACCCCGAGCGCGGATTGTCGGCATGGGCGCTGCGACCGCTGCCACCGGCGGTCAGCGGGGCCGGGGTTCTCGCGCTGGCCGGCGACCGGCGCCCACCGTCCGAGCAGCTGCGCGAACTGCGCCATCTGATGCGCGCGCTGCTGCGCCATCATCTGGGAGGTCGCGAGCTTTCGGCTTGGGCGCTGCGCTTGCCTCGCGCAGCTGCGTCGGCCGAGCCGCCGGTGTCCGACGGCTGAGTCAGCGGCGACGGCACTCGGGATCCAGCGCGCCGAGCGCGCTGGCCACCGCCTGCGCGAACTGCGCACGCTCATGCTCGATCGTCGCGTGTGCGCGCAGTGCCGCGAGCAGCGCGTCGACCGCATTCGAAAGCTGCACCGCGCCGCAGAAGCGGCTCGCCGATTTGAGCCGATGCAGGATGCCCTGCGCCGTCGCGCGGTCGCCGCCATCGAGGGCTTTCAGCACATCGGCGCCGTGGCCCGGAAGTTCGGCCGCGAACAGCCCGCGCAGGTCCGCCAGCGCGTCCGCCGAGCCGATCGCCAGCATCGCGGCACCGTCGTCGAGCACCTCGGCGGCGCCCGCGTCGGTGCGCGCGGGCGCCGCAGGCAGCGCAAGCGGGGACCCTGCGAGGATTCCCTCGAGCGCGCGCTGCAGGTTGGCGATCGACAGCGGCTTGGCCAGCAGCGCGCCGAATCCCAATCCGAGCAGTCGCCGCACCAGTGCCGGCGAGGTCTCGGCACTCAGCGCCAGTGCCGGCGCGTGGCGCGATGCGGCACCCGGATCGCAGCGCAGCGATGCCAATACCGTGTCGCCTTCGACCTGCGGCAGGCCGAGGTCGAGCAGCAGCGCCGCAAAGTCGTGGTCGCGTGCGAGCTGCAGTGCCTCGGCGCCATCGCTGACCCGCACCACGATGTATCCGAGGCTTTGCAGACCGGCCGCGAGGAAGGCCGCACTCACCGGGTCGTCCTCGGCAAGCAGCAATCTGGGCGACGCGCGATCCGCAGGTGCCATGCCGCATCATACGGCGCTGCGGGCCCTGCCGGCGGGTTGCGCGGTGCGGGTCGGATGCCCGCCTCCCGCTGCCGTTTCCCGGGTTTGCTTTCCGCGCCCGGGCCCCGGATGATGCGCGGTCACCGAGCCCCCCGAGTATCCGGCGTTGAGCGAACTGGAACTGCTGATCGACAACCTCAGCCACGATGGCCGCGGGGTGGCGCATGTCGATGGCAAGGCGTGGTTCGTGACCGGCGCCCTGCCTGGAGAGCGCGTGCGTGCGCGACGCACCGGCAAGCATCGTCAGTTCGACGAGGCTCAGACACTGCAGGTGTTGATGCCTTCGCCCGACCGGGTGGCGCCCGGGTGCGCGCATTTCGGCGTATGCGCTGGCTGCAGCCTGCAACACCTGGCCCCCGCCGCGCAGATCGCGGCCAAGCAGCGCACGCTGCTGGATAACCTCGAACGCATCGGCCACGTGAGCCCGGACCGCGTACTCGAACCGCT
>JANOEA010000333.1:0-2465 GCA_031412975.1 Pseudomonadota bacterium | reverse complement strand
CCGATCCACTCCGCCGCCGCCGATCGAGGGCCTGCTCGCGTGTCGGGTGGTGCTGCTGCAAGGCGCATGGCCGACGATGATCGAGGCATTGTGTGCGCGCTTCGCGAAGGTCCCGCGCGACGAATGGCTCGCACGCATGGCCCGCGGCCACGTCCTGCAAGGCAACGGCACGCGGATCGCCGCGAGCGACGGATTTCGCGCGGGCATCGAGGTTTATTACTACCGCGAGTTCAGCGAGGAAGCCATTCCGGTCGTGGAGTCGATCCTGCATGCCGATGAGCGCCTCGTGGTGGTCGACAAGCCGCATTTCCTGCCGGTGATCCCGGCCGGCAAGTACCGTCGCGAAACCCTGGTCGCACGCTTGATTGCACGCACCGGCAATCCGCACCTCACGCCCCTGCACCGCATCGATCGCGGCACCGCGGGGCTGGTGCTGTTCTCGGCCGATCCCGCCAGTCGTGGCGCATACCATGCGCTGTTCCGCGATCGCGCGATCCGCAAGCGCTATCAGGCGTTGGCCGCTCCGCTGCCGAAAGTCGGTTTCCCGCTGCTCCGCAACACCCGCCTGGTCCGTTGCGAGGACGGCTTTCGCATGCAGGAGGTCGACGGCGAGCCAAACACGCTCACCCGCATCGAAGTGATCGAGCGCGGCACGCCGTGGTGGCGCTACGCGCTGTTCCCGCACAGCGGCAAGATGCACCAGTTGCGGATCCACATGGCCGCACTCGGCGCGCCGATCGTCAACGACCCCTGGTATCCGCATGCGCAAGCGCAAGCGCCGGACGACCATGCGCACCCGCTCAAACTGCTCGCCGAGTCGCTGGAGTTCGTGGATCCGATCGATGGCAGCGAGCGCAGATTCCAAAGCCGGTTGCAAATTTAGCGCTACCCGGCGCCGGGCTCGAATCCGGCCTGCGGTCGTTCCGATGGCGTGAACGGCGTCGGTGCGAATGCGCGCTCTGCAACGCGGTAAACAACGTTTTCCGCGCTACCCTCGATGCGTTGAGGTTTGCGCCCGGCCATGTTGAAGTGAAGGCCATGAATTCCCACCAGGTGCCGAAGCTGTCGTTCCGTCAAAAGGCGGCGCAGCGCCTGCGCGAGAATTTCCAGCTGTCGATCATCACCCTGTTCGGGATTTGCTCGATACTCGTCATCACGCCGTTCTCCATTTATCGCGCGTTGAATGCGGAGTGGTTGATTGCGGCACTCGACCTCGGGCTGGTGCTGGCGATTTCCGCCAGCTGCGCATGGGCCTGGCGCAGCGGGGAGACGCGCACCGTCGGCATCATGCTGGCGGTGGTGTATTCGTGCGGCGTGGTCGCGAGTTCAGAGATGCTCGGCATCATCGGTGCGATCTGGATCTATCCGGTCGCGCTGGCCAATTTTTTCCTGGTCGGGCGCAGCCTTGCGTGGCTCATTACGCTGGTCGCCATCGGCGTACTGGCGACCCATCCGGAAGGCGCGCAACGCCTCGAGCTGACCGTCTCGTTCGTCGCCACCGCAGTAGTGGTGAGCTTCCTGTCGGCGATCCTGGCCAATCGCACCGAAGCGCAGCGCCGGCAGCTCGAAACGCTGGCCTCGCACGACCCCCTGACCGGCGTGTTCAATCGGCGTGCGATGGGCGAGGAACTCGCGCGGGCGGTCGAGCTGCGCCGCCGCGGTGGGCTGGATACCTCCCTGCTCCTGATCGATATCGATCACTTCAAGCGCATCAACGACTGGCACGGACACGCTGCGGGCGACAGGGTACTGGTCGACTTCTGCGCGATCTTGCGACGCAACGTGCGCTCGGTGGACATGATCTTCCGCTTCGGCGGCGAGGAGTTCCTGGTCCTGTTGCCGGGCATGTCCGGCGAAGTGCTCAAGCCCTTCATCGAAAAACTGCGCGCCCAGATCGCCGCCGAACTGCGCACCCCCAGCGGGCCGATCACGGTGTGCGCGGGCGGCGCCACCTTGCGGCCCGAACACGGCTGGGAGGAATGGATCAACCGCGCGGATATGGCGCTGTACCGGGCCAAGGCCTCGGGGCGGAACTGCAGCGAGATCGAATGCTAGGGAGCCGCTCGGCGCACCGGGTGCGGCGTGAGGGGACCGCGGAAACAAGCGGGCCCGGTCGGGGGAGAGGGTTCGATCGGGCCCGGCGGGGTCGCCGTCATCGACGGCGCCGGTGGGTTGCGCTGCCCGGTTGCGGCGACTCGCGCGGCAACTTTTGTCAGCAGGTGACGCGGCGCGTCACCCCAAGGGCAGGTTCAGTCCTCCGAATCGAAGCCAAACGCCGGAATTGCTACGCCGACGGCGACACGCAGCGTATCGAGCAGGGCCACGCTCCAGTCCAGCAGCGGCCAGAAGATCAGTTTCGGGAAGGCGGCGATCCACATGTTGGTTCCCCTGCTCGTTCGGTGTCCGGACCCGAATGGGTCGTTGGATACCCTGATGCAGTTCGCATGCCAACATTGGATCGGGCG
>JANOEA010000332.1:0-10385 GCA_031412975.1 Pseudomonadota bacterium | reverse complement strand
CAGCGGCAAAACAGCGCTGGTGACCGGCTCAACCTCCGGCATTGGTCTCGGTATCGCAAAACACCTGGCCGCGCATGGCGCCAATGTCGTTCTGAATGGATTCGGCGACGCCGCCGAGATCGAGGCGCTGCGCGCGGAACTGGCGAAGACGCATGGCGTGCAGGTGCGCCATGACGGTGCAGACATGAGCCGTCCCGACGACATCGCAGCGATGATGGGCAAGGCGCTCGCGGAGTTCGGCTGCATCGATCTGTTGATCAACAACGCCGGCATCCAGCACGTGGCGCCGGTGGACGAGTTTCCGCCCGACAAGTGGCAGGCGATCCTCGCGATCAATCTGTCGGCGGTCTTCCACACCACCCGCCTGGCCTTGCCGGCCATGAAGGCCAAGGGGTTCGGCCGCATCGTAAACGTGGCCTCGGCGCACGCGCTGGTGGCGAGTCCTTTCAAATCGGCCTATGTCGCGGCCAAGCATGGCGTTGCCGGGTTTACCAAAACGGCGGCGTTGGAAGTGGCCGAGGCGGGCATCACCGTCAACGCCGTCTGCCCTGGGTATGTGCTGACGCCGCTGGTGGAAAAGCAGATTCCCGACACCGCCCGCGCCCGCGGCATCAGTAACGAGGCGGTCATTCGCGACGTGCTGCTGGCCGCGCAGCCAACCAGGAAGTTCGTCACCGTCGAGCAGGTGGCTGCGTTCACGGCTTTCCTGTGTTCCGACGACGCAGCTTCGATTACCGGCGCCATCCTGCCTATCGAGGGCGGCTGGACGGCGCAATGAACTCACCCCTCGCTCTTCACTGACTCTGGAGCTCCAATGAACCGCACGCACATCCGCTTGATCGCCGCCGCGCTAACCCTGACCGCCGCTGGTTTCGCCCAAGCCGGCGAATGCCCGGCCGACAAACTGAAGGCCAACGACCTGGCTGGCGCGGCCACCGCACCCGTCGGCGTGACCGACATGGAGATTGCCTCCATCGACCTGTCCAAGGAAAACGTCAAGCTCGACCAGCGCCGCCTGCGCATGCGCATGATGACCATCATGCCCGGCGGCACGGTGCCCCTGCACAGCCACGAAGACCGTCCGGCGCTGATCATGGTCACCAGCGGCGAGGTCTACGAGCACAGCAGCAAGTGCGCCGTGCCAATCCTGCACAAGGCCGGCGACGTCGCGCGCGAATCGCTCGGCACCAGCCATTGGTGGAAGAACAGCGGCACCACCGAGGTCAAGCTGACCATCGCCGACATCGTCAACGACAAGATGCCGGCGACGATGCAAGAAAAGATGTAGGGACTGCAGCGTCTGCGGCGAGCCATCGGGCAGCAGCAGAAGCACACGCGTCGGACCCTCTGGTCCGACGCGCCACACCTCTCCAAGGAACCTCACATGAGCACTGCGCAGAGTTCCCACGCCGGCAAGGCCAATCGTCCCAAGACGCCCGCCGGCTTGCCCGGCGAGGTGGTGTTGGTGCTGCAAGGAGGCGGTGCCCTTGGCGCTTATCAAGTCGGCGTCTACGAGGCCCTGCACGATGCCGGCGTCGAGCCTGCATGGGTGATCGGCACGTCCATCGGCGCCATCAACGCGGCCATCATCGCCGGCAACTCATTCGAACACCGCCTGGACCGCCTGAACGACTTCTGGCACCGGGTCGAGACGCGATCCCAGTGGGGCGGTTCCTTCGACTGGCTGGGGATGGGCAATCTGACGGCCAATGCCAATACCGTGCTGCGCGGCATTCCCAATTTCTTCAAGCCCAACCCGATGGCGATGCGCGGCACGCGGGCGCTGGTTGGCGTTGAGCAAGCGGCCTACTACAGCACCGCGCCGCTGCGCCAGTCGCTGGGTGAACTGGTGGACTTCGAGTCGCTGGTCGGCGGCCCGACGCGGCTGACAGTGGGGGCGGTGAATGCCTGCAGCGGCGCCATGCGGTATTTCGACAGTCGCGACGAAAAGATCGCACTCGATCACGTGATGGCCTCGGGCGCCCTGCCGCCCGCATTCCCCGCCGTGCGCATCGATGGCCAGCCTTACTGGGACGGTGGGATCTATTCCAACACGCCGATCGAAGCCGTGCTGGACGACAATCCGCGCCGCAACTCGCTGATTTTCGCGGTCAACGTCTGGCATCAGACGGGGCCCGAGCCCGAGTCGATCTGGCAGGTGATGGGACGGCAGAAAGACATCCAGTTCGCCAGCCGCGCCGACAGCCATCTGGCGCGACAGAAGCAGATCCACCGCCTGCGCCACGTGATCCGCGAACTGTCGAAGCAGTTGCCCGCCAACAAGCAATCCGACCCAGCAGTGAAAGAACTGACCTCCTGGGGTTGCGGCACCACCATGCACGTCGCCCACCTGCTGGCACCGCGTCTGGAAGGCGAAGACCACACCAAGGACATCGACTTCACGCCGACCGGTATCAAGACACGCCGCGAAGCCGGCTATGCCGACACCGTCAGCATGATCGAGCGCTCGCCGTGGCGTTTGCCCTGCGATCCGATCGAAGGCGTGGTCGAACACCTCTGACAGCACAAGCCGGATGCGCCTTGCTCCGCCGTGGCGCACCCATCCTGCCCCATCAACGAACCACCACAACGAGGAAACCCCATGTCGCATGCAAATCCATCGCGCCGCCTCGCCGGCATCACGCTTGCCCTGGCCCTGATTGCCACGCTGTTCGGCACGCCTGTCTTCGCGCAGTCCAGCCCCGTGGGCGCCGACGGCCTGGTGCACGTGCGCAGCGTCTACTCCATGGAAGAGACCGTCCAGCGGATTCGTGCCGACATCGATGCCAAGGGCATCATGTTCTTCCAGACGATCGATCAGTCGGCGCTGGCCGCCAAGGCGGGCATCACGCTTCGCCCCTCGACGCTGCTGGAATTCGGCAACCCGCCGTTGGGTACGCAGTTCCTCACCGCCAACCCTTACGCCGGCCTCGACTGGCCGGTGCGCCTGCTGATCACGCAAGACGAGAGCGGCGCCGTCTGGGCCACCTGGACCGACTTCGCATGGATCGCCAAGCGCCACGGCATCACCAATCGCCAGGAACAGTTTGCAACCGCCGCCGGGGTGGTGGAGTCGGTTACCTCGACGGTGACCAAGCGCTGAGATCGCGAACAGGGGCGCGACGCGATGACTTCCTGGGCTGCAGCGCTGGTGTGCGCGTTGGCCGTCGGCCTGATGGGCTTCGCCATCCAGCGCGGCGGAACCTGCATGGTGGCGGCAGTGGACGAGATCCTCAGCCAGCGCCGCGCGCACCGTTTGGCGGCGATGCTGGAGGCATCGTTGTGGGTGGTCGGCGGGCTGGCCCTGGCGCAGCTTGCCCAGTGGTCGGGGAGCATGCCCGGCGGCTACGAGATCACGCTGTGGACGGTGTTGGGCAGCGTGCTGCTCGGGCTTGGTGCGTGGCTCAACGGCGCCTGCGTGTTCGGCGCGATTGCACGCCTGGGTTCTGGCCAGTGGGCGCAGGCGCTCACGCCGGTGGGGTTCTTCCTCGGCTGCCTGGCGGTAGGCAGCATGGTCCTTCCCGTCAGCCATATCCCTGCCGCTGTTGCAGCGTCCTGGCCGTGGTGGACCGCTGCCTCGTGGCTCGGCCCCATCTTCGTGCTTTACGCCATGTGGCGTGTAGTCCCGGGATTACTCGATCACTGGCGAACCCGACGCGATGCCAAGCAATTGGCCGCTCGCGTCTGGGCACCGCACACGGCCACCATCGTCATCGGGGTGACGTTCGTGGTTACCCTGCTCCTGGCCGGCAACTGGGCCTACACCGACGTCCTGGCGCAACTGGCGCTGGCCATGCAACCCCAATCCGGCGAGCAACTGAGTCTTCCCGTATTGCTGTTGGTTGCGCTCTACGTCGGCGCGTTCATCGGCGGCAAGACGGCGGGGCGCTGGCGTCCGATCAAACCGGCGTTCACCGATTCGCTGCGCGCACTGATGGGTGGCGCGTTGATGGGCGTTGGCAGTGTGCTCATCCCGGGCTCCAATGATGGGCTGATCCTGATCGGCATCCCGCTGATGCGGCCCTACGCATGGCTGGCATTGGCCGTCATGACGCTGTCGATTGCGGCCGCCTTTGCGCTGCAGCGGGCCTGGGTGCCAGAAAAGCCGACTGCGATATAGGGCTTGGACGCTGGCGGCGCGCGCAGTCTCGACCTGATCCTGGTCGCGCGCGACCTGCGAGCGTGCGCGCGCGCGAAAACCGGGACGCGAAAACCGGGACATCCACAATGCGCCCGATCCTGACGCCCACGATCGACGCGAAGCCGGTAACCTCCCGCAATCCGCAGCATCCTGCTCTTGACGAAGCGGGAGGAGCAACGAGAACGCCAGAAGCGGGGTAGCGCAACAAGTCCCCCAGCTTCAGACTTGCCGTGTCGCCCGCGATCGAAAACAGCGGGATGACCTCGATGCATCCAGCCGTTTCCTGGTTCGAGTTCGCACCGATCACGAGATCGACGACCGCACAGATTCAGTAGTTCACTTCGAGCGCTCGTTCGGCCGCTGCGACTGCCGCGGCGCGTGCATCGGTGGCGCGGTCTTGCGGACTTCATCGCGATTGGCGGTCGCTGCGGTTTGCGCGCTGCCCTTGGGATGCTTCTGCTCCCGAGGTGCTTTCGGTGCGGCTGAAGGGGGAAGGTCGTTGGGCTGTTTCATGGTGACGCTCGCTGGCGGCGTGGCGGATTGCCGAGTCGACTTTCCAACAAAAACGGCGCCTGTTCCGTGCGTTGGCGAACGCGGGTTTGGCGCGACAGCGGTGTCCGGAAATCGTCGGCTGGCGCGCATGCCGGCTCTCGACGTTCAACCTACCCAAAAGACAACAGATAAGGATGAACGGGTGAGTTTGAAGGCCGGTATCGGTGCATGCACGCGTGGTAGGAAGTGTCAGCTCAGCACCATGACCGGAACATCCGAAGCCGGGCCCAGCACCCATAACCCGTTCGTCCTGAGCGCAGGCGCGCAGCGCCGGAGTCGAAGGACCACGTAGTCCCAGCCTCCAAGTTCGAAATGAGCGCTCTGCGGGTGGCAAGGCGACGGCGCAAGGCTCCCCTTTCGCCACCTCTGCACGCCGGTCGACTATTCTTGCCGGACTGCACCGACGCGGACTGCTCCGCGTGGCACGCCCGAGAGCCGACCCATGAGTCCCCAGCGACCCTTCCGCGGCGACGAACCCACGCAGGGTCCGGGCATGCCGTTGTTGTACAACCTCGTCTATTGCAGTCGCGCGGCCGTTGGCATGGCGGCAGCCGAGGTGGACCGCATCATCGAAACCGCGCACAAACACAACCCATCGCGCGGCATCACCGGGTTGCTGGTGTTCGGCAGCGGCATCTTCTTCCAGTGGCTCGAGGGGCCGCGCGAGAGCGTGCTCGAATTGATGGGCCTGATCGAGAAAGACCCGCGCCACCAGGCGATCGTGATGCTCAACACCGGCGAAGAGATCCGCGAGCGGCTGTTCGAGAACTGGGACATGGAGCTGGTCGAGGCGGAGGACGTGCGCACCGTGCTCGTCGACGCGCTGGATACGGTGAAGGATCCGCGCAGTGCGCAATCACTGCGCGACATGCTCGAGCAACTGGAGTCGGGGCAGCTCAGCAGTCTGGGGCGGCAGTAAGGAGTCGCACCGATGGGCTGCGCGGTTTGCAGCCCGTCGAATGCAGCGCTCCGGACTCGCGGCTGCGTACTAACCCGCGCCGCGAACCGACACGACCGAATTGGGTTCCGGCAGCGGCGCCACCACCGTGTTCGCCTTCAGCGGGTGCACGCGTTTGATGCCATCCACGCGATAGAAACTGTGATCGCCGATCACCGCGATCGCTTCCGCTTCGTGGATCCACGATGGCTGCACGATGTTGTGCGCGTGGAAATGGTCGGCGCCGGGCACGTAAAGCTTGCGGTACTGCGGCGGCAGCCGCCACATCTGCATCGAGTTGCCGGCGACCTTCCAGGCTTTCTGCCATGCCTTGAGGTTGTCGAGCTGGTATTCGCGCGAGACCAGGGTCGGGGCGAACTGTCCGCTGCTGCCGACCACGGCACATACGTTGTTGCCCCAGCGACCGCTCTCGCGCCGACGCAGGGCGACTTCCGCGACCGCGTACTGGCCTTCGACGGGCTGGTTGCGGGCTTCGAGGTACACGGTGGTGGCAAGGCAGGTCTGTTCCTGCGCATTGCCGCCCAGTACCGAAGCCAGCCAGAGAATCCATCCAAGTTTCATGTTGTCGACCTCATGCTCGATTGCCAGACTCGGGCCTTGATCCTCCGGCGCGCGCATTGACGCTGGCGGCGGTTGAACGTCGGCTTTCGTATCGCACTCTCGGGGTGGGGCATGGGCCTGCGAGGATCGCGCGGCCCACGGAACAGGACTCGTCCATGCCGGCGGTTGGTGGGCCGGCAGAGTCCATCGGTAGAGCGGCCGCACAGGCCGCCGGCTTGCCCCATCGGGGGTTTGCCATGGCTGCAGCAGGGGCTGGGTTTGGGGTAGGCCCGGCTGCAACGGCGCGCACCATAGCGCAAACCGGACCGAGTCGACACTCTATCGGTGTGACCCAGACACTCGCGATTCAGGCAATTCAACGATTTTAAAGGATTTTCGCCGATGTTCGGCGCAAAAGACGCAAAAACTCACTGTGCGATGGCATGCGAAAGGGCTGCATTGGCATCCCCGGCGACACACATCCAAAGCCCACATTCGGTGGCGTATGCTCGGCAGCCGAGCAGGCGCAGGAGCAGTCAGGTGGCGATCAGGCATTACAGCAGTCGGTCCACTGGGTCGCTGGCCGCGTTGGTCGTGGCTCTCCTGGCCCTGATGCTGGCCGGCTGCGGCCCCGGCGCCACCCGCACCGGCCTGATCATGCGCATCAACCCGCCCAGTGCTGCGTTCGAGCGCCTGAACCTGGCCGACGATGGCAGCACCCGGGTGGCGCTTCGGCTGCACAACTTCAGCACCGTGCCGATGACCTACGGCGAGATCATCGCCACCATCCGGATCGACGGGCGCACCGCCGGGCAACTGCTGGTGAACGCCGGGATCGAGGTTCCCGGTCTGTCGTCGGACGTGATCGACATCGAGCTGCCGATCGACGCGCAAGCGCGCGCGGACATCGAACGCGCCGGCCGCGAAGGCCGTGCGATCAGCTATGGCCTGGAGGGCTCGATCCAGACCACGTTGCCCGCGCAACGCTTTCCTTTCCTGTTCGACAGCCGCCTGAACCCGGTCCCCGGGCGTCCGGGCGAGTTCCGCTGAAACCCATCCGGAGACTTACATGAGCAAGTACGAGGCCCCGCTGCGCGACATCCGTTTCGTGCTGTACGACGTGCTGGGCGCCGAGCGCGAATTCGCGCGGCTGCCGGCGCTCGCGATGGCCACCCGCGATCTGGTCGACGCAGTGCTCGATGAAGCCGCGCGCTTCACCGGCCAGGTGCTTGCGCCGCTGAATCGCTCCGGCGACGAGGAAGGCTGCAGCCTGGTCGATGGCACAGTCACCACGCCGAAGGGCTTCAAGGAAGCCTATCGGCAGTTCATCGACGGCGGCTGGACGGGGCTTACCGCCGAGCCCGAGTATGGCGGCCAGGGCATGCCGGAAGTGCTCGGTGCCGCGGTCAAGGAGATGATCGACTCGGCCAACCTGTCGTGGGGCATGTATCCCCTGCTCTCGCATGGCGCCTCGGAAGCGTTGAAGTACGTTGCCGAGGAATGGCAGCGCGAGGTGTTCTTGAAGCCCATCGTGTCCGGCGAATGGACCGGCACCATGTGCCTGACCGAGCCGCATTGCGGCTCCGACCTCGGGCTGCTCAAGACCAAGGCCGAACCGCAGGCCGACGGCACCTGCAAGGTGTCCGGCACCAAGATCTTCATCAGCGCCGGCGAGCACGACTTCACGCCCAACATCGTGCACCTGGTGCTCGCCCGACTGCCGGATGCGCCGGCCGGCACCAAGGGCATCTCGCTGTTCATCGTGCCCAAGTTCAAGGTCTCGCGCGAGGGCGCGATGGGCGAGCGCAACGCGCTGTCGTGCGGCTCGATCGAACACAAGATGGGGATCAAGGCCTCGTCGACCTGCGTGATGAACTTCGACGGCGCCGACGGCTATCTGATCGGTGCGCCGAACAAGGGCCTCAATGCGATGTTCATCATGATGAACACCGCGCGGCTGGCGGTCGGGTTGCAGGGCCTGGGCCTTATCGAGCGCGCGTACCAGAACTCGCTGGCCTATGCGCGCGATCGCCTGCAGATGCGCTCGCTGTCGGGCGCCAAGCGGCCCGACAAGGCTGCCGATCCGATCATCGTGCACCCCGACGTGCGGCGCATGCTGTTGACCCAGAAAGCCTTCGCCGAAGGCGGTCGCGCGCTGGCGCTGTACGCCTACCTGCAGGAAGACATCAAACAGCGTTCGGAAGACCCGGCACAACGCCAGGCCGCCGATGAACTGGTGTCGTTCCTGACCCCGATCGTCAAGGGCATGCTCACTGAGTGGGCGGTCGAGTGCACCTACCACGGCCTGCAGTGCTTCGGCGGCCACGGCTACATCAAGGAATGGGGCATGGAGCAGTTCGCGCGCGACGCGCGGATCACCACCATCTACGAGGGCACCACCCAGATCCAGGCGATCGACCTGCTCGGCCGCAAGATCATGCAGCAACAGGGCGCGGGACTGCGCCGGTTCCTCGCCGAGATCGAAGCGTTCTGCACCGCGCAGGCCGGGAATGCCGCGCTGGCCGAGTTCTGCATCCCGCTCGCGGGTCATGCGAAGGACTGGCAGGCGTTGACGATGGAGATCGTGAAGCGCGCCGGCACCGATGCGGAGGAACTCGGCGCGGCCGCAGTCGACTATCTGTTCTATTCCGGCTACGTGGCGCTCGCGTACTTCTGGGCGCGCGAGCTCGCGGCGTTGAAAAGCAGCCATGGCGCGGAGTTCGCCGAATCGAAACTGGCTACCGCACGCTTCTACTACGGCCGGATCCTGCCGCGCGCGGTCTCGCACGCGGCCGCGATCCGCTCGGGTGCGGGCAATCTGATGGCGCTGCCGGAGGCACTGTTCGCGAGCTGAGTAGTGAATTGTGCCTGTCGCTGGCATGCCAGTTCCCACATGGCATACCGACAGGTCAGTGCGGGTCGATTGTTGTTGGCATCGTGCTCCCATCCTCCTTGTGGGAGCTGCCATGGCAGCGACTGCGGCGCCACGGATGACCTCGCCCACTGAGGTGCAGTGAAAGGTGCCTGTCGCTGGCATGCCAGCTCCCACATGGCATACCGACAGGTCAGTGCGGGTCGATTGTTGTTGGCATCGTGCTCCCATCCTCCTTGTGGGAGCTGCCATGGCAGCGACTGCGGCGCCACGGATGACCTCGACCACCGAGGTGCAGTGAAAGGTGCCTGTCGCTGGCATGCCAGCTCCCACATGGCCTGACCACGGCTCAGTGCTCGCCGATATGGCGACCACGCGGTTTGCAATCCAGTTCGGCTATGCTCGGCCGATAACGCCTTCCGGAGGTCGCCGATGCAGCCCGTCGCGAGGACAGCGAACGATATCCACACCACCCGCGTGCTGTCGCTGGATGCGAACGGCCGCATCCTCGACTGGATTTCCTGGCAGGACGCGGTTTGCCTGTACGTGCGCGAAGCGGTGGCCTGGACGCTCGGCGAGCCGTGCCTGACCATCCGCGGCGGCATCCATCGCGCCAGCGGCGAGCGCAGCATGATCCACCTGCACCCGATCGTGGCGAGCAGCGGCCAGGCGCGCGCGGATGCGTTCAATCCCGCACCCGCACTGACCAACATCACGCTGTTCGCGCGCGACCGCAACCTGTGCATGTACTGCGGCGAGCAGTACCACCGCAGCGAGCTGACCCGAGACCACGTGTTGCCGCTGTCGCAGGGCGGCCGCGATGTGTGGGAGAACGTGGTCTGCGCGTGCCTGCATTGCAACGTGCGCAAGGGCGGCCGCACGCCGCAGCAGGCGCTGATGCCGCTGCTGGCGATCCCGTACCGACCGAGCTGGGTCGAGCACCTGATCCTGTCCAACCGCAACATCCTGGCAGACCAGATGGAGTTCCTGCGCAACCATCTGCCGCGGCACCGCCGCACTGCCTGACCGCTGCCCGGACCTTGCCCGCGCGCAGCCACGCCCATATCTTGTCCTGACGCGCCGCTGCGCGGACAATCGGGCCCATGATCGACGCCAGCCGCTACCCGCGCCTTTCGCGCATCCACATTCCCGCAGACCTGCGCAAGTTTCCCGAGTCCGAACTGGTCGAGGTCTCGCGGGAACTGCGCGATTACCTGATCGAGTCGGTCGGCCGCTCCGGTGGCCATTTCGGCGCAAACCTCGGCGTGGTGGAACTGACCGTCGCACTGCACTGGCTGTACGACACCCCACACGACCGGCTG
>JANOEA010000331.1:0-3635 GCA_031412975.1 Pseudomonadota bacterium | reverse complement strand
CCAGTCGCCGCTATAGCGGCTCCCACAAGGAAACCCCCAAGTAGCCGCAGCCTCAGAACCTAATTGAGTGTTCTTGCGTGGCAGAGTCATAAGCCCTGTGGGTATACCGGCGGGCCCGCTAAAGAGGCACCCACAGGGAGGGTTTGAGGTTGCGGCAACCTTCGGGGCTTCCTTGTGGGAGCCGCTATAGCGGCGACTGGGGCATTACCCGGTCGCTGCAGCGTCAGACGTCGCTGTGCATCGTGCGGCGGGCCAAGGCCCGCCCTATAACAACCCCCGTTCGGCCATCGACAGAGGCTGCTCGTCGCCGACCACGAAGTGGTCGAGCACGCGCACGTCGATCAGGCCCAATGCCTCGGCCAGGCGGCGGGTGATCGCGATGTCGGCCGCACTCGGTTCGGCGATGCCCGAGGGATGGTTGTGCGCGCAGATCACCGCTGCCGCGTTGTGCGCGATCGCGCGCCGCACCACTTCGCGTGGATGCACCGAGGCGCCATCGATAGTGCCGCGGAACATCTCTTCGGCCGCGATCACCCGATGGCGGTTGTCGAGGAACACGCAGGCGAACACCTCATAGGGAAACGGGCGCAGCCACGCGCGCAGGAACATCGCGCTGTCGCGCGGGCTGCCGAGGGTGGCGCCGCGTGCGCAGGTCGACTCCAGCGCGCGCCGCGACAGCTCGGCAGCCGCCAGCAGTTGGCCGTGCTTGACCGGGCCGATGCCGCTCGACCCGACCACCTCGCTGGCCGACGCGGCGAACAGACCGCCCAGGCCACCGAAGCGCGACAGCAGCGCATGGGCCAGGTCGATCGCACTGCAGCCGCGGTGGCCGGTGCGCAGGAACACCGCCAGCAGCTCGGCGTCGGCGAGGGCGGCGGGGCCCAGACGCTGCAGGCGTTCGCGGGGACGGTCGTGGCTGGGCAGGTCGGCGATGCGCATGTTGCCCATGTTCGGGCGCGACGCCGGATGGCACTACCGGGATGCGCCGCGTCATCCTGTAAGCTTTCGCCGCATGTCACTGTCGGCGGATGCTTACGTGAGCGAACTGGCGGGGCTCAAGGTGCTGCTCGGGGTCAGCGGCGGCATCGCGGCGTACAAGGCGGCGGAACTGGTGCGCCGTCTCGGCGATGCCGGGGCCCAGGTGCGGGTGGTGATGACCGCCGGTGCGATGCAGTTCGTCACTCCGCTGACCTTCCAGGCCCTCAGCGGTTACCCGGTGCGCACGAGCCTGTGGGACAGCGCGGCCGAAGCGGCGATGGGCCATATTGAACTGGCGCGCTGGGCCGACCAGATACTTGTCGCACCCGCCAGCGCCAACACGATTGCGCGGATCGCGCACGGCCTGGCCGACGATCTGCTGTCGACGCTGTGCCTGGCGACCCGGGCACCGCTGGCGATCGCACCCGCGATGAACCAGCAGATGTGGGCCAACCCCGCGACCCAGGCCAACATCGCCACGCTGGTTGCACGCGGCGTGGCCGTGCTGGGCCCCGACAGCGGCGGCCAGGCGTGCGGTGAGTTCGGTCCCGGGCGCCTGCTGGAGCCGACCCTGATCGTGTCCGCACTCGCCGCGCTGCGCGTGCCGGGCCCGTTGGCCGGGCGCAAGGTGCTGGTCAGCGCCGGGCCCACCTTCGAGGATCTGGATCCGGTGCGCTACCTCGGCAATCGCAGCTCGGGCCGGATGGGTTTTGCGCTGGCTGCCGCCGCCGCGACTGCGGGCGCGCAGGTGACCCTGGTCGCCGGCCCCGTGCATCTGCCGACCCCCGCGCGCGTGCAGCGCATCGACGTGCGCAGCGCGCGCGAGATGCATGCGCAGGTACTTGCGCACGCGGCCGCAGCGGACGTCTATATCGGTGCCGCCGCGGTGGCCGACTTCCGTCCGCTCAGCACGGCACCCGACAAGATCAAGAAATCATCGGGCAGCGCACCGCCCACCCTGCAGCTGGAGACCACCGAGGACATCCTCGCGGCGGTCGCGGCCCTGCGTGAGCGGCCGTTCACGCTGGGTTTCGCGGCCGAAACCGCGGATGTCGAGCGCCATGCGCGCGGCAAGCTCGAGTCCAAACGCCTGGACCTGATCGCGGCCAACCAGGTCGGCGCGCCGGGTGCGGGCTTCGACGGCGAGGACAATGCGCTGTTGCTGCTGGGCCCCGACGGCTGGCGGCAGGACCTGGGTCGTGCGCCGAAGACGGTACTCGCCGCGCAGCTGGTTCAGATCATCGCGCAGCGCATCGCCGCGCGCGGTTTTGCGGGTCCGGCGGAAGCGCGCGCATGATCGAGATTGCGCTGAAGATCCTCGATCCGCGGATCGGCACGCAGTTTCCGCTGCCGGCACGCGCAACCGACGGCAGCGCTGGAGTCGACCTGCGCGCCTGCCTCGATGCCCCGCTGGAGCTCGCAGCGGGCGCGACGGCGATGATCGCGACCGGCATCGCCATCCACATCGCCGATCCCGCTTATGCTGCGGTCCTGCTGCCACGCTCGGGGCTGGGCCACAAGCACGGCATCGTGCTCGGCAACCTGGTCGGCCTGATCGACGCCGACTACCAGGGGCCGCTGATGATTTCGTGCTGGAACCGCTCCAGCGAGGCCTTTACCATCACGCCTGGGGAGCGGATCGCGCAACTGGTGGTGGTGCCGGTGGTCCGGGCATCGTTCCGCATCGTCGGGCAGTTCGACGACAGTGCGCGCGGTACGGGTGGTTTCGGGCATACGGGCCGCGCCTGATCGATCGCACGCCAGCGGCTGGACGCCGCACACCTGCACGCGGATGACGCAATCCTCGCGCAGCCTACGTCGCAACCGGCCAAGGATCAGCATCGCGTGGCACGCAAGCAAACCGCACTCGAAGCATCGCAGGGTCGCAGCGAGAACCGCGAGCAGATCCGTCGGCTCGGCCTGACTTTGGGGTTGGCGTTGGCGCTGGCCGGGGGTATCGCGTGCCTGCTGCAGGCCGTGCAGGTGTCTCGCGAGGCCGCTGCAGTCGAGAACCTGGAGCAGTCGCGCAAGGCGCTGGTCGCCGAGCTGACCCAGCAGCTGGCGGCCGCGCAGACCGCCATGGGCCAGGCGCTTTCCGATCCGACCTTGCGCGGCGCGCTGGGAGATTTCGATCGCGAAGCGCAGACCCGCGCCTCGCTGCGCCTGCGCCAACTGGTTCCCGACCTCGTGCGTGCGGAGTTCTTCCCGCCCGCGTTGCCGCAGCTGATCGAAGCGGATTTGCAAAAATTCGGGTATGGACGCGCGAACATGCTGGCAGAGGCCCGGGATGCCGGTGGCATCGCGCGCGCGCAACTGCAGCGCGAGAACGACGGAACCGTGAGCCTGGTCTTGTCGCAGGCGATCGTCGATGGCACCAGCGTGCTCGGATATGCCTATGTGCTGCGCTCGGGCGCGGCGTTCACCGATCAGATCGAGTCGATGTCGTTCGGCGGCGGGCGCCTGAGCCTTCGCCAGGGCATGCTGGGTGCGGTGATCAGCGAATCGCGCGGCACGTCGGGCGGCGCCGAGGACCGCGCGATGCCGATTCCGCAGAGCATCCTGTCGGTCGGACTGCAGCGCGCCGAGTTGTTCAAGCTCGGCGATGTGTTTCCGCTGCTCAACTATCGCAGCCCGCTGGTGCTGGGCATCGTCGGCGT
>JANOEA010000330.1:0-5013 GCA_031412975.1 Pseudomonadota bacterium | reverse complement strand
CGGTGTGCCGACCGCCAGTGCGTTCTTCGACAAGATCAACTGCGGCAATCCGCCCTTCGGCGGCCAGATGCCCCCGGGTGGTGGCGCCAGCACGCAGCTGCAGGCGCTGGTGCACGACTGGATCGCGGCCGGCGCGCTGATGCCGGACTCGCCGGGCGGCGACCGCACGTTCATCGGCAACTTCGAGAGCATCGCGCGGCCCGCGCCCGCGCAATGACTCCGATCAGCGCGGGGTATCGCGCCGGGCGGCAAAAGCTCGGCATGATCGACGCAAATTCCGGGTGCTGAAACGACTGCGGCGCCCGAAGGCGCCGCAGTGTTGGAACGACGATTCCGGGCCGCTTAACTGATGCCGCTGATCATGTTCGGGATCACGCGGTTGTTGTAGGCCATCACCGCGGCGTTCGGATGCCCCGCCGAGGTCACCACGTCGATGTTCGGGAACAGCGCCGGCAGGTCGACGTTGCTCACGCCCATCCAGCGCGACAGCGTAGCCGCGAACTGGTCCACCGCGGTGGTCGGGATGAACTCGCCGCGATTGAAGCACTCGCCGCGCACATCGGGCACGTCGTTGGTGAAGCGCCGATTGAGCAGCTGCAACGGATAGCGCCCGTACACCTGTCCACCGTTGAGCGGACCACCACCGGTTGCCGCCGCGCCCATCACCATGTTGACCGCGCCCCAGGCATGGTCGGTGCCATTGCCGTTGGAGTTGATGGTGCGCGAGAACTCGCTCATGGTGAAGGTCAGCACTTCGTTGACGACACCACTGTACCCGGCGACGCCGTTCAGCACATTGATCGCGTTGTAGAACCCGTTCATGGCCTGTGCGACCTGCTGCAGCAGACCCTGATGGCCCTGGTAGACGTAGTTGGCCGGCACCGGCCGCGGCGGTACAGCAGGGATCTGCCCGTCATGCGTGTCGTAGCCGCCGGTGCGCACGAAGAACACCTGGCGGTTGGCCTGGATCAAACCCTGGCCGACGCGGCTGACCGCGATCATGCGCGCGACCTGCCGCAACTGCTGGCCGAGGCCGCTGTTCGGGATGCCATTGTTGACCGCGTTCACGAAAGCCGTGTACGCCATGTTGGTACCTAGCCCCGCGATCGCGGTGTTCAGCGTGGTGGACAGGCCCAGCGAGCGCTCGAGGATGTCGCCGTACTCCGAGCTGAACGCTTGCGGATAGGTCGTCGCGACCAATGCATCGAGCACCTCGCGGCGCTTGGAACCCGCCGGATCGCCAGGGTTGTAGTTGCCCAGCGAGGTGGCCGGGTTGGTACCGCTGTTCGACAAGCGATACGGGAATACGGTCTGTCCACCCGGATACTCACCCACCAGGAAGCGGGTCTGGCCGGCAATCGAGACGCACGGCGACAGGCCCGACAGCGGCGAGGTGCCGAGCAGTTCGCCCGCAAGTTTGCCGCCCCAGCCGTTCGGATTGGCCGAGTTGGCGCCACCACCGATCTGCCACAGGCTGGTCTGGTCGTTATGCGAATACAGCTGCGGTGGGCGCGGGAAACTGTTGAAGTTGCCGCGCTTGAGCGGCTGCACCAGTGGACCCACGTTGGCCACGAAGGCCAGGCGACCCGAGTTGTACAGCGTCGCCAGTTCCGGCATCGCAGGATTGACCGCGTACTCGCCACCATTGAGTGCGACCGACGGCGGCAGGAACGACCCCCCGGGATCCGAACCGGGCGGCAGCAGTCCCAGGGCGTTCGAGTTGCCCGAGTACTGACCGCCGCGTGAGGTGATGTACCAACCATAGGGCGTCGGCGAGAAGCCGCTCAGCGGCGTGCGGCCGCTGACCGGGATCTGGGTGGTGTTGTCGACCGGGATCAGAACGTTCCACGAGTCGTTGCCGCCATCGAGGTAGATGCAGACCAGCGCCTTGTAGCCGGTCGGAGCTGCACCGGCGAGCGCGGTGCCCATCATGGATAGCTGGGGTACGAAGGTGGAAACTGCGCCGGAGGCCGCGAAACACGCGGCGCCCTTGACGAAATCGCGGCGCTTCTGGAAATGGATGCGGGACATGGCAGGCTCCTCAGCGCTGGGTGCTGTATTCGGGGGAGATCGCAATCAGGTGCAGCAGATACAGCGCCTTGCGCCGCTCACGCTCCGCCATGGTGCCGCCCGTGGTCCCGTTGGTACCGCCATTGAGGACCTCGTTGATGCCGCCGGTGCAGCGCAGCGCGTTCATCAAAAGCCACTTGGTGCCGGGCACCGAGCTCAGGCAGTTGAAATTCGCCGGGATGGTGCCGCTCATCGTGCCGCCGAACAGCCGCGTGTTGTAGAACTCGATCAGGGCGGCGTCTTCTGCGACCGTCGGCTGCGCGACGAGCGAGTTCGCCTGCGCGACCGCGGGGATCAGGTCGACCTGGGCGACCGGGAAGTACGCGCGGTCGTTCGGCGGGTTGGTGCCAACGCCGCCCGTCAGTGCGCCGGACGAGCAGTTGTTGCCGCCGCCACCGTAGCCCGAGCACAAGCGGTTGTAAATATCGTTCGACGTGGCGACCGAGGTCACCTCGTGGATGATCTGCAGCTCCGGAGAAAACAGATTGGCCGCGGTGACCTGGCCTGGCTGCTTGTAGTCGGGCTCGTAGAAGTTGAACACCGAGGGTGCACCCAGCGGACGCTGCTGGAAGCTGTCCTGCGGCTGGGTCGGGCCCATGCGACGCAGGCTCGGCTGGCCGGCCAGCGGATTCGCAGCACCGCCCTGCGGGTTGGTGCCGGGGAAGTTGGCGGTATCGCCCGACACCGCACCGAAGTGGCGCCAGGTCGAGACCAGCTTCAACATCGGCTCGCGCACCTTGCCGAAGTTGGCGGCGGTCTGCGCATCGTCGAACGGACGGCGCGCTTCGGCGTCGGTCAGGATCGCGCGGATCACGGCCTTCATGTCGCCGCGGGTGCCGCTGCCGTTGTTGATGAATGCGGCCGACACGCGCTGCACGTAGCCCGGGGTCGGGTTGGACGTGACCAGGCGCTGGATCATCTGCCGCGCGACCATCACCTGCGTGTTCGGGTGATTGAACAGCAGGTGATTGAACAGCAGGTCGAGCGAGGCGTTGATGTTGCCTTCGCAGTAGTTGATGCAGGCGGCCTGTTCTGATGGCGACAACGACGTGGAGTTCTCGTTCGGCCCACCCGTGTTCACCGCCGTCTGGTGGCAGTTCAGCGGCAGGGCGCCGTCGAAGCTCGGCGCGATCGTGAGGGTGCGGTCGACGCCGTCCGCGCCGAGCACCAGCTGCTTGTCCGGCAGCGGCGAGCCCGGCGGCAGGATGAACGAACCGCCGTCGACCTCGAGCGGGTTACCCGAGGTATCGCGGCCGTTGTCGTTGTAGCGCGGGAAGCACACCATCGGACGGTACCAGTCCGGATGCACCAGGCCGCGGCTGTTCGCCAGCGGATCGCGCGGCGGGTCGTTGAAGAACAGGCGGTTGGCTGCGGTGAAGCGGCACTCGGGACCGGAACATGCGGTGGTGTCGCTGTTGCCGCAGTTGCGACTGATCGATACGCCGCCCACCGACAGTGCGCCCTGGGTGCAGCCATGGGCGAGGCCGGTGAAGATGCGCGCAAGATTCGCGATGTCGTCCTCGGCATAGGTGGTGCGCAGCGCGCCGGCGTCCGGGAACGTGGTGTAGAAATCGTTGCCGCGCACGATCAGGCCAATCGAGAACAGCTGCATGACTTCGCGCGCGTAGTTTTCGTCAGGCTGCACGCCGTTGTTGCCCACCGAGAACGTCGGCGGGTTTGAAGCCGAGCGCACCAGCTCGAACTTGCGGTTGCGCATGGTGGTCAGGTACCGGCCCATCATCGGGCTGTAGGTGACCTCGGTCATCAAGTCGCGATAGTTGCCGAGTGCATGGCGCACGATGATGTCGTTCCACTCCGCCATCGCGATCGGTTCCTGCGAGAGGAAGTCGTCGCGGTCGGAGGTGATGACGATCTGGCCGAGCGCCCAGGCGGCGCGCTGGCGCACCTGGTCGGGCGCGGTCACGGCCGTATGGAACCAGCGATGCAGGCGCTGGTCGTGGCTGACCGAGGTGTTGGCAGGCAGCGAGGCCGCGTAGGCCTCCAGCCAAGGCCTCGCCAGGGTGGAGGTGCTCGAGTTGAGCTGGTTCTCCAGCCACACCGCGATGCTCTGGCCGCGGACGGCCGAGATATCGCCGGCGGTCGCCCCGAAGGTCGCCTGGTTCAGGAACCGGGCGGCTTGGGCGTCGTTGGCCGGGAAGTTGAAAGGCAGCTCGAAGCCGTCCGAGAAGACTGCGTCTTGGGCGTGAGCTGAAGACGGCGCCAGCGCGTAGCAGAAGCCGGCGAGCGCTACGAAGAGGCGCAGGATGCGCGAGGAATGCATGCGAACTTACCCCCGATCAAGGAAACGCACGAGTTAGGACGTGCAGTTTAGTCCCGTTCAGGTTGCAGGATGCGGGACGGCGGTCACACCCGGAGCGCCGTTCGTCGGCTTTTTAGGTCACAAATGGTGCCAAAATGCGTACTGACTGGTAGGTTCTTTGACTTGATTTTCACGTTCTATGCTGCCAGACGCGATGTTCGAGTACCGCTTCGGCATGCTCACCGCCGAGCACGTATCCTGCACGGATGCCACAGTCCAGAGCCCCTTCTGCCGAGTCATTTCTTGCCGGCCTGCCTGGCTCCCTGACACCCCTGCTCGAGGATCTGGCCAGGTGCACGCGGGATATCGACCTGGCCTGGACCGCGGTCGAATTTGCCGGCCGCGTGCTCGATCTCGACGACTGCGTGGACTATCTGCTGGACCCTGAAAGCGCGACCCTGGCGCAATTCGCGGCGTGGGGCCCCAAACGCATCGCCAAACGGGTGGTCGAGAACCGGATCAAACTCAAGGTCGGCGAGGGCGTGGTCGGTGCGTGCGCGCTCAGTGGCGATTCGATCATCGTGTCCGACACCCGCCTCGACCGCCGTCATGTTGCCGATGAAGGTAGCGGCTTGTCGGAGCTGGCTGTGCCGGTGCTGGACGGCTCGCGCGTGCTCGGCGTG
>JANOEA010000329.1:0-1553 GCA_031412975.1 Pseudomonadota bacterium | reverse complement strand
CGGCATGTTCAGTCCCGATACGACGGCGCCAAGCTCCCATGTCCGATCTTACAAAGCACAAGCGCATGGCCAATGCGATCCGTGCGCTGGCGATGGATGCGGTCGAGCGCGCCAAATCGGGCCATCCCGGCATGCCGATGGGCATGGCGGAGATCGCAGAGGTGCTGTGGAACCGCCACCTGAGGCATAACCCGGGCAACCCTGCGTGGGCCGACCGCGACCGCTTCGTGCTGTCGAACGGCCACGGCTCGATGCTGCTCTACGCGCTGCTGCACCTGACCGGCTACGGCCTGCCGATGGACGAGCTCCGGCGCTTCCGGCAGCTGCACTCGAAGACCCCGGGGCATCCCGAGTACGGCTGCGCGCCCGGTGTCGAGACCACCACCGGCCCGCTCGGCCAGGGCATCTCGAACGCGGTGGGGATGGCGCTTGCCGAAAAACTGCTCGCGGCCGAGTTCAACCGGCCGGATTTCGGGATCGTCGACCACACCACCTACGTTTTTCTGGGCGACGGCTGCATGATGGAAGGCGTCTCGCACGAGGCCTGCTCGCTCGCCGGGACGCTGGGCTTGGGCAAGTTGATCGCGGTCTACGACGACAACGGCATCTCGATCGATTCCGACAAGGGCAGCATCCGCCAGTGGTACACCGACGACGTCCGTCGCCGCTTCGAAGCCTACGGCTGGCAGGTGATCCCGAACGTGGACGGGCACGACGCCGAAGCGGTGGAGCGGGCGCTGAAAAAAGCCAGGCGCGAGAAATCCCGGCCGACGCTGATATGCGCGAAGACCGTGATCGCCAAGGGCGCGCCGACCAAGGCCAACACCGGCGCCGCGCACGGCGCACCGCTGGGCGAGAAGGAAGTCGCCGCCACCCGCGAGGCGATCGGCTGGCGCCACCCGCCGTTCGAGATCCCGCAGCACGTCTACGACGGCTGGGATGCGAGGAAGCGCGGGGCGAACGCCGAGCGGCGCTGGAAGCGGCTCTTCGCCGGCTACGAAAAGCAGTACCCGGCGGAAGCGGCGGAATTCCGCCGCCGCACGACGGGCGAGCTGCCCCAGGATTTCCGCGCGCGGGTGGACGCGCTCGTCAGGGAGACGGACGCCAAGGCGGAGACGGTGGCGACGCGCAAGGCTTCGCAAAACGCGCTCGAGACGCTGGTGCCGGCGCTGCCGGAGCTGATCGGCGGCTCGGCCGATCTCACCGGCTCCAATCTCACCATGGTGAAGGTCTCGAAGGTGATCGGACGCGAAGCGGGCGGCAACTACCTGTTCTTCGGGGTGCGCGAGTTCGGCATGTGCGCCGTGATGAACGGGCTCGCGCTGCACGGCGGCTACATTCCCTACGGCGGCACGTTCCTGGTGTTCTCCGACTACGCGCGGAACGCGCTGCGCCTGGCGGCACTGATGAAGCTGCGGGTGATCTACGTGTTCACGCACGATTCGATCGGCTTGCTGAGTTGGTTAGTACATAAGAGCCTTTGTTGGAAACTTTCAACCATTTATTCATTTGCCTGGACACATTAACCCGGAAACTTGTTCTGCGGTAATTGC
>JANOEA010000328.1:0-6215 GCA_031412975.1 Pseudomonadota bacterium | reverse complement strand
CGCCGCACGCCGCGCGAGCCTGCTGGAGGCCGCGTTCACCCGCATCGCATCGATGCAGACCGACAGCGGTCATTTCGGCATGTGGCCCGGCGACAGCAATCCGGCCACCGCGATGACCCCCTACGTGGTCGAGATGCTGCTTGCGGCGAAGGACGCAGGTCATGTGGTACCCGAGACGGTGCTCGACAAGGCGTTGAAGCGTCTGAGCGACGATCTGCTGTCGGGCGGCAACACGCAGTATCAATACGAAAATTACGAGCACCTGCGGCTGGCCGAGATGGCGCACGCGGGCTACGTGCTCGCGCGGGCTACGTGCTCGCGCGGGTCGGCCGCGCGCCGGTCGGCACGCTGCGCGCGATGTTCGACAACGAGCGCGAAAAGCTCATCGCGCCACTGCCGCTGGTGCACCTGGGTGCCGCCCTCAAACTGATGGGCGATGGCGAGCGCGCGCAGAAGGCGCTGGCCGAGGCGTTCGGGAAAACCTGGAAGCGGCCGGAATACCTCGGCGACTACGGCTCGGAGCTGCGCGACCTGGGCCTGATGCTCGCGGTCGCCCACGAGACCGGGCTGTCGACGCCGGCCTACGATGCGCGCGCCTACGAACTGGCCCGCGCGATCGGCGCGCGCGAGCGGCTGTGGCTGAGCACGCTGGAAAACATCGCGGTGCTGCGCCTGGGCAAAGGCCTCGCGAATGCCGCGCCGCGCAGTTTCTCGGCCAGCGTCGTGGTCGGTGGCAGCGTCGAGGAATCGACCGGTCGCGCGATGGTCAGCCGCGTGTTCGACCCCACGCAGCTCGCCGCTGGCGTGCGCATCGTGCCCTCCGGCGGCGCACCGCTGTACGCGACCACCGAGGTCGCCGGCGTGCCACGCCGCTTCACGGTGAGCAACCGCGACGACTTCCGGATCACGCGCAAGTACTACACCACCAAGGGCGAGGCCTGGGACGGCGGCGCGCTGCGCGAGGGCGAGGTGCTGGTGGTGCAACTGAAGATCGAATCGGCCAACAGCATGCGCGATGCGCTGGTGGTCGATCTGTCGCCGGGTGGGCTCGAGGTCGAGAACCTCAACCTCACCGATGCCAGCCAGTGGGCCAACGTCACGATCGACGGGGTTGCGCTGTCCGAGCGCAGCGGTGCGGCCACGATCCGCTTCGAGGAATACCGCGACGACCGCTACGTCGCCGCGATCGAGCTGTACGGCAGCACCGCGAACCTGTTCTACCTGGTGCGCGCGGTGTCGCCGGGCGACTTCGTGGTACCGCCGCCGACCGTCGAGGACATGTATCGCCCGGATCTGCGCGCGGTCGGCGAAGCCAGCCCCGAGCGGATCACGGTCAGCGGTCCGTGAGCAGGCACCGATGACCGCACGCTGCCATCGCGATGCGCGGCGCGCGGGGCTCGCGGGCGCAGCCCTGCTGCTCGCCGTGTTCGCTGCCGACCGCTTGCTGCCGCCGCCGATCCCCGATCCGACGGCCGGCGGGGCCGCGGTGGTGCTCGCCGCCGATGGCCGCCCGTTGCGCGCGTTCGCGGCAGCCGATGGCGTGTGGCGCTATGAGGTCACGCCGGAGGATGTCGCGCCGGAGTATCTGGATGCGCTGCTCGGCTACGAGGACCGCTGGTTCCATCACCACTACGGCGTGAATCCGCTCGCGCTTGGGCGCGCGGCGTGGCAGGCGTTGCGGCACGGCACGGTGGTCTCGGGCGGCTCGACGCTGACCATGCAGGTCGCGCGCCTGATCGAACCGATCCCGCGCACGCCACTGGGCAAGCTGCAGCAGATGTTTCGCGCGGGCCAGCTCGAGTGGCGCCTGGACAAGCGCGAGATCCTCACGCTGTACCTGAACCTCGCGCCCTTCGGCGGCAACATCCAGGGCGTGGAAGCGGCCAGCTGGGCCTGGCTCGGCAAGTCGGCGCGTCGGCTCTCGCATGCCGAAGCCGCGCTGCTCGCGGTGCTGCCGCAAGCGCCGAGCCGCCTGCGCCCGGATCGCCATCCGGCCGCGGCCAAGGCTGCGCGCGACAAGGTGCTCGCGCGCCTCGCCGAGCGCGGACTCGGCTCGCCGCGGGCGCTCGCCGAGGCGCAGCTCGAGCCGGTGGTCGCGCGCCACCTGCGTCCGCCGATGAGCGCCGCATTGCTCGCCGCGCGGCTGCATGCCGCCGACCCGCGCGCGGCCACCATCCGCACCACCCTGGATGCGGGGCTGCAGGTGACGGTTGAGCAGCGCATCGGCAACTACATGCAGGCGCTGCCCGAGCGCACCTCGGCCGCGGTGCTGGTGGTCGACAGCGCCACGCTGCAGGCGCGGGCCTACGTCGGCTCCGCGCGCTTTGCCGATCCGCGCAGCCTCGGCCATGTCGACATGGTGCGCGCCACGCGCTCGCCGGGCTCCACGCTGAAGCCCTTCATCTACGGACTCGCGCTCGACGACGGCCTGATCCACTCGCAGTCGTTGCTGGTGGATGCGCCGCAGTCCTTCGATGGCTACCGACCCGCCAACTTCGGCGATGTGTTCCATGGCCCGGTCGCGGCAGCCGATGCGCTGTCGCGTTCGCTGAATGTGCCCGCGGTCGACCTGCTCGACCGGATCGGCCCGCAGCGCTTCAGCGCACGGCTCGCGCATGCCGGCGTGCACCTCGCGCTGCCGCGCGGCGCGCAGCCGAATTTGTCGCTCGCACTCGGCGGGGTCGGCAGCGATCTCGAATCGCTGGTCGGTGCCTACTCAGCACTCGGTCGCGGGGGTCTGGCAGGCCGCGTGCGCTATCGCGAGGACACGCCACTCGACGAGCGCCGCCTGCTCAGCGAAGGTGCTGCGTTCATCGTGCGCGACATGCTCGAGTCGGACGGCCGACCCGGCGAGGCGATCAACGGCCTCGATACCAGCGGCCGGCCGCGAATCGGCTGGAAGACCGGAACCAGCTACGGCTTTCGCGATGCGTGGGCGATCGGCGTCACTCCACGCTGGACCATCGGCGTGTGGATCGGACGCCCGGACGGCACGCCGCTGCCGGGCCAATACGGCGCGATCACCGCGCTGCCGCTGCTGTTCGCACTCGCCGACAGCCTGCCGCGCGAAGCGCGCGATGCGAACCTGCAACTGCCGCCATCGAGCGTTGCCAGCCACACGATCTGCTGGCCACTCGGGCACGCCGCTGCGGACACCGCGGCCACCCATTGCAGCCTGCCACGCGAAGCGTGGGTGCTCGACCGGATGATCCCGCCGACGCTGCCCGATCGCCGCGATACCGAGCCCTTGCTGGCGAAGGTGCTGGTCGATGCCCGCAGCGGCCTGCGCGTGAACCCGGGCTGCGCGCCGGGCCCGACCACGCAGCGCGAGATCGCGCGCTGGCCCGCGCTGCTGCAGCCATGGCTCGGACCTGCGCAACTTTCCGCCGCCAGCGTGCCGGGCTTTGCGCCCTCCTGCCGCCCCGCCATGCAGCCAACCCACGGTCGATTGCAGATCGAAGGCGCGCTCGCCGATGCGATCATCCGGCGCGCACCCGGCAGCAGCCAACCGCCGGTACTTGCGCTGCGCGCGCTCGGCACCGATGCCAAGGTCGACTGGCTGCTCAACGGGCGGCTGATCGGCAGCAGCAGCGGGGGCGCGCCGCTGCGCTGGCGCTTCGACGCACCCGGCGCGCAGTCGATCGTCGCGCTCGACGCCCGCGGCCGCTACGATCGGGTGGTGCTGCGCGTGCTGCCATGACCGAACTGCCGCTATCGGCGAGCCTGCGCCAATGGCGTGCGCTCGGCGTGTTCCACCGCTTTGCCGCGCACCGGATCTTCCTGCGCGAAGCCGGCGACGTGACCCGTCCGGTGTTGCTGCTGCTGCATGGTTTTCCCACCGCAAGTTTCGACTGGCAGCACATCTGGGGCGCACTGGGCGAGCAATTCCATCTGTTTGCGCCCGACCTGCTTGGCTTCGGCTTCAGCAGCAAACCGCGCGCGCACCGCTACAGCGTGCTCGGCCAAGCCGATCTGGTCGAGTCGCTGTTCGAGGAGCGCGAGATCACGCGCGTGCACATCCTCGCGCACGATCTGGGTGACAGCGTCGCGCAGGAACTGCTCGCGCGGCACGAACATCGGCAGTTCCTCGGCGAGAGCGGCCTGCGGATCGAATCGATCTGCTTCCTCAACGGCGGGCTGTTCCCCGAGGCCCATCGACCGCGCCTGATCCAACGCCTGCTGGCCAGCCCGCTCGGCCCGCTGCTGGTGCCACTGCTCGACCGCAAGCGCTTCGCACGCAGTTTTTCCGCCGTGTTTGGCGCCAGTACCCTACCCAGCCCGGAACTGCTCGACGACTGCTGGGCGCTGATCGCGCACGACGACGGCCAGCGCCTGGCACCGCAGTTGCTCGGCTACATCGCCGAACGCCGGCGCCGACGTGCCGAGTGGGTCGGCGCGATGCAGGCCACGCGCGTTCCGCTGCGCCTGGTCGCCGGTCTCGACGACCCGGTATCCGGCGCGCATCTGGTCGCGCGTTATCGCGAACTGCTCAGCGTGCCCGATGTGGTCGAACTGCCGGGCATCGGCCACTACCCGCAGATCGAGGCGCCCGCGAAAGTGATCGAGGCCTGCCTCTCGTTCTGGACCCGCATCGGCGCGCAGCAGGTCGGTCGCTGAGTCAAGCGCGGCGTCGCCTGGCCGCGCTTCACCACCGGCGACGCGGTGCTGGGCTAACATGGCTCCCATCGTTTCCGCAGATGCGCTCACTCGCACCCATGCTGCCAACCGATCATCCGCTGCGCCTCGAACTGGCCGCCGAGGTCCACGCCAGGCCACCCGAACCGCTGGATACGCCATCACGGGCGACCTATGTCGCGCTGATGGTGGCGCCCGAGGATCGCGCTCGCGAGCATGCGCACCTCGTGCAGTTGTGCGCGCACCATGGGGTCACGCCGCCGGCTGCGAAGGCCACGCGCTTCAGCGCGCAGCTGGGTGGGTTGCGGCTGAAGTGGGAACGGCATGGCGAGTTCTCGGGGATCACGGTGTTCGCGGCCGGGGTCAGCGCTCACCCGTTCAGCGAACCGGTCGCCGGCATGCTGCCGGCCGGCTGGCTCGCCGGACTTCCGGGCACCACGATGGTGGCCGCGCACGCCAAGCTGATCGCCGAATCGAGCGCGCCTGCATCGCCCGGCGCGCTCGCCGCGCTGTTCGAAGGCAACATCGTGGTCGGATCGGACATCGGCGAGGGCGCGGGCCTCGTGTACACCGATTTCCGCGTGCATGCGGACGGCTTCTCGCGTTTCCTGGTGGTCGATCGCAGCTTCACCCGGCGCCAGAGCGGGCGCATGCTGCAGCGCCTGTTCGAGATAGAGGCCTATCGCATGATGGCCCTGCTCGCGCTACCGATCGCGCGCGAGCAGTCGCCGCAGATCCTCAGCATCGAGCAGGAACTGTCGACCCTGACCGACCGCATCGCGGTCGAAGATGGCAACGACGAAGCGCTGCTGCACGATCTCACCCGCCTCGCCGCGCAGATCGAGCGCTGCCTGTCGGCCAGCCAGTTCCGCATCGGCGCCTGCCGCGCATACCACGAACTGGTCACCACCCGGATCGCCGAGCTGCGCGAAACGCGCCTGCCCGGCATCCAGACCATCGAGGAATTCATGGCACGCCGGCTCGCGCCTGCGGTGGCGACCTGCAATATGGTGTCGACCCGCCTGCACGATCTGTCCGAGCGCGTGTCGCAGGCCAGCGCATTGCTGTCGACGCGGGTCGACATCACCCGCGAGCGCCAGAACCAGGCCCTGCTCGCTTCGATGGATCGCCGCGCGCTGCTGCAGCTGCGCCTGCAGCAGACCGTCGAGGGCCTGTCGGTCGCGGCGATCGTCTACTACGCAGCCGGACTGGTCGGCTACCTGGCCAAGGCAGGCATCGCCAGCGGATTGCCGCTGCAGCACGACCTCGCGGTAGGCATCACGATCCCGATCGTGGCAGTACTCGCGATCCTCGGCGTCCGCCGCGTACGACGCTCGCTGCACAGCGCGGATCGCGAGTTGTAGCGAGCTGAGGTCCACTCTTGCCGAAGCGTTACTCCCTTCCCCCTCTACGGGTGAGGCGGGACATTCCGCGGCACCGCCGCGGACCGCCGAACGCCCGCGCGAGTAGCGCGGGCCGGACGGAAGGGTTGGGGATGGGGGTCGGTTCTTGCAGCAGCTTTGCTCCCTTCCCCGCCTCGCGGGGTAAGGGCTGGGGATGGGGGTCCGTTCCTGCAGCAG
>JANOEA010000327.1:0-3619 GCA_031412975.1 Pseudomonadota bacterium | reverse complement strand
GGGCGCCTGGATCGAGTCGGACGATGGCGCACGCACGGCGCTGGAGCTTGCCGCTGCGCCGCCCGAGTGAACAGGACGCGCGACCAAGATCCAGGCATGCCTCGATCTACCGGCCCCGGGCACTCCCCCCAGTGTCCCGGGGCTCTTCTTTTGCGGGGCCGGCGCGGTCGCTTGGCCGGATCCCGCACAGTTTCCCGTGGATAGTGGGCAGGGCGGGCCTCGCCGCCGACATTCTGGGACCCGGATGCCTCTACCCCTTCGATACGCCCTTGCCGCGGGTGGCCTGCTGCTTGCCGCCGCCACCGGCGCACGCGCCAACTGCACGATCACGGTCAGCCACGCCGACGACATGATCCTGCAGGGGACGATCACCGGCGACCGCGACAACAAGATCAATTTCCGCGAGGCCGCGGAGATCGGTCTCGGCAATGCGCGCTGCTATTCGGATTTCGAGAAGGCGCGGATCAGCGGTGGCAATTTCGTGGCCGACCCGGTGTTCTGCCTGACCGTGGATACGACGCTCTTTTGGCGTTTGTCGCTGACCAACCCGGGCTGCGGTCCGAACGACGCCGACACCATCCGCTTCGCCGATGCCATGGTCGGCGGCAATACGGTGCGGCCCTTCCGCTTCGTCCTCATCGACCCGCGCGACGGGATCCAGGGCGACCCGCCCACCGCGGGCTTTCGCCCCTTCATCGCGCTGGACGGATCCAGCCAGGTCGCGAGCGAGACCGGTGCCCTCTTCATCTTCTCCGTCGACCCGGTGCCTGCCAGCGGCACGTTCAAGAACCTCTACTTCACCAACTTCAAGAGCTTTGCCATCAGGGCGCCGCGGGTGGATGGCCTCAAGGTATTCGGGGTCAACATCTCGGGCCTCGTGCCCGGCGGCGAGTACATCGGCTCGGGCATCAACCTGGGCGCGCTCGGTCCCGGCGATTTCGGCAATCCCTGCGCGTTCAACGCGCAGATCGGCGGCACCGGCGCTGGCGAGCAGAACTACATCTACGGCATCAGCGGCGACGCCATCCGCATCAGCGACTACTGCGGCGATACCAGCGACCGCAACAACAAGGTGTTCAACAACTACATCGGCATCTGCGAAGCGCTCGATACCGGCGCCGGGCTCGAAGGTTGCGCCGACGGCACGCCCAACCAGGCGATCGGCGGCAGCGGGGTCCATGTCGAATCGATCAACGGCACGCGAGTCGGCGGGGCGGGGACCAACGAAGGAAATTTCATCGGGCGCGCGGCGGGCGCCGGCGTCCTGATCAGCGGCAGCAATGCCAGCGGCAACCTGGTGCGCGGCAACCGCATCGGCTTGTCGCGGCAGGGCGAGTTCGCGCGCGGCAATGTCACCGGCGTGGCGGTGAACGCCGGCGCCGACAACAACACGATCGGCGGTGGTGGTGGTGGCGAAGGCAACACGATTGGTGCCAGCGTCGGAAGCGGCGTGCTCATCGATGGCGCGGGCACCAGCAACAACGTCGTGCAGGGCAACGTGATCGGCCTCAACAGCACGCGCACGCAGGCGCGTGGCAATGGCGGCGATGGCGTCGCCATCATCAATGGGCCCGACGGCGTCGTGGTCAGCAACAACGTGATTTCCGCCAACGCCGGCTGGGGCGTGCTGCTGCGGGATGGCAACGGCTATCGGGTCGAGAACAACGTGATCGGCCTGCGCGGGCCAGCCAACAACGCCAACGACAACAGCGCGGCCGGCAACGGCGCTGGCGGGGTCGCCCTCAACAGCCCCAATAATCTCGTCGGCCCGGGTAACCGCATCGCATCGAACAATGGCCCCGGCGTCTGGATCAACGGCGAGGGCGCCGACGGCAACCGGATCTTCGGCAACATGATCGGATTGTCGGCTGGCAACAACCTGCGCCCCAACGCCAACCAGGGCGTGTTCATCCAGGGCGGCGCCGACGCCACCGTGGTCGGCGGCAGCGTCATCGCCGACCGCAACACGATCAGCGGCAACAATGGCGCGGGGGTCTACGTCATCGACCCCGCAACCACGGGGACCCAGTTGCGTTTCAACTACATCGGCACCGATCCCAGCGGGGCGGGTGCGTTTGGCAACAGTGGCGCCGGCGTCGACATCACCGGCGGCGCCAGTGGCAGCGTGGTGCGGCAGAACCTGGTCTCGGCCAACGGCAACGGTGGCATCCGGCTCGAAGGTGGCGCCAGCGGCACCTCGGTGACCAACAACCAGGTCGGAGTCAACGCGGCCGGCACCGTGGCCTTGCCCAATGGCGCCTCCGGAATCGCGCTGCTCAGCGGCGCCGCCGGCAACGATATCGGCGATCCGCTGTCGCCATTCGGCTTGAACGTCATTGCCGGCAATGCCGGCGCCGGCATCTTCGTCTCCGACAACGGCACCAACAACAACCGCATCGTCGGCAACATCATCGGTGCACCGGGATTCGCCAATGCGACGGGAATCATCCTGACCGCGGGCGCGCAGGGCAACCAGCTGACGGCGAATGCCATTCGCGCGAATACGGGCGCCGGCGTCGCGGTACTCGGCGCCACGACGCTGAGCAACCCGATCCGTGACAACCAGATCAGCGCCAACGGGACGCTGGGCATCGATCTGGGTGGTGACGGCGTCACCGCCAACGATGCGGGCGATGCCGACACCGGGCCCAACACGCTGCAGAACTTCCCGACCCTCTCGAACGTCGTTCGCGGCGGCAACATGGTCAGCATGCTGCTGAGCCTGAGTTCCATCAACTTCAGCACGTTCGGCCTGCAGGCATTCTGGTCTTTCGGATGCGATCCGATCGGCAATGGCGAAGGCGAGAACCTGCTGGGCAGCATCAATGCCGTCACGGCAGCGAACGGCACCAGCAGCGTCAACGCCATGTTCCCGCTTGCCGATGGCACCAATGCCAATGCACTCAGCGCCACGGCGACCAATCCCGGCGCCAGCACGTCGGAGTTCTCGCCGTGCGTGGCGATGCCCAATCTGGCGATCCTGATTTTCGCCAACGGCTTCGAGAACGCTGCGCTCAATGCCGAGGGCGACATGATGTCGGCGGAAGGCGCGCCTTCGATCGAAGCGATCGAGCCCGGGACGCAGGTTCGGCGCCTGGACCGGGAGCGCGTGGCGTTGTCGTTCGGCTTCGCCAATCGCGGGCCGTGGGTCGAGCCGGCGCACGCATTCCGGATCGGTGCGGACCGCGGCGTGGTGATCGAGTCGATCGAAGCCGAGGGTGCCGCTTGCGCGCTCGGGGGCGCAATCGAGTGCCGGGTGGCGGAGCTGGCCGCAGGCAAGGGCGCCCGCGTGCGGGTGGTGCTGAACGTGGGCCCGGAGCCGCTGGGCGCCTGGATCGAGTCGGACGATGGCGGACGCACGGTGCTGGATGTCGCCGCTGCGCCGCTGCAGTGAGCGTGGCACGCAACCCGAATAGCCCCCGGCGTCTGGCCCGTCCCAGGGCAAGGAGCCTGCGCGAAAGCCTGGGCGGTGTTCGCGCGTCCCGACGGCACATTGCCTCCACCGTAGGAGCCCACTCCGTGGGCGACCGCGGAAATCCGAACAGCGCTATCGCCCGAACGCAGCGACGCCGCGACAGCGGTCGCCCACGGAGTGGGCTCCTACGGGGACGCCGTGGCG
>JANOEA010000326.1:0-1906 GCA_031412975.1 Pseudomonadota bacterium | reverse complement strand
TCAATGTTGTCGAAGTCGATGAATACCGCAATGCGAAGCCGATCGTCCCGAGTCACAGAGTCCTTTCACAAGTGGGTCTCGTCGCCACCGCCGGTCGCCCTGTCGCGGGTGCATCCCGCAGGGAATCGTTTCGACCGAACGGCGCCAGTAGAGCCGTGTCTACCCACTTCCATGGAGAGCGCCTGCCCCACGGCGGGATCGAAGGCGCGCAGAGAGTGTAATGCGAAGTCGTGTCAATGATAAAGTCGTGGGGACTTGGGCCCCCTACCGACCGCGGCGCCCAAAACTTCGTCCGGCTCCACCTGAGCCGCCCGGGCCCTGCCCCTGAGAGCCGCCGCGCTGATCCGGCAGTCGCGCCACGCGGTGCGGCTGCGCGGCGATGCCGAGGCGGGGGCGATCTTCCTTGATCTGCTGTGCGGGCGCGATGCGGCGGTGTGGCTGCGGCAGCTGAACGAGGCGGGGTTCCTCTCGCGCTATCTGCCGGATTGGGCGCGCATCGTGGGGCTGATGCAGTTCGACACCTATCATGTGTTCACCGTCGATGAGCACACGGTGGAGGCCATCGGCGTGCTCGGCCAGCTGGACCGCAACGAGCTGTCCGAGATCGCGCCCGTTGCCTCCGAACTTCTGGCGCAGCTGCAATCGCGCCGCGCGCTGTATGTGGCGACCCTGCTGCACGACATCGCCAAGGGCCGCGGCGGCGACCATTCCGAACTGGGTGCGATGGTCGCGCAGGAGGTCTGCCCGAAACTGGGCCTGACGCCGGAGGAAACCGAGACGGTGTCCTGGCTGGTGCTGCACCACCTGCTGATCAGCCAGACCGCATTCAAGCGCGACATCGAGGACCCAAAAACCATCCTCGACATCGCCGAGGTCGTGCAATCGCCCGAACGCCTGCGCCTGCTGCTGGTGCTCACCGTGGCCGACATGCGCGCCGTGGGGCCGAAGGTCTGGAATGGCTGGAAGGCGACGCTGCTGCGCGAGCTGTACTGGCGCGTGGCGGAAGTGCTCGCCGGCGGGCTGTCGGTGCCGGAGCGCGACGTGCGCGTCGCCCGCGCCAAGGATGCCGTGGCCGGATTGCTCAAGGGCCGGCCCAAGGCGGAGGTGGAGCGCTTCCTGAGCCTGGGCTACCCGGGCTACTGGCTCAGCTTCGACCCGCAGACGCATGCGCGCCACGCGCAGATGGTCGCGGAGGCTTCGAACGGCCAGACGCCGCTGACCGTGCGCACCCGCGTGCTCGAAGCGCGCTCCGTCACCGAGGTGACGGTCTATTGCACCGACCATCCAGGCCTGTTCAGCCGCATCGCCGGTGCGCTCGCGGTCGCGGGTGCGAGCATCGTCGATGCCCGCATCCACACCATGACCGATGGCACCGCGCTCGACACCTTCTGGGTGCAGGATGCGTCCGGGGCCGCCTTCGACCAGCCGCATCGCCTCGCACGCCTGTCCGTGCTGATCGAGCAGTCGCTCTCGGGCCGCCTGCGCCTGGCCGACGAGATCCGAAAAGTGCGACGCGAGCCGGCGCGGCTGCGCGCGGTGACGGTGCCCCCCCGCGTCGTCATCGACAACCACGCGAGCAACACCCACACCGTCATCGAGGTGAATGGCCGCGACCGGCCGGGCCTGCTGCATGACGTGACGGCGGCGATCAGCGGCCAGGGGATGCAGATCGCCTCCGCCCATATCACCACCTATGGCGTGCGCGCGGTGGACGTCTTCTATGTGAAGGACGTGTTCGGCCTGAAGGTCGAGAATGAGCGCAAGCTGGCGCAGCTGCGCGAGGCGCTGGCAAATCAGGCCAGTCGCTCTCGAAGATCGCCCACGCCCATTACGGTCACGCGCCCGTGGACCTGGTGACCAAGCTCGCCAAGTACAACGGCATGGCCGACGCGAACGCGCTGCGCGC
>JANOEA010000325.1:0-7863 GCA_031412975.1 Pseudomonadota bacterium | reverse complement strand
CGCCACCGGCACCCTGGATGGCGCGCGCGGCGTGTTCGTCGCCGACGAAGTGCTGGCCAAGCATGACGAGAGCTACATGCCGACCGAGGTTGCGGATGCGATTGCGCGGGCCAAGGTGCGCCAGGCCGACGCAGCGCCGGCACCGGCCGTTGTGCCGTCCCCGGGCAGTTGAGACAGCCGCGCTCCGGCGCTGCGGTGGAACGGCGCGCGCGTTCGTCACGCACGGTTGACGAACCCCGGCGAATCCGGACATAGGTCAATTCCGGCGACGAATCCGCGCAGCGCGCGCGGTTTGCCGACCGGACATCCGGATAGAATGCCGAGCGCAATCGATTGCCCGCCGCAGTGAACGCACTGGAAGCATCCGATGATCCCTGAACTTGGTCAATTCGCACTGTCCATCGCGCTGGTGCTGGCGCTGATCCAGGCCACGCTGCCCCTTCTGGGCACCTATACCGGCAATGCGCGACTGGTCAGCCTCGCGCGACCGGCCACCGCCGGCCAGTTCGTGTTCGTGTTGATCGCATTCGCGCTGCTGACCACCGCGTTCCTGCAGAACGATTTTTCGGTGGCCTACGTGGCAACCAACTCGAACTCGCTGCTGCCTGCGCAGTTCCGCTTCTCGGCCGTGTGGGGCGGGCACGAGGGCTCGCTGCTGCTGTGGGTGCTGATCCTCAACGTGTGGTCGATCGCGGTCGCCGCGTTCTCGAGCAGCCTGCCGCGCGACTTCATGGCGCGCGTGCTGTCGGTGCTGGGCATCGTGAGCGTGGGCTTCCTGATGTTCACCATGTTCACCTCGAATCCGTTCGAGCGCCATCTGCCGGCGCTGGCCGATGGCCGCGACCTCAATCCGCTGCTGCAGGACTTCGGCCTGATCGTGCATCCGCCGATGCTGTACATGGGCTACGTGGGGTTCGCGGTCGCCTTCGCGTTCGCGGTAGCTTCCTTGCTGGAATCGAAGGTCGACGAACGCTGGGTGCGCTGGGCGCGGCCGTGGACGCTCACCGCATGGGCATTCCTGACCCTCGGCATCGGCCTGGGCTCGTGGTGGGCCTACTACGAACTGGGCTGGGGCGGCTGGTGGTTCTGGGACCCGGTCGAGAACGCCTCGTTCATGCCGTGGCTGGTCGGTACCGCATTGATCCATTCGCAGGCGGTGACCGAGAAGCGCGGCAACTTCCGCGCATGGACCCTGCTGCTGTCGATCCTCGCGTTCTCGCTGTCGCTGCTGGGCACCTTCCTGGTGCGTTCGGGCGTGCTGACTTCGGTACACGCATTCGCTTCCGATCCGGAGCGCGGATTGTTCATCCTGATCTTCCTCGGCGTGGTCGCCGGCGGCGCCCTGGTGCTGTACGCGATCCGCGCGCCACGACTGGCGGCCGGTGCGGAACAGCCCTTCGCGGCAGTCTCGCGCGAAAGCCTGGTGATGGTGAACAACCTGATGATGGTCTCGGCCGCGGCGATGGTGCTGCTGGGAACCCTGTATCCGCTGATCGCCGATGCGGCAGGACTCGGCAAGGTGTCGGTCGGTCCACCCTATTTCGGCCTGCTGTTCACCCTCCTGATGGTGCCGATCGTGCTGTGCGTGCCGTTCGGCATGCCCTCGCGCTGGCGGCGCGAGGAACTCGCGACACTGCTTCTGCCGGCGCGCCTGTGGCTGGCGCTCGCGCTGCTGGTCGCGGGCGCCGTGTGGCTGCTGTTCAATGACATCCCGGCCAAGGCGCTGATCGGCGTGCTCGGCGGCACCTGGGTGATCGCCGGCACCGCAGCCTACGCGTGGCGGCAGTGGCGCGATCCGGCCCGCCGTGGCGGACTGACCGCTGGCCGGATCGGCATGCTGCTCGCCCACATGGGCCTCGGCGTGTTCGTGATCGGCGTGCTGGTGCACGAGTCGACCGCGATCGAGCGCGACGTGCGGATGGCGCCCGGCGACAGCGTCAGCGTGCGCGACTACGACATCACCTTCGTCAAGCTCGACCACTACGAGGGGCCGAACTACGTCTCCGACCAGGGCGTGTTTTCGATCGCGCGCGACGGCAAGCCGGTGGTGGAACTGCGCCCGGCCAAACGGCGCTACCTCGCCAGCGGCGATGTGATGACCGAGGCCGACATCGACGCGGGCTTTACCCGCGATTTGTACATCTCGATGGGCGAGCCGGTCGGCGACGGCAGCGCATGGGCCGTGCGCGTCTACCACAAGCCGATGGTGCGCTGGATCTGGCTCGGCGCTTTGTTCATGACCTTCGGCGGCTTCATCGCCGCGTTCGATCGCCGCTATCGGCGCCAGCGCGCGACCGAGTCGGCTCCGAGCACGGCAGCCACCGCGCCGGCAGCACAAGGAGCCTGACCCGATGTGGCGTTTCTTGTTGCCGCTCGGGCTGGCTGCGGCCCTCGGCGTGCTGTTGTTCGCGGGCCTCGGCATCGATCCGAAGCTGATTCCCTCGCCGCTGATCGACAAGCCCGCGCCGGTGTTCGACCTGCCCGAACTCAACCAGCCCGACGCGCGGGTCAGCAACGGCACGCTGGCGGGTGCACCGTACGTGCTCAACGTCTGGGCGAGTTGGTGTCCTTCATGCGTGCAGGAACATCCGGTCATCGAAGAGTTCGCGCGCAGCGGAAAGGTGCGCGTGGTGGGCCTGAACTGGAAGGATGAGCCTGCCGATGCCAAGCGCTGGCTCGCCCAGTTCGGCAACCCCTACACCGACATCGCGGTCGATCAATCCGGGCGTACCGGGATCGACTTCGGGGTCTACGGCGCACCCGAGACCTTCCTCGTCGACGCACAGGGCGTCATCCGCTACAAGCACGTCGGCGCGATCACGCCCGAGGTGATCGCCCGCGAGTTCGAGCCGCGCCTCGCGCAGATGCAGGGAGCGGCGCCATGATCCGCATGCTGCTGGCGAGCTTGCTGCTGCTGCTGTCGTGCAGCGCCGTCGCTATCGACCCGCTGCCGTTCAAGGACGAAGTCGAGCAGGTGCGCTTCCAGCGGCTGGTCGCCGAACTGCGCTGCACCGTGTGCCAGAACCAGAATCTGGCCGACTCCAACGCGGAGCTGGCCAAGGACCTGCGCAGCAAGGTCTTCGAGATGATGCAGGAAGGCCGCAGCGACGACCAGATCAAGCAGTTCCTGGTCGAGCGCTACGGCGTCTTCGTGCTCTACGATCCGCCGGTCAAGCCGAGCACCTGGGCCCTGTGGTTCGGGCCCGCGCTGGTAGTGCTGATCGGGGCGATCTACATCGTGGCCTCGATCCGGCGGCGCGCCCGCGCCCTGCCCGCCGACGCTGCCGGAATCGAGGATCAACCGTGACATCGATCTTTTTCGTGATAGCCGGCGTGATGCTGGCTGCAGCGCTCGCGCTGGTGCTGCGCCCGCTGCTGCGCGGCGACGGCAGTGGCAAAACCGCCCAACGCAAGCTCGACGCGCTCGATCGTGCGCTGTCCGATGGCGTGATCGACGAAGCCGAGTTCGGCCGCAAGCGCAAGGGCATGCTCGCCGAAGCGGCTGCCGCGCCAGCGGCGCGCGCGCCGCTCGCGCCGGTGCTCGGTCTGTCGCTGCTGCTGCCGCTGGGTGCGGTTCTGGTCTACGGCGCGGTTGGCACGCCGGCGGCGCTCGATCCTGCGGCGCTGGTCGCCGACGCCACCGGCGATCCGGCCCATGGCGCTGGCCAGACCGGCGGTTTGCAGATGGACCAGGCGATCGCCGGCCTCGAGCAGCGTCTGCGCAGCGAGCCGGAAAATGCCGACGGCTGGTTGCTGCTCGGCCGCGCCTACAAGGCCACCGAACGTTTCGTCGAAGCCAGGGATGCGCTCAAGCGCGCATTCGACCTGCAGCCGAACAATCCCTACATCGTCGTCGAGTACGCCGAATCGATCGCGCTGGTCGACCCGGATCGCAACATCGCGGGCGAATCGCGCGCGCTGCTCGACCAGGTGATCATCGACCAGCCGCAACACCAGCGCGCGCTGTGGCTGCTCGGCATCGCGGATGCGCAGGTAGGCAATTACACCGCCGCGCTCGCACGCTGGGAAACCCTGCTGCCGCTGCTCGAACCCGGCAGCGAGGTGATCGCGCAGGTGCAGGCGCAGATCGCCGAAGCGCGCACCCGGGCCGGCCTGCCGCCGGCACCTGGTAGCGCGCCGGTTGCCGCGGCGCCCGCAGCCGGCGAGCCTGCTGCTGCGCTCGCGACTCCAGCTGCTGCCGCGACGAGCGGTGCGTCGATCACCATCGAGGTCGACATCACCCCCGAACTCGCCGCGCGCCTCGCGCCGACCGACGTGCTCTACGTGTTCGCGCGACCCGCCGATGGATCGCGGATGCCGCTGGCGATGCAGCGCCTGCCGGGGGCCAAATTCCCGCTCACCCTGACCCTCGACGACAGCATGGGCATGATGCCGCAATTGAAGCTGTCGAACGCCGACAGCGTGATCGTCGGCGCGCGGGTATCCAAGTCCGGGGGGGCCAATCCGCAGAGCGGCGACCTCGAAGTGCTCTCGGCCCCACTGTCGCCGAAAGCCCAGCGCGACCCCCTCAAGCTGGTGATCAACAGCGTAGTGCCCTGATCCCGCGCCACCCCGGCTTGGCGAATGCGCGCAGCCGGCGGTTTGTGGTGCGCGCGCCGTATCGGCTATAAGGCCGGGCCACTCCAGCGCGCTGATCCGCATGTCCGCCACGCAGTACTTCGCCCTGCCCTCGCCGCTGCGCATGAAACGCGGCGGTCTGCTCGCGGATGCGCGCATCGGCTACGAGAGCTGGGGCAAGCTGTCGGCCGCGCGCGACAACGCAATCCTGATCGTGACCGGACTGAGTCCCGGCGCCCACGCCGCGTCCAATGCGCTCGACAGCGAACAGGGCTGGTGGGAGGAAATGCTCGGCCCGGGCAAGGCGATCGACACCGATCGCTGGTTCGTGATCTGCCCCAATTCGCTGGGCAGCTGCAAGGGCTCCACCGGACCTGCCTCGCCGCATCCGGATGATGGCGCCCCGTATCGCCTGCGTTTTCCGGAACTGAGCATCGAGGACATCGCGCACGGCGCGTGGCTGCTCGCGGAATCGTTCGGCATCACGCGGCTGGCCGCGGTGATCGGCCCGTCGATGGGCGGCATGACCGCGCAGGCGCTGGCGGCCTTGCAACCGCAGGCCTGCCCGGCGCTGGTGCTGATCTCGTCCGCAGCGCAGGCCTCGCCGTTCGCGCTCGCGGTGCGCTCGCTGCAGCGCGAGGCGATCCGTCTGGATCCCGACTGGAAGGGCGGCGATTATTTGGCCGACCGCCTGCCGGTGATGGGCATGCGGCTGGCGCGCAAACTCGGCGTGATGACCTACCGCTCGCCGCTGGAATGGAAGCAGCGCTTCGGCCGCGCGCGGATCGAGTTCCGCACCTGCGAGCCGTTCGAACGCGAGTTCCAGGTCGAGGCCTACCTCGAAGGCCATGCACAGCGTTTCGTCGGCAGCTTCGATCCCAACAGCTATCTGTATTTGTCGCGCGCGATGGACTGGTTCGATCTGGCCGAGCACGGTGGCACGGTGGAGGCCGCCTACCAGCGCATGGCAGTGCGCCGCGCGCTGGTGATCGGCGTCGAGACCGATATCCTGTTCCCGCTAGAGCAGCAGGAGCAGCAGGCCGAAGGACTGCGCCTGGCCGGCGCCTCGGTGGACTTCCAGGCCCCGCCCTCGGTGCAGGGCCACGATGCCTTCCTGGTCGATTTCCGCCACTTCTGCCCGATCGTCGCGAAGTTCCTGGGCAGTCTGTAGACTGTGGTTCTCGCCACCGCAGCGGGCACTTCGATGTTGCAGCTCGACTTCCCCGGCTCCGACGAATTCATCCGCAGCATCGACGCCGCGGTGCGGGCCGGCGACGAGTGCGCGGTCACCGATGCGCTGCGCAATACCTTGTGCCGGATGATCCGCGAACAGCGCGTGCAGCTGCCGGCCTGCGTCTATCAGCCCTGTGGCGAACACTATGCACGGCGCGAGCTGTACCACTCCGATGCGCTCGGCTACGACGTGATCGCGATGACCTGGGGCCCCGGACAGGGCACCCTGCTGCACGACCACAGCGGACTGTGGTGCGTGGAAGGCGTCTGGCACGGCGCGCTGGAAATCACCCAGTACGACATGATCGACGCGCAGGACCCGCGCTTCCGCTTCCAGCCGGTGGGCTCGATCCAGGCCGGCAAGGGCAGCGCGGGCAGCCTGATCCCGCCGCACGAGTACCACACGATCCGCAATCCCGCCGATGATGGCGTGGCGGTCTCGGTGCACATCTATGCCGCGCAGATGAAATGCTGCGCGACCTTCCGCCCGCTTGGCGACCAGTGGTACCAGCGCGACCTCAAGCAGCTCGCGCTCGACTGACCGGCCCGCAGTGAGCTACGCGCGTGGCTCGAGCTGCCAGGCCAGCTCGGCGCCGGCATGGAAAGGAACGACTGCAGCGGCTCCGGTGTCGATCCGCTCGGGCACCCGCTGCGGACGGCGCACCAGCACCACCTTCGCATCGTTCGGCGGCAGTCGATAGAAGGCCGGGCCATTGAGCGAGGCGAAAGCCTCCAGGCGATCCAGCGCGCCCTCCTCCTCGAACACCTTGGCATAACTCTCCAGCGCCACCGGCGCATTGAAGATGCCGGCGCAGCCGCAAGCCGATTCCTTGTCGGTCACTGCGTGCGGCGCGGAATCGGTGCCGAGGAAGAACTTCGCATCGCCCGAGATCGCCGCGGCGCGCAATGCGAGTCGATGGCTTTCGCGCTTGGCCACCGGCAGGCAGTACATGTGCGGGCGCAGCCCTCCGTCGAACATCGCGTTGCGGCTGATCTCAAGATGGTGCGGGGTGATGGTGGCGGCCACGTTCGGCCCGGCACTGCGCACGAACTCCACCGCCTGCGCGGTGGTGATGTGCTCGAACACCACGCGCAGGCCCGGAAAGCGCGCCAGGGTCGGCGCGAGCACGCGCTCGATGAACACCGCCTCGCGATCGAAAATGTCGATCTTGCGGTCGGTGACTTCGCCATGCACCAGCAGCGGCATCCCGAGCGCCTGCAAGCGATCGAGCACCGTGTCGAGGTTGCGGATATCGGTTACGCCGGCGGCCGAGTTGGTGGTCGCATGGGCGGGATACAGCTTGCACGCGGTGAACACGCCCTCGCGGAAGCCGCGCTCGATCTCGTCGGGCGCACTGTCGTCGGTGAGGTACGCGGTAATCAGCGGCGTGAAATCGAGCCCGGGCGCGACTGCGGCCAGGATGCGCTGCCGATAGGCGCGACCCGCGGCGACGGTGGTCACCGGCGGCCTGAGGTTCGGCATCACGATCGCGCGCGCGAACTGCCGCGCGGTGTGGTCGACCACCCCGGCAAGCATCGCGCCGTCGCGCAGGTGCACGTGCCAGTCGTCGGGGCGGCGCAGCACGATCCGGTCGGTCGAGGTCATGGGCATCGGGGTCCTGGCCAGGCCGGCCGCTGCGATCATTGTCGCATTCCAGGCCGGCAGCCGACATCCGGCGTGCTTGCGTCTATAATCGCCGGTCCGCGCCGGAGTGGCGGAATCGGTAGACGCAGCGGACTCAAAATCCGCCGCCCTTAAAAGCGTGGGGGTTCGAGTCCCCCCTCCGGCACCAATTAGACGCAGCGGACTCGACATCCCCATTCGCCCTTAAAAGCGTGGGGGTTCGAGTCCCCCCTCCGGCACCAAGGATTCTTGTTAGAAACAGGCACCACCGTTTTTTTGTTCGTACAGCGGCGCAGCGGACTCGACATCCCGATTCGCCCTTGAAAGCGTGGGGGTTCGAGTCCCCCCTCCGTCACCAGCTTTTCGTGCAGCTACAGCAGGCCGACGACGCCGCAGACGCGACATTGCGGTTCGCCCTCAGCTGCTGG
>JANOEA010000324.1:0-6649 GCA_031412975.1 Pseudomonadota bacterium | reverse complement strand
CGCAATGCGAATGCAGCGATCGTGGTGGGCATCGACCCCGAGCAAGACTATCCCGGCCACCCGCTGGCCGGCATCGGATTGCAGCAGGAACTCGAAGCGCACGCGTGGCGCCTCGGCGGCGAGAACTACCATGCTCCTGCGCAACTCGTCGGCGACTTCCTGCGCAAGCGGCCTTCGACCCAACTCGGCAGCGTGATTCCGTCGTACAAACCGGGCGTGAAGCTGTGCGATCTGAGCGAGCTGCTGCCGCCGTTCGCAGTGGCCGCGATCCGCGAGGCGCTGCCGGAATTCAACAAGCAGATCCGTGGTTTCGCAATGGACGATGCAGTCCTCACTGCGATCGAAACCCGCACCTCGTCGCCGATCAGCATCAAGCGCGACAGCCACACCTTGCAGAGCTTCAACACGCCCGGCCTGTTCCCCGCCGGGGAAGGGGCAGGTTATGCCGGCGGCATCCTGTCGGCCGGCGTCGACGGGATCAAGGTCGCCGAGGCGGTGGCGCTGGACCTGCTGCGGGCGATTGCTGCTTGATCGCGCAGCGCGCCGCCTGGCATAACCTTGCATCCGAGGAGGTCATGCGGCGCCTGGAATCGCAACCCGAGGGGTTGTCGGCGGATGAGGTGGTGCGCCGCCTCGCCGTGCACGGCCCGAATCGGTTGCCGGAACCCGAGCGCCCGGGGCCGCTGCGGCGTCTGGCGCGACAGTTCGCCGGGTTGCTGATCCAGGTATTGCTCGGGGCGGCGGCGATCACCGCGCTGCTCGGTCACTGGGTGGACACCGCCGTGATCCTGCTGGTCGTCATCGCCAATGCCGTGCTCGGCTTCGTGCAGGAGGGACGGGCCGAGCGGGCGCTGGAGGCGATCCGCGACATGCTGGTGCCCTTCGCCACCGTGCTGCGCGGCGGACGGCGGCTCGCGGTGCCGGCCGGGGAACTGGTGCCCGGCGACGTGGTGCTGCTCGAGCCCGGGGACCGCGTCGCGGCCGATCTGCGGCTGTTCCGGGCGCGTGCGCTGCGAATCGAGGAGGCGGTGCTCACCGGTGAATCACTACCGGCGGAGAAGGACATCGCGATCGCCGAAGCGACCGCAATGGTTGGCGACCGCGGCGGCATGGCGCATGCGGGAACGCTGGTCGTGGCCGGCAGCGGCGCGGGCTTCGTGGTGGCGACCGGGGCGCGGACCGAACTCGGCCGCGTCACCAACCTGCTGGGCGCCGCTGAGGGAATCCAGACTCCGCTGCTGCGGCAGATGGCGCAGTTCGCGCGGCGCCTGACCTTCGTGGTGCTCGCCGTCGCGGGGTTGACGCTCGTGTTCGGGCTGCTCGTGCGTGGCATGCCCTTCGCCGAGTTGTTCATCGCGGTCGTCGGCATCGCGGTTGCCGCCATTCCCGAGGGGCTCCCGACCGTGCTGACGGTCGCGCTCGCGATCGGCGTACGCCGCATGGCCCGGCGCAACGCGATCATCCGCCGCCTGCCCGCCGTCGAGACGCTGGGCTCGGTCAGCGTCATCTGTACGGACAAGACCGGCACGCTCACGCGCAACGAGATGACCGTGCGCGCCGTGGCGCTGCCGGACGGCACTGCGCTCGAAGTGGGCGGCGACGGCTACGCACCGCATGGCGGCTTCGCGCGTGATGGGCGTGAAATCGATCCGGCCTCGGTCGCTGCGCTCACCAACCTCGCCCGCGCTGCGGCGTTGTGCAACGACGCCGCGCTGCGCGAGGCAGGCGCGGAATGGCGAGCGGAGGGTGATCCGATGGAGGCCGCGCTGCTTGCCTTCGCGATGAAGGCCGGCCTCGACCTGCGTGCCGAGGCGGTGGCGCGGCCACGCACCGACGCAATCCCTTTCGACGCCGTGCACCGATTCATGGCGACCCTGCACCATGACCACCAGGGCGGCGCGATGATCATGGTCAAGGGCGCGCCGGAGCGGGTGATCCCGATGTGCGATCGCGACGCCTCCGATGCAGCGGACGGCCGTTTCGCCGCCGAAGCCTGGCTGCTGCGGGCCGACGCGTTGGCGGCCGGGGGCAACCGCGTGCTGGCGCTCGCCTGTCGCGAGCATCCGGCGGACAGGACCACGCTCGGGGTCGCGGAGGTGGAAGGAGGGCTGACGCTGCTCGGCCTCGTCGGACTGCAGGACCCGCCACGGCCCGAGGCTGTCGCCGCGGTCGCGGCGTGCCGGGCCGCGGGAATCCGCGTGAAGATGATCACGGGCGATCACGCCGGCACCGCCTGTGCCATCGGGCGACAGATCGGCCTGGCCAACACCGGGCAAGCCGTTACCGGTGCCGAGATCGACCGCATGGACGACGCGACGCTGCTGCGCGTGGTGGCCGAGACCGACGTCTTTGCGCGCACCAGTCCGGAGCACAAGCTGCGCCTGGTCGATGCCCTGCGCGCCGCGGGCGCGATCACTGCGATGACCGGCGACGGCGTGAACGACGCGCCCGCGCTCGCGCGGGCCGATGTCGGCATCGCGATGGGCCAGCGGGGCACGGAGGCGGCGAAGGAGGCCGCGCAGGTGGTGCTGGCCGACGACAATTTTGCGTCGATCGCCGCTGCGGTGCAGGAAGGGCGGACCGTGCGCGACAACTTGCGCAAGTCGGTGGTCTTCCTGCTGCCGATCAACGGCGGTGAATCGCTTTCGGTGATGCTCGCGGTGCTGCTCGGCACGACACTGCCGATCACGCCCGTGCAGATCCTCTGGGTCAACATGGTCAGCACCGTGGCGCTCGCGATGGCGCTCGCGTTCGAGCCGGGCGAGCCCGACGCGATGCGCCGGCCGCCTCGCCCGTCCGCCGAACCGCTGGTGGACCGCGCGCTGCTGTGGCGCGTGGCGCTCGTCTCGGCGCTGATCCTGGCGGGCGTCTTCGGCACTTTCGAAGCGGCGCTCGCGGCGGGCCTGGAGGTGGAACTCGCCCGCACCATTGCGGTGAATACGCTGGTCGCGATGGAGGTCGCCTACCTGTTCAGCGTGCGCTACCTGCGCCAGCCCTCGTTCACGTTCCACGGGGTGCGCGGCACGCCGGCGGTGCTGATCGCGCTCGGGCTGGTCGTCGTGATGCAGTCGCTGTTCACCTACGCGCCGCCGATGGAGGCGCTGTTCGGCACGCGCCCGCTGCCGCCGCTGTGGGCCGGCGTGGTGCTTGCCGTGGGCGCCGCGCTGTTCGTCGTGCTCGAGGTGGAGAAGTGGGTACGGAGGCGCATCACCAAGGGCCGCTGACGCCGCTGTGACAGAGTTCGGCGTGAGAGTTTGGGTGTCCCGGTATGCTCGGTATGATAAACAGGCTGGAGAGTTCATCTTTGGTCACACACCCGTCCCGTCGCTTTCAAAATCTGGCAAGCGCGACTCTGGTTGTTTGCTTGACCGGACTTGCGCGGACTTGCATCGTTCGAAACCAATCAGTTCCGGCCGCAGCGCGGTTGGCACGCCGTTAGACCCCGCTGAGGCGTTAATCAATGTCGACCTCCCTGAAACCGTTTGGATCGACGTTTGCGGGCGCGCTGCTGGCGCTCGGGTTGATTTCGAGTCTTTGGGCCTGGTGGGTTATCGCGCCGGATGTGATCACGTTCAGCGATGCTGGCCTCGAGAAGCACGCGGGCCACTTCAGCCTCGTTTATTTGCATGCGCTGGGCGGAACGATCATGTTGTTCCTGGGCCTGGCCAATCTTTACATCGGAACTTCGCGCAGATTTTTCCAGCACCACAAGACCGTGGGTCGTCTGTACCTGGTCGGTGGCGGGATTGGTGCAATCTCGGCCATCTTCATCAGCATCAGCGCTGCCCATCATGAGGCGGATGGCAATGCGCTGACCAACACCGACATCTCGTTGATGGCGCTGTCCGCCGCATGGCTGCTGGCAGCGGGCATGGCGTTTCGCGCAGCGCGGAATCGACGCCATGACTCGCACAGCGCATGGATGATCCGCAGCTATGTCCTGGTCTGGTCGTTCGTGTTCTGTCGGCTTGTCAGCCGGGCTCCGGGTGTCGAGGATATGGGTGGCGGCGACGCATTCATCTGGTTGTCGTGGGTCGGCCCCCTGGTGATCTGTGAGGTCGCGCTGCAGTGGCGCGCCGGGTCCAGGAATTCATCCAGGCCGCCGCAGCTTCGCGGCGGGGCTTGAGCCAGTGTGAACCTGACCCCTTTACTGCAGAATTCCCGTTGACACAGGTAGGCCTGCTACCCGCGTCCGCCATGCGCATCCACAAACTCCTGCAGCCCATCGCCACAACGGGCCTGCTGTGCTGGACGCTCACCGTCGCCGCCGTGGAGACGCCGATGACGCTGGCGTTCGACCTGCCCAGCACTGATGTCGTCCCGTCGACTCGCGCACGTGGGCAGTTGCGGGTAAAGTTGTGGGCCCCGATTCGGGCCTGCATGCAAATCGCGCCGGATCGATGGAGACCGCATCAAGACTGCGCGCATCGCCGAAACCAATTGAGCGCCTTGGCCCTGGTGAGGCACTGTATCCATGCCGGCCTGGCGCTGCCACCGCATACCGGAGACACGACATGTTCAGTCACGTGATGGTCGGAACCAACGATATCGAGCGTTCGAAGCGCTTCTACGATGCCTTGCTTGGCGTACTCGGCGTCGGCGAGCCGCTGCGGAACGATTCGGCTACTGGCCATGCACGACTGTTCTACCGCCACGACGGCGGGACGTTCTGCGTCAGCGAACCGATCAACCGGGAGGCGGCTACAGCTGCGAATGGCGGCACCATCGGATTCAAGTGCGCTTCGCCCGAGCAGGTCGCGCAATTCCACGAGGTGGCGGTTGCGAACGGCGGCACTTCGATCGAAAACGCGCCGGGGCTGCGCGACGGCAAGATGGGCGCGCTATACCTCGCCTACGTGCGCGATCCCGATGGCAACAAGCTCTGCGCGCTGTACCGGCCCAAGAGCGGAGCCTGACGCAGAAGACGTCAGGGTCGGAGGCAACATGCCGAAACCATTCGTGAATCTGCAGGATGTCGAGTTCACCGACATCGAAGAGAACGGGTACTACACCTCGCGCCGCGCGCAGTTCAGCGAGGCCATCGGGGCGCGCAAGCTCGGCTACAACCTCACGGTGCTGCCGCCGGGCAAGGCGCAATGCCCGTTCCACGCGCATCGTGGCGAGGAGGAGATGTTCCTGATCCTCGAAGGCGAGGGTGAGCTGCGCTTCGGTGATCAGCGCTACCCGATCAGGAAGCATGACGTCATCGCCTGCCCGACGGGCGGCGCGGAAGTCGCGCACCAGATCATCAACACCGGTAACACGGATCTGCGCTACCTCGCGTTGTCCAACCTCGTCGATATCGAGGCCTGCGAGTACCCCGACTCGAACAAGGTGCTCATCTGCGCCAACGAACCCGGCACGCCTGCGCTGCGCAAGATGTTTCGTGCGGAAGCGGACGTGGAGTACTACGATCGCGAGCGCACGGAGCCGTTCGATGCCGTATGAGTGCGAACGAACACGCGCAGCGATCCCACGAGGGGGTGTCTGCCCCGGTCTGGCGGGTTCCGACGCCTGCGCTGGGAACTGACTGCCAATGCCTGTGTACGTTGCCTTGCTGCGCGCGGTCAACGTCGGAGGAACCGGCAAGTTGCCGATGTGCGATCTGATCGCGATGGCGCAGTCCGTCGGCTTTGTGAACCCGGAAACCTGCATCGCGAGCGGGAATCTGGTTTTCGAGGCCCCGGTTTCCGAAACCGTGGTCAAGAAGATTCTCGAGGACGCGCTCGCCGCGTACGCCGGCAAACCCGTTGGCGTGTTGCTCCGGACTGCGGACGAGATGATCGCGGTGCTCGCGGCCAATCCCTTTGCGGATCGCGCGCCGAACCGCACGGTCGCCATTTTTCTCGACGCGCCGCCGCCAGCGCATTGTCTCGATGACGTGGTGGCACCCGATGGGGAGGAGGTGCGTGCGGGGGTCCGCGAGATCTACGTACACTACGGCGAGTCCATGGCACGCTCGCGGCTCAAGCTGGCTGCCGCGAAATCGGGCACCGCGCGGAACATCAATACCATCAACCGCCTCGCAGGCATCGCGCGCGAGCGCATGGCCCGCTGATTTGGCTGCGCAACAATAGACCGCAAATCTGCGCACGGCCGCTGCGCCACATCGTTCGATTCCACTGAGGAGACAACCTATGTACGGTCTCATCGGCAACTTCAAGGCCAAACCCGGCCAACGTGCGGACCTGATCGCGATATTGCTATCCAGCGTGGGCGACATGCCCGGCTGCAAGAGCTACGTGGTGGCCGAAGAGCCGGCGGATTCCGATACGGTGTGGATCACCGAGGTGTGGGACAGCCCGGCGGCACACAAGGCGTCGTTGGAGCTGCCGGGTGTCAAGGCCGCGATCGGCGCGGCGATGCCGCTGATCGAATCCTTCGGCGAGCACCGCGAGATCCATGTGGTCGGCGGCCATGGGCTGGCGCCATGATTCGTCGACTGCGCAAGCCGTCCATGACTGAAACGCTCGAAGGCCGGCGGAACATTCGAGCTCGGGTTCCCGCTGTGCCGAGCACCGACCGCGGAAACCCGCCATGGCGGGCCCCAGTGCGAAGCACCGTCATCTTGCTCGCCGCTTTTTCCGCGTTTGCGCATGCCGCAGGGCCCACGTACGGAGAACTTCCGGTGGGGGCCTCGAGCACCAGC
>JANOEA010000323.1:0-3824 GCA_031412975.1 Pseudomonadota bacterium | reverse complement strand
GGCGATTGCATCGACTGCACGGTGTGCGTGCAGGTGTGTCCGACCGGGATCGACATCCGCAACGGCCTGCAGTACGAGTGCATCGCCTGCGGCGCGTGCATCGACGCCTGCGATTCGGTGATGGACAAGATGGGCTATCCGCGCGGACTGGTGCGCTACAGCACGCAGAACGCAATCGAAGGCAAGCCCTCGCGGGTGGTGCGACCACGCATGCTGGTCTACAGCGTGATCCTGCTCGTGCTGCTCGGCGGCTTCTCGTGGTCGTTGCTCAACCGCGTCCCGCTGATCGTCGAGGTGATCCGCGATCGCAACGCGCTGTACCGCGAAACCGCCGACGGCCGGGTCGAGAACGTCTACACGATCAAGCTGGTCAACAAGGACGCCCACGACCACGTGTTCGAGATCGCGGTGGAAGCGCCGGTGGCGCTCCGCATCCTGCACGGCGGCGAGCAGCATGAGGAAGAGGAACACGAAGCCCGCGAAGGTAGCCACACCGCACGCCTGCTGCACTTCGAGGTCGAGGAGCAGTCGGTGCGCGAAATCCCGCTGACGCTGTCGGTCGCACGCGGCGATGCCAAAGGCCGCATCGACCTCGAGTTCGTCGTCACCAACGAAACCGACCGCGGCGTAAACTACCGCCAGCGGTCGAGCTTCATCGGGCCCTTCTGATGGACCACACACCATGAATGCGCATGTCGCACGCCCGTGGTACCGCGAACCGATGCTGTGGCTGACGATCGCGATCCCGCTGCTGACGATCCCGGCGGGACTCGCGACCTGGTACCTCGCCGCGCGCGGCGGCAGCAGCGACGCGGTCGGCGACGACGTGCGCCGGATGGGCCAGATGCAGATCGCCGACGTGCGGCCCGACAGCGAAGCCGCGCGGCTGGGGTTGAGCGCGCAGGCGGAACTGCAGGCCGATCGCACGCGGGTCGAGGTTCTGCTGTCGGATGCCGCAGCTGCCGGTACGCTGACCCTCGAATTGCGTCACAGCGCCGAGGCCACGCTGGACCAGGTCGTGCGCCTCGACTCGCTCGGCGGCGGCCGTTTCGCCGCACAGGTGGACGCATTGGGCAGCGGCGCCTGGAACGCGCGCCTGGTGTCGTCGGCGGGCTGGCGCCTGAGTGGCCGGCTGGAGGCCGGCGACGCGGCGTTCGCGCTCGGACCGGCCGTGGGCGCGGGCTAGGCGCGATCGCCGCCGACCCGATGGACGGCAGCATCGCCCGCTGTTTCCACTGTGCCGAAGCGCTGCCCGCGCACGGCGTGCGCAGCGCATCGATCGACGGCGCGCCGCGGCAGTTCTGCTGCGCGGGCTGCGAGGCGGTGGCGATCCTGATCCGCGACACCGGGCTGGTCGACTACTACCGCGTGCGCAGCGCGCCGGCACAACGTGCGGCGGCGATCGCGACCGACTTCAGCGGCTGGAACAGCGAGGCGGTGCAACTCACCCACGTGCGCAGCAACGGCAGCCGGCGCGAGATCACGGTGCTGGTGGAAGGCATCCGCTGTGCTGCGTGCAGCTGGCTGATCGAAAACGCGATGCTGCGCGAGCGCGGTGTCTGCACGGTGCAGGTCAACCCTGCCACCGCGCGCGCGACCTTCGCCTGGGAATCGCAGCAGACCACGCTGGCCGACGTGCTCGGCGCATTGCAACGACTCGGATACACGGCGCACCTGCCCGGCGCCGAGGGCGATGCGACAGCGGTCGCACAGCGCCGCACGGCGCTCAAGCGCCTGCTGGTCGCGGGCCTGGGCATGATGCAGGGCATGATGTTCGCCGAGGCGCTGTATTTCGGCGATGGCGGCGACATGGACCTGGCCACGCGCGATTTCTTCCGCTGGATCGGACTGCTGGTGAGCATGCCGGTGGTGTTCTATTCCGGCTGGCCGTTCCTGCGTGGTGCATGGGTCGAATGGCGCCTGCGGCAACCGGGCATGGACCTGCTGGTGTCGAGCATGGTGCTGCTCGCCTGGTTGGCCAGCGTGGTCGAGACGCTGCGCGGCGGGCCGGCGGTGTACTTCGATGCCGCGGTGATGTTCGTGTTCCTGCTGCTGGCCACGCGCCATCTCGAACAAACCGCGCGGCAGCGCGCGAATGCCGCGGTCGACGTGCTGGCGCGCGCGCAGCCGCAGTCGGCGCGGCGCGTGGACGGCGATGCACTGGTCGACGTGCCGGTGCACGCACTGGTGGCCGGCGACGTGGTGCGCGTGCGTCCCGGCGAAGCCGTGCCCGCCGACGGCGTGCTGCAATCGGATCGCGGTTCATTCGGCGAGGCCCTGCTCAGCGGCGAGTCGCGTCCGATCCAGCGTTGCAGCGGTGAGCCCGTGTTGGCAGGCAGCCTGTGCCTCGACACGGTGGTGGATGTCGCGGTCACCCGCGTCGGCAGCCAGACGACGCTGGCGCAGATGGTGCGGCTGGTCGAACGCGCGCAGGCCGCGCGCCCGCGCGCGGCGCGCATCGCCGACCGCATCGCATCGCACTTCGTGGTGGTGCTGTTCGTGGCGACCGTCGTGATCGGCATCGTCTGGTGGATGGTAGATCCCTCGCAGGTGCTGCCGGTGGTATTGGCCGTACTCGCGGTGAGCTGCCCGTGTGCGCTGTCGCTGGCGGTGCCCGCAGGCCTGGCCGCCACCCACGCGCGACTCGCGCGCGAGGGCATCCTGGTCGTGCAGCCGGACGCACTGGAGACCCTGGCCCGCGTCGACCGCATAGTGCTCGACAAGACCGGTACCTTGAGCAGCGGCCGCATGAGTGTCGCCGGCGTCGTCACCCAACGCGACTTTCCCCGCGCGCAGGCGCTGGCGATCGCCGCGGCGCTGGAGCGCGACAGCCTGCACCCGCTGGCCAGCGGATTTCGACCCTTCGCCGACGACGCGGTGATTGCCGACGCGGTGCAAACGATCGCCGGCCTCGGCGTGCAGGGACGCATCGGCGATCGTCTGTGGCGGCTCGGCAGTGCTGCGTTCACGCAGTCCGATGCCGCGCCCGATCTGGATGCCGCGTATCTGGCTGACGAACACGGCGTGGTGGCGCGCTTTGCGTTTGCCGACACCCTGCGCGAGGACGCCGCCGAGGCCTGCGCCGCGCTGCGCGAGATGGGTATCGAGGTCGAGATCCTGTCCGGCGACGTCGCTGCGGTCGTCGCGCAGGTCGCCGACCGCGTGGGCGTGCAGACGTGGCGCGCACGGCAGACACCGGATGCCAAGCTCGCCGCCGTGCGGGCGATGCAGGACGACGGCTCGATCGTCGCGATGGTCGGCGACGGGATCAACGATGCCGCGGTGCTCGCTGGCGCGCACGTGTCGATCGCGATGGCCGAAGGTGCGCCGCTCGCGCACGCGGCCGCCGACGTGGTGCTCGCGACCCCGCGCCTGCTCGCGCTGCCGGGCCTGTTCCGCGCCGCGCGCGATGCGCGCCGCATCGCCCGCCAGAACCTGAGCTGGGCGATCGCCTACAACGCGATCGGGCTGGTATTGGCCGCGTTCGGCCTGGTGCCGCCGTGGGCCGCGGCGATCGGCATGTCGATCTCCTCGCTGGCGGTGACCCTGAATGCGCTGCGACTGGCGATGCCGGAACGCAGGCGCATCGAAACGCCCGCGCCCGCACCGCGCATCGCACCGGCCACGCCATGAGCAGCCTGCTGATCCTGGTGCCGCTGAGCCTGCTGCTGGTCGGGCTCGCCGTGTGGGCGTTCTTCTGGGCGACCAACAACGGGCAGTTCGACGATCTCGACACGCCGGCGGTTTCGGCGATCCTCGACGACGAAGCCGCGCCCGCGCCGGCCAAGGATCCGCCCGAGGATGCACCACCGTGAGCGCGATGT
>JANOEA010000322.1:0-7625 GCA_031412975.1 Pseudomonadota bacterium | reverse complement strand
GTGTGGGCGTTCTTCTGGGCGACCAACAACGGGCAGTTCGACGATCTCGACACGCCGGCGGTTTCGGCGATCCTCGACGACGAAGCCGCGCCCGCGCCGGCCAAGGATCCGCCCGAGGATGCACCACCGTGAGCGCGATGTTGCTGTCGATGTTGCTGGCGGCACTGGTCGCGGGCATGGCCGGCAGCACCCACTGCCTGGCGATGTGCGGCGGCATCGTGGGTGCGCTGGGCCTGAGCTCGCGCGCGGCGGCCGAACGCAGCGGCCGTGCGCTGGCCTATCCGCTGGCCTACAACCTCGGCCGCATCAGCAGCTACACGATCGCCGGCGCCATCGTCGGCGGTCTCGGCGCGGGCATGGGCAGCCTCGCCGGCGGCGAACGCGTGCGACTGGTGCTGCAGGTGGCCGCGGGCGCGGTGCTGCTGCTGCTCGGTTTGCGCCTGATCGCCGGGCGCCGCGGTTTCGCATGGATGGACGCGATCGGTGCGCGCCTGTGGCGGCGGCTGGCGCCGCTGCTGCGCCACCTGCTGCCGATCGATTCGCTGCCGCGCGCGCTGGCCGCGGGCATGCTGTGGGGATGGCTTCCCTGCGGGATGGCGTACGGGCTGCTCAGCGTGGCGTGGCTGAGCGCCGATCCGTGGCATGGTGCCGGCATCATGGCCGCGTTCGGAATCGGTACGCTGCCGGCGCTGATGGCGGTCGCCGGCGCTGCCGCAAGGATCGGCACACTCGCAACCTCACCGGCCTGGCGCACCGCATCGGGTGCATTGATCGCGGCGGCCGGCGCACTGACCCTCGGCGCACACTGGCTGTTGCCCGGTGGCGGGCATGGCACCGAGTGGCTCGACGCATTGATTGCAGCCTGCCTGCCGGGGCGACTGGCGGGCTGAACACCGGATCGGGCCGGCGGCGTTGCCGGCACCGGCCGGAACCCTCAGCCGTGGTGTTCGGAACGCGCGTTTTCGGCCGCGCGCCGGTCGCCATCCTGGGCTTGGCCGCACATGGCCTCGAGCTTTGCCAGGTCGAGGATCCGCACGGTCTTGCGATGCACCTCGAGCACTCCGGCTGCCTGCATCCGGGTGAACAGCCGGCTGACCGTCTCCACCACCAGCCCCAGGTAGTTGGCCAGTTCGTAACGCGACAGCCCGAGGGTCAGCGCGAGTGGATCGCGCTGCAATCGCCGATAGCGCGCCGACAGGCACTTGAGGAAGATCGCCAGCCGCTCCTGCGCCTGCCGGCGACCCATCATCACCAGATGATCGTGGTCGAGCTGTACTTCGCGACTGAGCACGCGCATCAACTGGGTCTGCAGCTCAGGCACCTCGGCCGCGACGTGTGAGAACTTGTGGTACGGCACTTCGCACACCGTGGAGCGCTCCAGCGCTTCCGCAGTGCACTGGTGCTGGTCGCTGCTCACCGCATCGAAGCCGAGGATCTCGCCGGGCAAGTGGAAGCCGAGCACCTGGCTGTCGCCCTGTTCGTTGGTGGTGTACGACTTGAACGAGCCCGAGCGGACCACGTACAGCGAGGTAAACGGCATCTCGCTGCGGTACACCGCCTGGCCACGCTCCAAAGGGCGGCGCGCCTGCAGGATCGAGTCGAGCCGATGCAGATCGTCGGTGCCGATCGAAGCGGGCAGGCACAATTGATGCAGGCCGCACGCCGCGCAGGTCTTACGCAGCCGATCGAGGTCAACGACGGCGTGGATGTCGCCACTCATGCTGCGCGCAACTCCTCCCGGGACCCGCCTATTGTAACCCGTACGACCAGCGGGAGCGTGACTGTCGCCGGGGCGACGGCGTCGCCGGGGCGGGCGCAGCCGGCCCGATTTGCCGGCCCACTGGCGACTCATCGGTTCGGCCTGGCGCTGGGGAATGGGTGACGAAAGTGTGCGGCGCGCGCGACTGCCGGCCGGGCATGGGCCGTTCGAACGACCGTTCTCGCCGTTCGCGGCCATGTCTCGCCGATTCCCGATGGCGCATGGAAACAATCCGACCGCAATCCCGCAATAGCGCCCTCACACTTCCTCGAACTGCATTTCGATCGCCCCGCACGGGCATTCGGACACGCACACGCCGCAGCCCTTGCAGTAGTCGTAGTTGAACTCGAAACGCTTGCCGGGCCCGAGCTTGATGACGGCGTTGTCGGGGCACACGCCGTAGCAGTTGTCGCATTCGAAGCAGTTGCCGCAGCTCATGCAACGGCGCGCCTCGAACAGCGCGTTGTCCTCGGTCAGTCCGCCCTGCACTTCGTCGAAGCTGCTGGTGCGCCGGGCGATGTCGAGTTGCGGGCGCACGGTCTTCGGGGCGTCGCTGTAGTACCAGGTATTCAGGTGATCGAAGGTGGCGGGAGCGTGCTTGGGCGCGCGGTCCAGGGTCGTGCCGCGCAGCCACGCGTCGATGTTCCGCGCCGCTTTCTTGCCGTGGCCGATCGCCACGGTGACGTTGCGCTCGGCCGGCACCATGTCGCCGCCGGCGAACAGCCCGGGGTGGCTGGTCATCATGTGGGCGTCGACTTCGACCACGCCGTCGCTCATCTTCAAGCCGGCGATACCGTCGAGCAACGACAGGTCGACGTCCTGGCCGAGCGCCAGGATCAGCGAATCGGCCTGCAGCGTTTCGAACTCGCCGGTGGGCTGCGGGTTGCCCTTGTCGTCGAGCACCATCTTCTCGATGGTCAGCACGCCGCTGTCTTCGCCTTTGATGGTCGACAGCCACTTGACCATCACCCCTTCTTCGAGGGCTTCCTCGACCTCGAAGTCGTGCGCGGGCATCCGCTCGCGGGTGCGCCGGTAGACGATCACGGCTTCGGTTGCGCCGAGGCGCTTGGCGGTACGGGCGACATCGATGGCGGTATTGCCGCCACCGTAGACGACGACGCGGCGACCCAGCATCGGCTGCTCTTCGCCCTCCATCGAGCGCAGCACGGCGACCGCATCGAGGATGCGTGAACTGTCCTTGGCCGGGATGTAGGCGCGCTTGGCGATGTGCGCCCCGACCGCCAGGAACGCGGCGTCGAAACCACCCTCGCCCATGGTCCGGGCGACATCGGACACCCTGGTGCCCAGCCGCAAGCTGACGCCCATGTCGATGATGCGCTGCATCTCGGCTTCCAGCACGTCGCGCGGCAGTCGGTACTTGGGAATGCCGAAGCGCATCATGCCGCCCATCAACGGGCCCGCCTCGACCACGGTGACGGCGTGGCCGAGCCGACGCAGGTGGTACGCCGCCGACATGCCCGAGGGCCCGGAACCCACGACCAGCACGTTGTTGCCGGTTTGTGTCGTGGGTGCTGCAAATTTCCAGCCCTTTTTCAGCGCCTCGTCGCCGAGGAAGCGCTCGACCGAGTTGATGCCGACCGCCGCGTCCACCTGCACGCGGTTACACGCGGTTTCGCAGGTGTGATAACACACGCGGCCCATGATCGCCGGGAACGGATTGTCGCGAGTCAGGTGCCGCCAGGCCGATTCATAGTCGCCGCTTTCGGCGTGGAACAACCAGCCCTGGATATCCTCGCCCGCCGGACACTGTGCATTGCATGGCGGCAAGCGGTCGACATACACCGGGCGCTCGGTGCGCCAGGTGCCGGTCTTGTTGGCCAATGAGGAACCAGGGTCGAGGGTGATCGCGAAGGGCTTTTGCATGGTCATGCCAAGTCCTCCTGGTCGAGCAATCCGTAGCGTCGGATATTACGGTCGGCGTCGGCCTGGATCTGCGCGAGCATCTCGGGATGGCCTTGGGCGCCGAACAGGTGGGCGAAGCGTTTCTGCGGCTTGAGGTATTCCTCGACCGGGACGCGGTGACGGATCTTCGTCACCTGGGTGACCTCGCCATGTTCGGCTTCGAACACCGGGAAGATGCCGGTCTCGCGCGCCAGTCGCGCCAGCTTGATGGTGTCGCAGCTGGCAGCACCCCAGCCAAGCGGGCACGGCACCAGGATATGCAGGTAGCGCGCGCCATGAATGCTCATCGCCTTTTCGACCTTAGCTTCCAGGTCGCGCAGATCCGCCACCGTGGCCGTGGCGACATACGGAATCTCGTGCGCCATGGCGATGCGCGGCACGTTCTTGCCCTGCCCCGCCTCGGCGCCCGGATGCGGGCCGACCGCCAGCGTGGTGTTGGTGCGTGCGGCAAACGGCGTGGCCGAACTGCGCTGCACGCCGGTATTCATGTAGGCCTCGTTGTCGTAGCAGATGTAGAGCACGTCATCGTTGCGCTCGAACATGCCGGACAGGCAGCCAAATCCGATGTCGGTGGTGCCGCCGTCGCCGCCCTGCGAGATCACCCGCACCGGGCTTCGATCGAGGCCCGCCTTGCGCGCCTTGACCCGCAGCGCGGCAGCGATTCCGGTGCCTACAGCGGCGGCGTTGCCGAACAGGGAGTGCAGCCACGGCAGCTGCCAGGAGGTTTCCGGATACGGCGTGGAGAACACTTCGAGGCAACCGGTCGCGTTGGCGGCGATCAGCTGGCCGTCGGTGGCGCGCATCGCAGCGTCGATGGCGTAGCGCGCACCCAGCGCTTCGCCGCAGCCCTGGCAGGCGCGGTGGCCGGAGGTCAGCGAGTTGTTGCGCGCGGTCGAGGCCTGCACGCTGCGCTGCCCGGCATCGAGCAATCGATTGCCGACCGTGAACGTGCCGGTCTGGTAGAACTTGATCGGCACGGCTGATGTTTTTCGTGGATCGGCCATGTCAGATCACCTTCGCAGCTATCGGGCCGACGTCACGCAGCAGGCTTTCCGCGATCGGGCCGCTGCGGCGCATCTGCGCCTCGCGCGCCAGTTGGCGATTGACGATGCGCCAGTCGAGGTCCATGAATGTCAGCGGCTGCAGCGTGCCGGCGATGGCCTCGCGCAACGTGCGCTGCAGGGACGCCTTGGTGATCGCGCGCCCGCCGAGGCCGGCGATCACCGTATAGCCATGCAGTTGCACGCCGGACAGGGCCAGGCGCACGTCGTTCGAGACCACGCCGCCGAGTCCCACCGAGAAGCTCTTCTCCAGCACCACCACGTTGGTCGCGTCCTGCAATGCCCGCCGCACGGCGGCCAGCGGAAACGGCCGGAACGATTGAATCCCGAGCACGCCGATGCGGATCCCCTCGGCGCGCAGGTCGTCGATGGTGTCCTTCAGCGTGCCGATGACCGACCCCAGCGCCACGACGATCGTTTCTGCGTCGGCGGTCAGATAACCGCGCACCAGCCCGCCCGAAGCGCGGCCGAAGCGCTCGGCGAACTCCTCGGAGATCCGCGGGATCACGTCGAGTGCGGTCAACTGCTTGGCATGCGCGAGGTAGCGCACTTCCATGAACGCCTCGGGCCCGACCATGGCGCCAATCGACACCGGTTCGGCCGGATCGAGCACCTGGCGCGGCTCGTAGGGCGGCAGGAATGCATCGACTTCCGCCTGTGCGGGGATGTCGACGCGTTCGTAGGCATGGGTGAGGATGAACCCGTCCATGCACACCATCACCGGCATCGACAGTTCCTCGGCCAGCTTGAACGCCTGGATGTGCAGGTCCGCGGCCTCCTGGTTGCTTTCCGCGAACAACTGGATCCAGCCGCAATCGCGCTGGCTCATCGAGTCGCTGTGGTCGTTCCAGATGTTGATCGGCGCGCCGATGGCGCGGTTGGCGATCGTCATCACGATCGGCAGGCCGAGGCCCGATGCGTTGTAGACCGCTTCGGCCATGAACAGCAGGCCCTGGCTGGCGGTCGCGGTGTAGGTGCGCGCGCCGGTGGCCGACGCACCGATCGCCACGCTCATCGCGGCGAACTCGCTCTCCACGTTGATGAACTCGCAGTCGACGAGGTCGCCGCGCCTGACCATCTCGCCGAGGCCTTCGACGATGTGGGTCTGCGGCGAGATCGGATAGGCGCAGATGACTTCGGGCCGGCACAGCGCCACGGCTCTGGCGACTGCCCGCGAGCCCTCCATTTGTTCAAGCATGGGACAGTTCCTCGAGTTCGCGCTGGATGTAGGCGTAAGCCTCGGCCGCAGCGGCGACATTGTTCTCGGCGATCTTCGCGGAGAACTTGGTGCGGATCGCATGGTCGACGGCGGTCAGTGAGATCAGTCCCGACAGCGCCGCAAAGGCACCGAGCAGCGCCGCATTGGGTAGCGGACGACCGACGTGTTTGAGCGCAATCTCGCTTGCGGGCACCGTCACCAGCCGTTCGTGGCGGTAGCGCTTCTCGATCTCGGCCAGACCCAGGTCGTGGAAGCTGCGACGGCTGTTGATCAGCACATATCCGTCCGGATGCAGCCCCTGGAACACGTCGACCTGATGCAGCAAGGTCGGATCCTGCACGATCAGCACGTCGGGCGCGAGGATCGGTTCGCGCAGGCGAATCTCCTTATCGTCGATTCGGCAATAGGCGATCACCGGCGCGCCGGTGCGCTCCGAACCGAAGCTCGGGAAGGCCTGCGCATGCCGTCCCTGCTCGAAGGCGGCGATCGACAGCATCTCCGCCGCAGTGACGACGCCCTGACCACCGCGACCATGAATCCGGATCTGCAACATCTGCCCTGCTCCCGCCGTTGCGCGCTGGATGGCATTGTTGGCGATCAGACACGCTACCCAGGCAACTACGGCGACGCCTCGAAGCCATTGCGGAACATCGCGTCCGCCCCAACAGCGCCACCGTACTGCGCCAACTTGACCACGTAGCGGGGCGGTTTACCGATAGCGTCGAGCACCTGGGCGGTGCAGATGACCTTGGCCGACCCGGTGTTGGCCATCACGCGTCCACAACCAAGTACAGGAACCTCAAACGGTCTTCCCGGTCAGTCTGGGCGCTCGGCGGTGGTCGCGCAAGCGGCGATTGGCGCAAGCGAATGATGGCTGTCCGGGATTGCTTGTGGCTGTCCCGGATTGCCCCGCCGGATTGCCCGGATTGCCCGGATTGCTGTCCCGGATTGCTGTCTGGCTGTCCCGGATTGCTCCGCGGATCGCTCTGGTCAGGCGAACTGTTGCGAACGCGGCACGTCCGCTCCGCCCTTCTCTCCATCCTGTGCATCGCCACACATCTCCTCGAGCTTGGCCAGGTCGACGATGCGCACGGTCTTGCGATGCACCTCGAGCACTCCTGCTGCCTGCATCCTGGAGAACAGACGGCTGACCGTCTCGACGACCAAACCCAGATAGTTGGCCAGTTCGTAACGCGACAGCCCGAGGGTCAGCGCGAGTGGGTCGCGATGCAGGCGCCGATAGCGCGCAGACAGGCACTTGAGGAAGATCGCAAGCCGCTCCTGCGCGTGGCGGCGACCCATCATCACCAGATGCTCGTGGTCGAGCTGCGCTTCGTGACTGAGCACGCGCATCAGCTGGCGCTGCATCTCGGGCACCTCGGATGCGATGTGCGAAAACCTGTGGTACGGCACTTCGCAGACGGTCGAGCGCTCCAGCGCTTCGGCGGTGCACTGGTGCTGGTCGGTACTCACCGCATCGAAGCCGAGGATCTCGCCGGGCAGGTGGAAACCGAGCACCTGGCTGTCGCCGTGTTTGTTGGTGGTGTACGACTTGAACGAGCCCGAACGCACCACGTACAGCGCGGCAATTGTGCTGTTCACCGCCAGCGAAATTGCAAACAAGGTGTCGCCCGGTTGAACCGTGTAGGTTGTCCACCCGTCG
>JANOEA010000321.1:0-2751 GCA_031412975.1 Pseudomonadota bacterium | reverse complement strand
GGTAACAAGGTCAGCTTCGGTGAGTTCGGCCTCAAGGCGACCACCCGTGGCCGTATCACGGCGCGTCAGATCGAAGCCGCGCGCCGTGCCCTGACGCGTTTCGTCAAGCGCGGTGGACGTGTGTGGATCCGCATTTTCCCGGACAAGCCGATCAGCAAAAAGCCGCTCGAAGTGCGTATGGGTAGCGGCAAGGGCAACCCGGAATTCTGGGTGGCGCCGGTGGTGCCCGGCACCATGTTGTATGAGATGGAAGGCGTGAACGAAACCGAAGCGCGTGAGGCATTCCGCCTGGCCTCGGCCAAGCTGCCGGTGCGCACCACATTCGTCGCGCGCCATATTATTTAATAAACGGTGACGCCATGAATTCAAAAGACATTCGCGCCCTGTCGGCGGAAGACAAACTGAAAGAACTGGAAGGCCTGTTGCGCGAACAGTTTAACCTGCGCATGCAGCACGCCACCGGCCAGCTTGCCGACAACTCGAAGCTGCGTACGGTACGGCGCAACATCGCGCGCATGCGTACGATCACGAACGAGAAGGCAGGACAGTGAGCATGAACGAGCAGACCGCAGAGACCAAGACCGCGCGCACCCTGACCGGGCGCGTCGTCAGCAACAAGATGGACAAGACCATTACCGTGGTGGTGGAACGCCAGATGGCGCATCCGCTCTACAAGAAGATCGTGCGTCGTCGCACCAAACTGCATGCCCACGATGAGCAGAATGAGTGCGGGGAAGGCGATCTGGTGACGATCCAGGAGTGCCGCCCCCTGTCCCGGACCAAGTCCTGGCGTTTGGTGAAGGTCGTCGAGAAGGCAGTAGCCGGTTAACGGTTTAATACTGCCAGACAAACTGATACAATTACCGGCTTTCCCGCGCACCAGTGCGGGGAACCAGTGGAGTGCTAGACAATGATCCAGATGCAGACCCTGTTGACGGTAGCGGACAACAGCGGCGCCAAAACGGTGCAGTGCATCAAGGTGCTGGGTGGTTCCAAGCGCCGATACGCCAATATTGGCGACGTCATCAAGGTCAGCGTGAAGGAAGCGATTCCACGCGGCAAGGTGAAAAAAGGCGACGTGTACGACGCAGTCATCGTACGTACCCGCAAGGGTGTGCGCCGTCCGGACGGATCGGTTATCCGTTTTGATGCCAATGCAGCGGTGCTGCTCGACAACAAGCGTGAAGTAATCGGTACCCGCATATTCGGCCCGGTGACACGCGAGTTGCGCAACGAACAGTTCATGAAGATTATTTCGTTGGCACCGGAAGTTTTATAGAACGAAAGACCCTTTCCGACTTCCCTCTCCCCTTGTGGGAGAGGGAAGGGAGAGGGGGGAAATTAAGGAGCCCTCTCCCCATCCCTCTCCCGCTGGAGCGGGAGAGGGGGAGTAGGTGAAAATCTACCGTAAGGTTTGGTTTGATATGAAAAAGATTCGCAAGGGCGATCAGGTGATCGTCAATACCGGGAAAGATAAGGGTAAGCGTGGCACGGTGTTGCGCATGCTGCCGAACGATCGCGTGCTGGTTGAGAACGTGAACGTGGTCAAACGCCATACCAAAGCCAACCCGGCCAAGAACGTAACCGGTGGCATCATGGAGAAAGAGGCATCGATTCATATCTCCAACGTGATGCTGTTCAATGCCGCCGCGGGCAAGGGCGAGCGTACTGGCATCAAGACCCTGGAAGATGGTCGCCGCGTACGCATTTTCAAGCGCAGCGGCGAAGTGGCTGACGTCTGAGTGACATGTGATCATGACTAGACTCGTAGAACATTACAGCAAGAAGGTGGTACCCGAACTGATGAAGAAGTTCGGTTACACCAACCCGATGCAGGTGCCGCGCATCACCAAAATCACGCTCAATATGGGCGTGGGCGAGGCGATGGCCGACAAGAAAGTGATCGAGAACGCCGTTTCCGACATGCAGAAGATCAGTGGCCAGAAGCCGCTCATCACGCTGGCGCGTAAATCGATCGCCAACTTCAAAGTGCGCGAGAACTGGCCGATCGGCTGCAAGGTGACGCTGCGCCGCGCGCACATGTATGAGTTCCTGGATCGTTTTATCAGTATTGCGGTGCCGCGCATGCGCGATTTTCGCGGCCTGTCGGCGCGCTCCTTCGATGGCCAGGGCAACTACTCGCTGGGCATCAAGGAACAGATTATTTTTCCGGAGATCGATTTCGACAAGATCGACGCGATCCGTGGCATGGACATCACGATTACCACGTCCGCCAAAACCGACGAGGAGGCGCGTGCGTTGCTCGCGGCCTTCAACTTCCCGATCAGGAGCTGACGTTCCATGGCAAAGAAATCGATGATTCTGCGTGACGTGAAGCGCAAGGCGCTGGTGGCGAAATACGCCAAGAAGCGCGCTGAGCTGAAGGCCACCATCGTCAACATGAAGCTTTCTGACGAGGATCGTCAGCAGGCGCAGATCGCGCTGCAGAAGCTGCCGCGCGATTCGAGCAAAAGCCGCATCCGCAACCGCTGCGGTATGACGGGTCGTCCGCGTGGCTACTACCGCAAATTCGGCCTGAGCCGCAGCAAGCTGCGCGAAGTCGTGATGCGCGGTGAAGCCCCGGGTGTCGTCAAGGCCAGCTGGTAACCGGAACTATTATTCCTATGAGCATGACTGATCCTATTTCCGATTTACTGACCCGTATCCGCAACGCGCAAGCGGTGGAGAAAGCGTCGGTGATGATGCCGGCCTCCAAGGTCAAGCGCAGCATCCTCAAAGTGCTGAAGGATG
>JANOEA010000320.1:0-2318 GCA_031412975.1 Pseudomonadota bacterium | reverse complement strand
CCGCCAGGTCGATGTATTCACGGCCGTCGGATTTCGCGGCAACCCGGTGGCCGTGATCCTCGATGCGCGCCATTTGTCGGATGCCGACATGCAGCGCATCGCGAACTGGACCAATTTGTCCGAGACCACCTTCGTGCTGCCCGCGACCGCTGCCGCGGCCGACTATCGCGTGCGCATCTTCACCCCGCGCCAGGAACTGCCGTTCGCGGGTCATCCGAGCGTGGGCACCGCGCACGCGATGATCGAGGCCGGGCTCGCGCTGCCGCGCGACGGCGCGCTCGCGATGGAATGCGCGGCGGGCGTTTTGCCGTTGCGCATCGAAGGTGACGGCGCCTCACGCAGGATCTTCGTGCGCGCGCCGCGCGCGCAGTTCGCCGACCCCGAGCTGACCCTGCTGGTCGCGCTGTCGAAGGCGCTCGGCGTCACCATCGATCAGTCGCCCGCGCCGTGCAACGTACGCGTCGGTCCGGTCTGGACCGTGGTCGATCTGCAGGACGAGGCGAGCGTGCGCGGTCTGCAGCCCGATCTGGCCCGCTGTGCCGAACTGACCACCGAACACGACAGCGTCGGTATCGCGGTATACGGACGCTCGCCGGACCCGGCCCTGCCCTTCGTGGTGCGCTGCTTCTGTCCCGCCGACGGCATCCCGGAAGATCCGGTCACCGGCAGCGGCCAGGCCGCGGTGGCCGCGTACCTGCGCGCCAACCACCTGGTCCCCGAGGGCGAGTTCGCCTACGCGGCGAGCCAGGGCCGCGAAGTGGGTCGCGACGGCGTGGTGCACGTGCGGATCGGCGCCGACGACACGATCGACATCGGCGGGCACAGCGTCACCTGCATCGAGGGGACTTTTCGCAGCTAAGGAGTGCTTGCTGCAGGCGTCGCGGCGCTCCACACGCGTTTGCCGTCGACCCAGGTGGCGAGCACCTTGGTGGACAGCAACTGCTGCGGATCGCTGCCGACCGGATCGTGCGACAGCACCACGAAGTCCGCGCGCTTGCCGACCGCGAGCGAACCGACGTCGCTTTCGATGAATCCCGCATACGCGGCATCCAGCGTGAAGCCACGCAGCGCCTCGTGGCCAGTCAGCCGCTCGTTGGCGTACCAGCCGCCACCGGGCTGCCCCGCGACATCCTGCCGCGAGACCGCGGCGTACAGACCACTGATCGGTTCGATCCGCTCGACCGGAAAATCGGATCCCAGCGCGAGCCGCACGTCCGCATCGCGGAATTTGCGCCACGCGTAGCCACCGACGATGCGTATCGGACCCACGCGCTGCTCGGCCCAGCCCATGTCGGAGGTCGCGTGCGTGGGCTGCATGGAGGCGATCACGCCCAGCGCGTGGAAGCGCGGGATGTCGGTCAGCGCCACGATCTGCGCATGTTCGATGCGCCAGCGGTGATCGCTGCCCGCATCGCTGCCCAGCAGCTTCGCGTACAGATCCAGCACCGTTCGATTGCCGCCATCGCCGATCGCATGGGTGGCGACCTGGATGCCGCACGCCTTCGCCTTGCGCATCGCCACTTCGAGCTTTTCCGCCGAGGTCACCGGCAATCCGCGCTGGCCGGGCGCATCGCTGTAGTCGGCCAGCAGCAGCGCACCGCGCGAGCCCAGCGCACCATCGGAATACAGCTTCACCGCGCGCATCTGCAGTCGACCGGACGAATGCACATAACGACCATCGCGGCACAGATCGTCGAGCGCGTTGCCGTCACCATCGGCCCACGCGTTGACCCGGATCGGCAGCTCACCGGCAGCGGCCAGCTCGCGCAGCACACCGAGCACCTCGCGCGAGGTGCCGGCATCATGCACGCCGGTCAGGCCGACCTTGAGCAGTTCGGGAAACGCCTTGCGCAGCGCGCGGCGCATCAGTTCCGGCGTGAGCGGCGGGACCTTCGCGTCGATGAGCATGGCGGCAGCATCGACGAACACGCCGGTGGCCTTGCCGTCGCGGCGCACGATCTCGCCGCCGTCGACCTGCCAGTCGCCATCCAGATCGCGTCCGGCCGCGCGCAGTGCCGCGCTGTTGCCCCACCCGGCATGGCCATCGATGCGCTCCAGCCACACCGGCCGATCCGGGAATGCGGCGTCGAGATCGGCGGCGCTCGGGAACTCGCGCTGACCTTGCGGCCAGTCGTTCTGGTCCCAACCGCGGCCGAGCAGCCATGCGCCGTCCGGCAGGTCCTTCTCGAACGCGCGCAGGCGTTCGATGATCTGCTGCTTGCTGGTGGTATCGACCAGATCCGCGTTGAGCAGCGACAGCCCGTAGCCGAGCAGATGGCCATGCGCGTCGATCAGCCCGGGCACCACGGTGGCATCAC
>JANOEA010000319.1:0-19197 GCA_031412975.1 Pseudomonadota bacterium | reverse complement strand
GCGAGTTCGGCGAATGAGGGAAGATTCGTCGCTGTCGTATACCCCGACCATGCGTGTCCTGCGACCGGATGCGACATCGCCGCGGGATCACCGGTCGATGCGGTGCAGGGCGGTCTGACTTTGGTCGACATCATCCAGCCTGCTGCAGCCGAGCTGCGGTTTCCGGTGCTGCTGGCCAACAGCGCGAGGCCCTACATCCCGGTATTGGCGGATTTCCGGGTCGACGCGTTGTTGGCCGATCCGGTCGCCGGATGGCCGTCGGCGTTCCTGCGCTGTTACCGCAGATCGCTGGGCGCCACTGCACCGGCCATTTGCCACCTGCCCGCAGGTCGCTTCCGCTTCGAGGCGCGCGCCACCGGTTGGCGCGACCAGCGAATAACGGGAATCGACTGCGAGCCTGCGGGCTGCGCTGTAGACGCGGGCGCCCTGGTCGACGTGCCACTGGGTGGCGTGATCGAGATGCCGGCAATCGAATTGCCTACGATCGGCGGTATCGGGGTCACGGTCAGCGGCGATGGGCGCAACCTGCAGGGCGTGGTGGTCGAGGCATACGATGTCGACGGCATGTTGGTCGCGGACTCCAGACACAACCTGTTCGGCTCGCCCGCGACCGTGGATCTCGAGCCTGGTATCTATCGGGTCCGAACGCGCAATGCGCCCGGCTATGTGGACCGTCTTTTCCCGGCGGTACCCTGCATGCCGGACTGCGATCTTTCTGCCGGCACCATGGTGGCCGTGACCGGCGATGCCTACACGATGATCGAGATCGACCTGGGCCGAGCCGATGTGCTGGTGCGCGATGGGTTCGAACTGTTCCCGCTGAATTGACCTCGAAGGGCGGTCGGCACTTGGTTGTTGCCAGAGGCGACGTCGCATCCACCGCGCTGCGGCATAATGAACGACCGATGGACGTCGTGATCGCCTTCTGCACTTGCCCGGACGACGCCAGCGCCGCGCGCATCGCGCGCGCCCTGGTCGAGGAGCGCCTCGCAGCGTGCGTCAGTCGGATTCCCGGCGTGCGCTCGACCTATGCGTGGCAGGGCGCGGTGCACGATGATGCCGAGGTGTTGCTGCTGATCAAGACACAGGCGTCGCGCTTCGATGCGCTGCGCGAGCGGGTGCTGGCGCTGCATCCTTACGAACTTCCGGAGCTGGTCGCGGTCGAGGTGACACGGGGGCTCGATGCGTATCTGGCATGGGTGGCTGCGGCGGTAACCCCGCCCGCGGATGCAACACGCCCGCAATCATGACCGCTCGCCGGCGGTCCGCTGCATACCAATCGTGATGGGATAGCGCCTTGTCGATTCGCCAACTGCTGTTGCTGTGCCTGCTCCCGCTATCGGCCGCCGCGCTCGCGCAGGATGCCGACGGCCTGCTGCCGGTCGAGGACGCGTTCCGCGCGTCGGCGGTGGCGAGTTCGCGCGAATCGATCGCGATCCGCTTCGAGATCGCGGACGGCTATTACCTGTACCGCGAGCGGATCAAGGCCAGCGTCGAGGGCGCTGGCTGGACCGCGGGCACGCTGGCGATGGAGCCCGGCGAGCCGAAGACCGACGAGTTCTTCGGCGATGTCGAGGTGTATCACGATGCGGCTGCAGGCGTGCTGCCGCTGATCGCGGGTCCCGATGCAGCCGCTACGCTGACACTGACCGTGGGTTTCCAGGGCTGCCACGAGAAGGATCCCGCGATCTGCTATCCGCCGCATCGGCAGCAGATCACCGTCGCACTGCCCGCCGCGGCTTCGGCGTTGTCCGCGCCGATGACACCTGCAGCGGCAACGCCGTTGCAGTCGCCCGCAGGTGCCACGCCCGCCGGCCTCGGCGGCGCCAGTGCACTGTTCGGCGGCGCGCCCGCGAACTCCGCGAGTGACGCGTTGCCACTACCCGACGACCAGGCCTTCCGCTTCGAGGCCATTGGCAGCGCATCCGATGGCGGCATCCTGGCGCGCTTCAGCATGCCGCCGGGCTATTACCTGTATCGCGACAAGACAAGGTTCAGGACCGACGATGCCGACGTGGTGCTCGGCGTGCCGCGCTGGCCTGCAGGCGTGGTGGAAGTCGACGCGCACTTCGGCGAAATGACCGTCTACTACGACATCGTCGAGGTGCCGATCGAAGTGCGCAGTGGCGCGTCGAGCAGCGGCGCGCGCAGCATCACGCTGATCGCCGATTTCCAGGGCTGCCAGGCGGGCGGCATCTGCTATCCGCCGATGACTCGACGGGTGACCCTCGACCTGCCGCCGGCCGACCGCATCCTTCGCAGCAACGCGAGCGACGCGACCGTGCAGGCGGCACCGGCCGCGCTCGGCGCGGTCGACACCGAAGAAAGCCGGCTGACCCGCGTGCTCGGCGAACGCAATTTGTGGCTGATCGGGATCGCGTTCTTCATCGTCGGACTCGGGCTTGCGTTCACCCCGTGCGTGTATCCGATGGTGCCGATACTGTCGGGCATCCTCGCGGGTGCGGGCGATGGGCTGACGGCGCGACGCGCGGCGGTGCTGTCGCTGGTCTATGTGTTCGCCTCGGCACTGGTCTATGCGGTGGCCGGCGTGATCGCGGGCATGCTCGGGATCAACCTGACCGCGGTGCTGCAGAAGCCGTGGATCCTGACCCTGTTCGCGGGACTGTTCGTGCTGCTCGCGCTGTCGATGTTCGGCTTCTACCAGCTGCAACTGCCCGGCTGGCTGCAAACGCGCCTGGCCACGATCAGCAACCAGCAGAAGCCCGGCTCGGTGCCCGGCGTGGCGCTGATGGGCGCGCTGTCGGCGCTGCTGGTCGGTCCCTGCGTGGCGCCACCGCTGGCCGCCGCGGTGACCTGGATCGGACAGACCGGCGATCCGCTGCTCGGCGGGCTCGCGCTGTTCGCGATGGGCATGGGCATGGGCGCACCGCTGGTGGTGTTCGGTGCCACCCAGGGACGCCTGCTGCCCAAGGCCGGACCGTGGATGGATGCGGTCAAGTCGGTGTTCGGCGTGGTGTTCCTGCTGCTTGCGATCTGGATGCTCGAGCGGGTGCTCGATCCGGTCTGGATCATGATGCTGGTCGGCATCCTGCTGGTCGGCTGCGGGGTGCATCTGGGCGCGTTGGAGAAACTGCCCGAGCATGCCGGTGGCTGGCATCGCACCTGGAAGGCGCTCGGCGTGATGCTGCTCGCACTCGGCGTGCTGCAGTTCATCGGCGTGGCGTCTGGCGGTCGCGACTACCTGCGTCCGCTCGCGGCCTTGCGCGCCGGCGATGGCAGCACCGGTGCGACCACTGCGGTGGCGTTCGAAAAACTCGCCGACAGCGCGGCGCTGGACGCCGCGATCGGTGCGGCGATGGCGCAGGGCAAGCCGGTGCTGTTCGACTTCTATGCCGACTGGTGCGTGGAGTGCAAACGCATGGAGCGCACCACCTTCGTCGATGCCGACGTGCGCCGCGAAATGGACCAGTTCGTGTTGCTCAAGGTCGACGTGACCGCGCAGAACGACGCCGACGTCGCACTGCAGCGCCGCTTCGGCATCGTCGGGCCGCCGGCCACGCTGTTCTTCGCCTGCGGCAGCGACGAGCGCAGGGGATTGCGGCTGGTCGGCTACGAAGCAGCGATTCCCTTCGCCGAACGCCTGCGGCAGGCGCGCCAGTGTTGAACGCGTCGCGCGCTGCATCCGCATGAAACTTACCGTGGCGTTGATCGTGCTGGTGGCAGTGGTCGGTGCGGGCGCGGGCTTCCTGATCGGCCAGCGCGTGCAGCAGCCCTCGCCGTGGCGCACGGTGCCCGCGGCCGATCCGCCGGCGACCTTGCGCGAGTTGCCGTCGCTGCGATTGCCGCAGGTCGACGGCACGCAGCGCAGCCTCGCGGAATTCCGCGGCCGCCCGCTGCTGATCAACTACTGGGCCACCTGGTGTCCGCCGTGCATCAAGGAAATGCCGATCCTCGATGCCTTCGCCATCGAACAGGGTGCGATCGGCGTGGCGGTGGTCGGCATCGCGCTGGATACGCCCGAGGCGGTGCAGGAGTTCCTGCAGCGGGTTCCGGTCGGTTACCCGAACCTGATCGAGGCGCCGCGTGCGGGCGACAGTTCGGTCGCGCTCGGAAATTCGCGCAACGTGCTGCCATTCAGCGTGCTGGCAGATGCGCAGGGCCGCGTGGTGGCGGTGCGCGCAGGGTCCTTCGATGCCGACGAACTGCGCCGCTGGATCGGCGAACACGCGGCCGTTTTGCGCTGAGTTCGCGGCATGCCGTCGCCCCCGGGCGATGCCGGGACCCCTCGAACGCTTGTATCAATCGCGCGTTCAAGTCGCCGGTAACTTCGGCGATCTGGACAAGATCGGCGCCTTCACGCAGACTTGGTGCCGATTTCGAGGGCTCACCGTGGCGTCGATCCTGCTGCTCAATGGTCCGAACCTGAACCTGCTCGGGGTCCGCGAGCCGGCGGTCTACGGGCACACCACGCTGGCGCAGATCGAGGACGCCGCACGGCGCCAGATCGAGGCGGCGGGAGTGGGGTTCGATGCGCTGCAGTCGAACAGCGAAGTGGTGCTGATCGAGCGCATCCATGCGGCGATGCGCGATGGCACCGCCTTCATCGTGATCAACCCCGGCGCTTTCACCCATTCCAGCGTGGCCCTGCGCGACGCGCTGGCGGCAGCGGCGATCCGCTACATCGAGGTGCATCTGTCGAATGTGCATGCGCGCGAAGAATTCCGCCGCCATTCGTTGCTGGCCGGCGGCGCGGTCGGCGTGATCGCCGGCTTCGGCCCGCAGGGCTACGCGTTTGCGATCGACGCCGCGCTGGAGCGTGTGCGCGATCGCCCAGCCGCGCAGTCGCTGCACGCCAGCGGCGCCTGAGCTTCCGATCCCCACCCCGCCCCCGGCTGCGGCCACCCGCGCGGCCCACACCCGGCCATCGAGGACCCCATGACCATGGATCTGCGCAAGATCAAGAAACTGATCGACCTGCTCGAAGAATCCAACCTCGCCGAACTCGAGATCCGCGAGGGCGAGGAGGTGGTACGCCTCTCGCGCATTCCCAAGGGCGTGCCGATGCACATGCAGGCCGCGGCACCGCCGGTGACCCATGTGCATGTCGAGCAGCGCCCGGCCGCTGCGGCCACCCAGCGCGACGACGGCAACGGCGCCACGCCGGCCGGCGGCGGCAAGGAATTGCCCGATGGCCACGTCGCACGCGCGCCGATGGTCGGCACCTTCTACGCCTCGGCCACCCCGGAGTCGCCGCCGTACGTCAAGGTCGGCCAACAGGTCAAGGCCGGCGAGGTGCTGGGCATCATCGAAGCGATGAAGATGTTCAACCAGATCGAAGCCGATGTCTCCGGCACCATCGCCGCGGTGCTGGTCGGCAACGGCCAGCCGGTGGAGTTCGATGAGCCGTTGTTCGTCATTTCCTGACCATCAGGGAGCAGGGTACAGGGACAAGGGTATAGGCCCGTCCCTGCACCCTGAGCCCTATACCCTGGGCCCTGTCTAATGCTGGACAAAGTCGTCATAGCCAATCGCGGCGAGATCGCGCTGCGCGTGCTGCGTGCCTGCCACTCGCTGGGCATTCGCACGGTGGCGGTGCATTCCACGGTGGATCGCAACCTCAAGCACGTGGGCATGGCCGATGAATCGGTGTGCATCGGACCTGCGGCGGCCAGCGACAGCTATCTGAACATTCCCGCGATCATCGCGGCCGCCGAGGTCACCGATGCAGCGGCCATCCATCCGGGTTACGGCTTCCTGTCCGAGAACGCCGACTTCGCCGAGCGGGTCGAGAAGTCCGGCTTCGTGTTCATCGGTCCAACACCCGCTGTGATCCGCCTGATGGGCGACAAGGTCGAGGCGATCCGCGCGATGCAGGCCGCCGGCGTGCCCTGCGTGCCCGGTTCCGGTGGACCGCTGGGCGACAAACCGGACGAGAACGCGCGGATCGCCGCCGCGATCGGCTTTCCGGTCATCGTCAAGGCATCGGGCGGTGGTGGCGGGCGCGGCATGCGGGTGGTGCGCGAACTCGCGCAGCTGACGGCTGCGATCGGTACCACCAAGGCCGAGGCCAAGGCCGCGTTCGGCAACGACCAGGTCTACATGGAAAAATTCCTGGAGAACCCGCGCCACATCGAGATCCAGGTGCTGGCCGACGGCCAGGGCAATGCGATCCACCTTGGCGAGCGCGACTGCTCGATGCAGCGCCGCCACCAGAAGGTCGTCGAGGAAGCGCCCGCCCCCGGCTTGAGCGAGGAACTGCGCGCGCAGATCGGCAAAGTCTGCGTGGACGCCTGCCTGCGCATCGGCTATCGCGGCGCGGGCACTTTCGAGTTCCTGTTCGAGGACGGGCGCTTCTACTTCATCGAGATGAACACCCGCATCCAGGTCGAGCACCCGGTGACCGAACTGGTGACCGGCATCGACCTCGTGCGCCAGCAGCTGCTGATCGCTTCGGGCGAGAAACTGCAGATCCGGCAGGAAGACATCGTGCTGCGCGGGCATTCGATCGAATGCCGGATCAACGCCGAGGATCCCGACACCTTCATGCCCTCGCCGGGCCAGATCAAGCGCTTCCATCCGGCCGGCGGTCCCGGCGTGCGCTGGGACTCGCACATCTACGAGGGCTACCGCATTCCGCCGAATTATGATTCGATGATCGGCAAGCTGATCGTGCACGGGCCGGACCGGGCGCAGGCGATCGCGCGGATGCGCATCGCGCTGGCCGAACTGGTGATCGAGGGCATCAAGGTCAACATCCCGCTGCAGCAGCGCATCATGGCCGACGCCGGCTTCCAGGACGGCGGTCGCAACATCCACTATCTGGAAAAGCGGATCGCCGAACGCAAGGACAAGGCGATCGGACTGGCTTGAGCCGACGATGAAGCACACCGCATGAGCGCCCCTGCGCCGCCACAGACCGCGATCAGCCCGCTGGTAAGCGCCGCCCTGCGGGTGGCCGACCTTGGGCGAAGCCGCACGTTCTACGCAGCCCTCGGCTTGACCGAGATCTACTTCGAGGGCGCGCTGGATGCCGACGTGGTGCCGGCCCTGCTCGGCGTCGACCATGCGGCCACCACGCGCTGCGCGATCGTCAAGACGCCGGGGCAGCCGAACTTCGGCATGCTCGGTTTGTTCCACATCCACGAACCCGACCCGCTCGTACGACCGAGCGCGGGCAGCGGTTTCCAGATCGGCGAGGTGGCATTGGTGTTCTACGTGGCAGACATCGAGGCCAGCCTCACCACCGCGCTGATGCATGGCGGCACCCGGGTCAGCGGTCCGCTGCAACTGGTGATGCCGCATCGCGCGCAAGCAGAGGCGATGTTGCGTGATCCCGACGGCGTGCTGATCAACCTCGTCGAGCGTCCGCCGATCGAGACCTTCGGCTACGACCCGGTGCGGCAGCGTCGATGAGCTGGCTGGAACTGACGATCCGCGCGCGCCGCCGCGAATGGCGCTTCCTCGAGGGCGCACTGGACCAGGTCGGCGCCTTGTCGATCACCCTGCTCGACGCCGCCGACGAGCCGATCCTCGAGCCTGCCGCGGGCGAAATGCCGCTGTGGAGCGAGCTGCTGGTCACCGCACTGTTCGATGCGCAGGTCGATCGGCGCGGCCTGCGCGCAGTGCTGCAGGACCTGGTCTACACGCTGGACGACGAGCGCTTTGAATTCCGCGACGTGGCCGACGCCGACTGGACCCGCGCGTGGATGGACCAGTACCGGCCGATGCGCTTCGGCAGCCGGCTGTGGATAGTTCCCAGCGGGATGGCGTTGCCGCCCGAGGCGCACAGCGATGGCGCCGCGGAACCGGTGGTGGTCGCGCTGGATCCGGGCCTGGCCTTCGGCAGCGGCACCCACCCGACCACCGCGCTGTGCCTGGAGTGGCTCGACGGGCTCGCCACGCGCGGCGATCTGGCCGGTCGCTGCGTGCTCGACTACGGCTGCGGCTCGGGCATCCTCGCGATCGCGGCGATCAAGCTGGGTGCGGCGAGCGCGATCGGCGTCGACAACGATCCGCAGGCGCTGCTGTCGAGTCGCGACAATGCGCAGCGCAACGGCGTGCCGGATCCGGCGTTCACGGTGTGTGCGCCCGAGGAGTTTGCAGGCAGCATTGCCGCGAAGGAAGGCAACGACGTGGTGGTGGCCAACATCCTCGCCGGGCCACTGGTGGCGCTCGAGCCGGTGCTCGCGGCGGCCACCCGCATCGGTGGCCGCATCGCGCTGTCGGGCATCCTGCATGAGCAAGCCGACGAAGTGCTCGCCGCCTACAGCGCGGATTTCGAATCGCTGTGCGTCACGCGGCGCGACGACTGGGTGCGGATCGCCAGCACCGACTGAGCGGCGGTCGGTGCACCCGACTGCGGCATAATGCGCCGATGTACGCACAGTGTTCCGAATGCCTGACCATCTACAAGGTGCGTGCCGACGCGCTGGTGCAGGGTCGTGGGCGGGTGCGCTGCGGCAGTTGTGGCGCCGAGTTCGACACCCTGGCCACGCTGACCGACGAACTGCCGCCCGAGCCCTACACCACGCTCAAGCGGCGCAGCGTCAGCGGCACCCTGGTCCAGCTCAACATGCCCGCCGCGCGCCCGCAGTCGCAGCAGCGCGAGCTGTTCGTCGAATTCGACGAGGCCAAGGCCCGGCGCGACGCGAACCAGCCCACGCCCGCATTCACCCGCGCGCGGCGCCCGCTGGCACTCGGTCCGTCGGCGGGGTGGGGCTGGATGGCCGGCAGCGTGGCCCTGCTGCTCGGGCTCGGCGTGCAGGTGGCGTGGGCTTCGCGCGAGCGCCTGCTGGCACAGCCGAGCGTGGTCGAGCTGGTGATGGCCGCCTGCGATCGCCTCGGCTGCAGCCTGCCCGCAGTGCCCGACCGCTCGCGCATCGTGCTGACCGCGCGCGACGTGCGTCCGCATCCCTCGGTACCCGGTGCCTTGATCATCTCGGCGAGCATGATCAACCAGGCGCCGTTCGGACAGCCGTTCCCGACCGTCGAGATCACCCTGTCGGACGTCAATGAGCGGCGGATCGCGCTGCGCCGCTTCGCACCCGAGGATTACCTGGGCGACCTGCGGGCGATGGCGGCCGGCTTGCCTGCCGGTGGCAGCGCCAGCCTCAGCCTCGAAGTCGAGGATCCGGGCAAGGATGCGGTGGCTTTCGAGTTCCGCTTCCTGTGATCGGCGCGATCGGCGGCGCGGTGCGCGGGACTTGTTCAGAGGCTCCCTTGACGCTCGCTTGCGCGCGCGGCTATAAGGCCGATCCCCTTCGCGACGCGCAGCTGATGGTTCGCATCGCTCCGATTCCCCGCCTGGTCGTGCGCGAGCAAGGCAGCGCCGGCCGCTGGCGCCGCTGGCTGCTGCTGGGCGTGCTGTGGGCAGGCTCGCTGGCGCTGGTGTGGCTCTACAACCGCGATCTCGTCGACGCACCGCCGCTGCGTTCGTCTGCCGATGCGGGCGCCGGCGCCAGCCGCAAGGACCTGCCGGCCATCGACGCCCAGCTCGAAGCAGTGCGTGCCCGCCTTGCGGTGGCCGAGCGCGCCGAACAGGTCGCGCAGGCAGCGACCCAGAGCCTGCAGCAAAACCTGCGCGAGCGCGAACAGGAGATCGCTGCGCTGCGCGCGGACCTGGGTTTCTACCAGCGCCTGGTGGGCGGCAGCGACCGCCGCACGCTGGGCGTGCACACGGTGACGCTGGAAGCGGTGCCCGATACACGCGCGTTCAACTTCGTGCTGACCCTGACCCAGAACCTCAAGAAGAGCGCGTTGACCGCGGGCACCGCACAGATCGCGCTCGAGGGCGTGCGCGACGGTGCGGTGGTCACGCTGCCGTGGCGCGAGCTGTCGGCGGCGGCCGGGACTGCGGATTTGCGATTCTCGTTCAAATATTTTCAACGTCTGGAGGGCATGCTCACCCTGCCCGCCGGGTTTGTGCCAAACCGGATCCTGGTTTCCGCATCCACATCGGGCGGTGAGCGCACGCAGCAGGCCTTTGCCTGGAGCGAGGCGCTGGCCGCCGGGGAGAACGACAATGCTGGGCTTTGATCGCAAGGCCGACCGCCGACCGAGCATGAACGTCGACACCTTGATCGGCACCAAGGTGATCGTGCGTGGCGACCTGGTGTTCTCCGGCGGACTGCACGTCGATGGCACCGTGATCGGCTCGGTCACCGCCGAGCCGGGCAGCGAGGCCGTGCTGGTGCTGTCCGAGCGCGGCCGCATCGAGGGCGAGATCCGCGCACCGCACGTGGTGATCAACGGCAGCGTCAGCGGCGACATCCATGCATCGGCCAAGGTCGAGCTGGCGACCCAGGCGCGCGTCGAGGGCAACATCCACTACCGGCTGCTGGAGATGGCCGCCGGCGCCGAGGTCAACGGTCGGATCGTGCGCGAGGACTCCACCCCGCGCCAGCTCAGCGGGCCGGAACCCGACGCCACGGCTTGATCGCAGCGCAGCGCGCCCCCATGCTTGGGGCATCGCCGTGGTACGGCGGCCCCGCCTGCCGCAGGATCGTGCGCCCATGAACACACCCATCGCGATGCCCGACTACCAGTCGCTGGCAGCACCCCTGCAGTTCACCGCCGCCGCGGCCGCCAAGGTCGCGCAACTGGTGCGCGAAGAAGGCAACCCGCAGCTCAAGCTGCGCGTGTACATCAGCGGCGGCGGCTGTTCGGGCTTCCAGTACGGCTTCAGCTTCGACGAGCAGCAGGCCGAGGACGACCTTGCCGTGCAGCGCGACGGCACCACGCTGGTGGTCGATCCGCTGTCGTTGCAGTACCTGATGGGCGCCGAGGTCGACTACTCGGAGTCGCTGTCGGGTGCGCAGTTCGTGATCCGCAATCCGAACGCCAAGTCCACCTGCGGCTGCGGTTCTTCGTTCTCGATGTGAGCACCAGCCGGTTCAGCGCCGGCTTCGCGTTCGTCGAAGCGGGCGTCGATCGGGCCGGCGAGCTGCGCGAGGATGCGCAGGCGATCAAGGCGCATTGGTGCGCGGACGATACCCAGCTGGTGTTCCTGCGCGCCGACGGGCGCGTGCTGCTCGACGCAAGCCAGCAGCTGTACACCGCAGTGCCCGCCCGACTGCCGCAGATCGATCCCGCGCACGCCAGCTTCCTCGGCCTGCGCGATTCGATCGCGCGCTTTTCGCTGGTGGTCGACGACGCCGCGGTAAGCGGCTGCGCCGATCCGGACTCGCTGCGTTTCGCCGATCTTCGCGGCGCGCTGGGCATGCTGGATGCCGCCGATGCGGGGCTCGCCGCCTATGCGCGCGCGCTGGCTCACTGGCAGTCGCGCAAGCGCTGGTGCGGCGTGTGCGGTGCGCCGACCCGCCTGACCCATGCCGGACATCGCGCCGAATGCAGCGACCCGCAGTGCGCGGCGAGCTACTTCCCGCGCACCGATCCGGCGATCATCGTGATCGTCGCCAGCGGCCGCCACTGCTTGCTGGGCCGGCAGCACAACTGGCCGCAGAACCGCTATTCGACGCTGGCAGGTTTCGTCGAGCCCGGTGAGACGCTCGAACAGGCGGTAGCGCGCGAAGTCGCCGAGGAAAGCGGCGTGCGCATCGAGCGCTGCAGCTACCTCGGTTCGCAGCCGTGGCCGTTCCCTGCTTCGTTGATGCTCGGTTTCGAGGCGCAGGCGACGCTGCAGCCGCCGGTAGTCGGCAGCGAGCTCGCCGACGCGCGCTGGTTCGACGCCGATGCGATGCCGCAGTTGATCGAATCCGGCGAGCTGGCGCTGTCGCCGGGGATGTCGATCGCCTTCCATCTGATCGACCACTGGTATCGGGCACTGACCGGCGAGTCGCTGACGCCGGGGCAGCCGCTGGTCTTGCGCTGAGCGCGCGGGACGTGCGGCTTACGCGGATCGGGATCGCTGGCTACAATCCGGGCTCGCTCCGGATCGGGATGTGAATGGCCATCAAGCTGCTCGCCATGGTGATAGCGCTCGCGGCAGCGCATACGCTGCCCGACCTCGCGCGCCTGCGTCAGTTCGGCTGGCTGGCGGGATGGGCGGGATTCCTGCACGGCTGGTTCGGCAGGAGCAGCTGGTGGGCCGGCAGCCTCGGCGCGCTGCTGGTGGTCGGCGTACCGGTGCTGCTGCTGTTCGGCCTGCAGCAGGCACTGGCCGGTACCGCATTCGGACTGGCGAGCCTCGCGCTCGCGGTCGCGGCGCTGTTCTATGCGTGGGGTCCGCGCGATCTGGATCTGGACGTCGAGGCCGTCGTGCATGCGCCGGATGCAGAACGCCGACGAGTCGCCGTGCACATGCTCGGCGCCGAAGTGCCGCCGAACGGAATCACCGGAACCCTGCTGGTCGACGCGGTATTCAGCGCGGCGCTGACGCGCTGGTTCGGCGTGCTGCTGTGGTTCGTGCTGCTGGGTCCGGCGGGTGCCCTGCTGTATCGCATCACGCAGCTGATCGCGCGCCACGAGGGTTTCGAAGATGCGGTGCCGCCGCCGCTGGCCGCGGCCTGCGCGCGGCTCGAGCGCCTGCTCGACTGGCCGGCGGCGCACCTGGTCACGCTGGCGCTGGCGGTCGCCGCCGACTTCGACGCGGTGGCCGGCGCATGGCGCGACTGGCACGCCAGCCGCAAGCAAGGTCGTGGGCTCGATGCGGGGTTCCTGCGCGCGGCCGCGCGCGCATCGGTCGATGCCGACATCGAGGTGGCCGACGAATACGTCGACGACAGCCGCGGTGCGATCGCCGAGATGCAGGAGGCGATGACGCTGGCCTGGCGCGTGCTGGTGGTGCTCGGCGTGGTGCTCGCGCTGTTCGTGCTGGCCGGGCGGATCGCTTGAGCGGGGCGTGAGCCTGACCGCCCGCCGCGCAGTCGAATGACGCTCAGGCGCGCGCGCGCGCCATCAGCGCTTCGATCTGTTCGGGGTCCTTCGGCACTTCGGCGCTGAGCACCTGCGGCGCACCGCGGGTCACCACCACATCGTCCTCGATGCGCACGCCGATCCCGCGCCAGCGGCGGTCCACGCCCTTGGCATCGGGTGCGACGTAGATGCCGGGCTCCACGGTCATCACCATGCCGGGCTCGAGCTCGCGGAACTCGCCGTCGATGCGGTAGTCGCCGACGTCGTGCACGTCGAGCCCCAGCCAGTGACCGGTCTTGTGCATGTAGTAGGGCTTGCAGGCCTCGGCTTTCAGGTTGGCCTCCAGCCCGCCCTTGAGGATGCCCAGCCGGATCAGGCCGCGGGTGATGCAGCGCACCGCCGCATCGTGCGGCGCGATCCAGCTGTTGCCGGCCTGCACCTGCTCGATCGCGGCGAGCTGCGCCTCCAGCACCACCGCATAGATCGCGCGTTGCGGATCGGAGAAGCGACCGTTGACCGGATAGGTGCGGGTAATGTCCGAGGCGTAACACTGGAATTCGGCGCCCGCATCGACCAGCAGCAGATCGCCGTCGTTGAGCGGCGCATTGTTGGCGCGGTAGTGCAGCACGCAGGCATTGGCGCCGCCGCCGACGATCGGCTCGTACGCCGGCACCGCGTGGTGGCTGCGGAACACCTGCAGCAACTCGCCCTCGATCTGCGCCTCGTTCATCCCCGGTCGCACGCTGCGCATCGCGCGCAGATGCGCCTTGGCCGCGATGCTGGCCGACTTCTGCATCGTGCGCAGCTCCGCGCGCGACTTGAACAGGCGCAAATCGTGCAGCAGGTGGCCCAGCGCCACGAATTCGTGCGGCGGCACCGCGCCGGTGCGCACCTGCGCGCGCACGCGGTTGACCCAGCCGATCACCTTGAGGTCGAACTCGGTATCGCGACCGAAGTGGTAGTACACCCGCGAGCGGCCCTCGATCATCCCGGGCAGGATGTCGTCGATGTCGTCGATCGGGAACGCATCGTCGGCGCCCAGCTGCGCGACCGCGCCTTCGGTGCCGGCGCGCGGGCCGTCCCAGCGCTCGCGTTCGGGATCGCGCTCGCGTTCGGGATCGCGCTCGCGGCAGAACACGATCGCCTCGCCATGCGCGCGACCCGGGATCAGCGCCAGCACCGCATCGGGTTCGGCGAAGCCGGTCAGGTAGTGGAAGTCGGAATCCTGCCGGTACGGATAGTGCGCGTCGTTGTTGCGGATGCGCTCGGGCGCGGCGGCGATGATCGCGATGGCGTCGCGGCCGATCATGCGCATCAGCTGGCGACGACGACGGGCGAATTCGGCGCGGGTGATCACTGCGGTGCGGGCATCCGTTGCGGGGAATGGAAATGGGCGCGACGCGATCGTAGCGCGCGGTGCCGCCGCGCGGTCAATGGCGGGTCGCCTCGCGTGGCACGCGCGACAGCTCGGTGCGCACCAGCAGCGCGCCCACCCGCACATACTCGACCACCTCGGCGTAGGCCTCTTCGTCGTCCTCGACGCTGTCGCCCTCGTCGAAGTTGGCCGCCGCGATGCGTCCGAAGTCGTGCAGCACCTCGCCGAGTTCCCCGCTCAGGCCACCGCCCAGATCGACCCCCGACAAGCCCACGCCGCCGAGAAAGCCCCGGCACCAGTCGACCAGCGCGATGGCGCGTTCTTCCAGCGGGGCATCGTCGTCGGGCAACAGGGGATTGAAGCCGAGTTCCGGATCATCGAGGTCGACCAGCAGCGCTTCGTAGACGCGCTCGAACAGACTCCGGTCCGGGCTTCCCGCGACCACCTCGGCCAGTTCCTCGAGCGCGAGGTCGGCCAGCCAGCGATCGCGATGGCCACGACCGCCCGCGCACAGGTATCCGGCCAGCGAGCCGTGCAGCTCGCTGGCGCCGACCCCCATGCTCAGCTGCTGCAGGCTGTGGGCCAGTTCATCGTGTTCGACCGGTTCGTGCATGGTGCGCATTGTAGACCGGTGCGCGGTGCGTGGGCTGCGGCTCGGGTTATGCTTGGGCACGGGCTCCACCGGGCAGGCCACCGCAGGATGTTCTCACTCCGCCGCCATTCACTGGCCCTGCACCTCGTGGCAGCTGCCACGCTGCTGCTGGCGGGCGTCGCAGCGGCCGCCGAGCGCGTGTATTTCTTCCAGCGCGTCAACGCCGACGAGGATCTGGCGCAGAACACCGTCAACGCGCTGCTGCAGGACCGCACCGGATTCGTGTGGATCGCCACCGAGGGTGGACTGCACCGCTACGACGGTTATCGCTTCCTGACCTTCGAGCACAATCCGGAACTCGCTGACAGCCTGCCGGACAGTTTCGTGACGGCGTTGGCCGAAGACAGCGCGGGTCGATTGTGGATCGGCACCCGCGACGGCAGCACGGCGTGGTTCGATGCCAAGGGTGGCCGCTTCGTCGCGGATCCGCCGGCGACCGCGGAGCGTCCGATGCGCGGGCCCGTTGGCGCACTGCTCGGCGAGCCCGACCGCGGCCTGTGGGTCGGCTCGGCGCGCGGGATCGAACGCATCGACGGCGCGGGCAAGTCGGTCGACGTGCTGCTGTTCGACAGCGCCGCTGGCGGGCTCGCGCAGACCTTCGGCTTCGCACGCGATGGCGGCGCGGGGCTGTGGGCGGCGACCAGCCGCGGCCTGTACCGCATCGATCGCGGCACCGATCGCGTGCAGCGGATCGCCGAATTGCAGATCGCGCAGCCGCGCGCGGTGTTCGTCGATGCACAGCAGCGCGTGTGGGTCGGCAGCGATGGCGCGTTGTGGCGGGTCGGCGCCGATGGTGCGGCGGAGCTGGCGTGGCCGGGCATCGACCGGATCCCACTGCAGTCGATCGTGCAGGCATCCGACAACCGGCTATGGCTCGCGCTCAACGGTGGCGGCGTGGTGGTATTCGACCCGGTCAGCGGCAGCACCGAACGCCTGCAGCGCAACGCGCCGATACCGGGCAGCCTGCCCGAGGACGAGATCCTCACCCTGATGGTCGACCGTTCAGGGCAGCTGTGGCTGGGCGGCCAGGTGTTCGGCGTGTCGCGTACCGATCCCGAGGGCGCTGACTTCCGCTTCCTGGTCGACGAACTCGACGGCGCGCGGGCGCTGGCGACCAACAACGTGCTGGCCTTGCTGCAGGACTCGCGTGGCGCGCTGTGGATCGGCACCGACGGCGATGGACTCAAGCGCTACGATTTCTCGCGCCGCGAATTCAGCTATTTCACCGAGGCGCTCGAGAGCGCGCTGCCCAACCGCGGCAGCGGCGTGGAGCTGAGTGTTCACGCGCTGGCCGAGGACCCCGCGGGCCGCATCTGGGTCGGCAGCAACCACGGCCTGCTGCAGCTCGATCCGGCGACCTCGCGGGCAGTCAGCGTGTCGCCTGATACGGGCGCGGCCTTCGGCACCGATTCGATTCGCGCGCTGCTGCAGGCCCGTGACGGCACGCTGTGGGTCGGCGGCCTCGATGCCGGCCTGTCGCGCCGCGATCCGGTCAGCGGACGCTGGACCAGTTTCCTCAGTGCGCCAGCGGATGCGGCGAGCCTGTGGCACAACAGCGTGCTGAGCCTGCACGAGGACCGCGCGGGCCGGATCTGGATCGGCACCATCGACGGCCTGAACCAGCTCGACCCGACCAGCGGCAACATGCGGCGCCTGCCGAAGGCGTCGGCCGCGCGCGATACGCCAGCCGGCGATTTGATCCGCGCGATCCACGAGTCGGCCGATGGCACGCTGTGGTTCGGCAGCCACGGTGGACTCAGCCGCCTGCAGGAACTCACGCCCGACAGCGCGCGCTTCCATCGCTACCTGGCCTCCGACGGCCTGCCCGGTTCGACCGTGTACGGCATCCAGGAAGACAACCGCGGCAACCTGTGGCTGGCGACCAATCGCGGGATCGTGCGCTTCGACCACGCCCGCGGCCGGTTCCAGCGCTATGCGATCGAAGAGGGCCTGCAGGGCCTCGAGTTCAACGGCGGTGCGGATACCGAACTGGCCGATGGGCGACTCGCGTTTGGCGGCGCGCAAGGCATCAACCTGTTCGCACCCGAACGCCTGACCGGCAGCGAATTCGCAGCGCCCGTGGCGTTCACTGGCTGGCAGATCGGCGGCGACTGGCGGCCGGTGTTGTCGCCTGATGACTTCAAGCAGGTCGAACTCGGCCACGACCAGCGCATCGTCGGCTTCGACGTGGCCGCGCTCGACTTCGCCGCGCCCTCGCGCAACCAGTTCGAGTATCGGCTGCTGGGCTTCGACGAGCGCTGGTTCTCGCTCGGCACCCGCAACGAGATCACCTTCACCAACCTCGACCCCGGCGACTACACGCTGCAAGTGCGCGGCACCAACCCCGATGGTGTGCTCAGTCCCGAGCAGGCAAGCCTGCAGATCGCGGTGGCACCGGCGTGGTGGATGAGCGTGCCGGTGCAGCTGCTGTACGCCGCGCTCGCGCTTGCCCTGATCGGCCTGCCGGTGCTCGGCTGGCGACGGCGGGTGCAGCGCGAACGCCTGCATACGCGTGAACTGCGCGAACGCGAGGAGCGCCTGCGGGTGGCGATCTGGGGCTCCGGCGACGAGTTCTGGGACTACGATTTGCGCCGCAACGAGATGGTCCGGATCGGCGCCGACGGATTGCTCGGCTACGAGCCCGAACATCGGATCAGCGCCGACGACTGGCGCAACCACGCGGTGCATCCCGAGGATCGTGCGCGCGTCGAGCGGATCCTCGACGAACACGTGGCCGGGCGCCGCGACTCTTTCGAATCCGAGCACCGGGTGCGCACCGCCGCCGGCGCGTACGTGTGGGTACGCTCGCGCGGGCGCATCGTCGAACGCGACGACGACGGCCGCGCGCTGCGGGTCGCCGGCACCGCGCGCGATGTGACCCGCACGCGGCTGGCCGAGCGCGAACGCCGCATCGCCGAAGAGGTGATCCGCAGCATGGCCGAAGCGGTCACCGTCACCGACCTCGAATTCCGCTTCGCATCGATCAATCCCGCGTTCACCCGCATGACCGGCTATACGCAGGCCGAAGTGGTCGGGCAGGACAGCGCGATGCTCAACTGCGAGCAGCACAGCGAGGATTTCCACCACGCCCTGCGGCGCACGGTCAGCCAGAGCGGGCACTGGAGCGGCGAGCTGTGGCAGCAGCGCAAGGATGGCGAGGAGTTCCTGTGCTGGCTCGAACTGAGCGAGGTGCTCGACGATGCCGGCGAGCGCACCCACTGGGTCGGCGTGCTGACCGACATCACCGACCGCAAGCGCGCCGAGCAGGAGCTGCGCTATCTCGCCAACTACGACACCCTCACCGGCCTGCCCAACCGCACCCTGCTCGGCGAGCGCCTCGCGCACGCGATGATCCGCGCGCGCCGGCATGGCTCGAAGGTCGCGGTACTGTTCCTCGACCTCGACCGCTTCAAGCACGTCAACGACTCGATGGGCCACGCCGCGGGCGATCGCCTGCTGAAGGCCGCGGCCGCGCGCATCCAGGCGACGGTGCGCGACTCCGACACCGTCGCCCGCCTCGGCGGCGACGAGTTCACGGTGGTGATCGAAGACCTTGCCGATACCGAGCAGGCCGAGCGCGTCGCGCAGAAGCTGCTCGACGGCTTCGTGATCCCGCTCGACATCGACGGCCGCAACGAGATCGTGATCTCGCCATCGATCGGCATCAGCATCTATCCCGACCACGGGCAGGTGCCGACCGATTTGCTCAAGTACGCCGACACCGCGATGTACCAGGCCAAGGACAAGGGCCGCAACACCTACCAGACCTACACCGAGGCGATGGACGCGCATGCGCGGATGCGCGCGAGCATGGTCAGCCACCTGCACAAGGCGATCGAGCGCGGCGAGCTGTCGCTGGTCTACCAGCCGAAGATGTCGCTGGTCGACGACCGCATCACGGGTGTGGAGGCGCTGCTGCGCTGGCGCAATCCCGAGCTCGGCCAGGTCTCGCCGGTCACCTTCATCCCGCTGGCCGAGGAGACCGGCCTGATCGTGCCGATCGGCGAATGGGTGATCCGCGAGGCCTGCGTGCAGGTGCAGCGCTGGATGAAGGCCGGACTCAACGCCACCACGATGGCGGTCAACGTGTCGATGCTGCAGCTGCTGCGCGGCGAGCTGTACACCACGCTGCGGCAGATGCTCGAGGATTTCCGGGTGCCCGCGCACCGGATCGAGCTGGAACTGACCGAAAGCATGGTCATGGCCAACGCCGAGCAGTCGATCTCGACCCTGACCCAGATCAAGTCGCTGGGCGTGAACCTCGCGATCGACGACTTCGGCACCGGCTACTCCTCGCTGGCCTACCTCAAGCGCCTGCCGATCGACACCCTCAAGATCGACAAGGAATTCGTCGGCGACATCACCACCGATCCCGACGACGAGGCGATCACCGCCA
>JANOEA010000318.1:0-1787 GCA_031412975.1 Pseudomonadota bacterium | reverse complement strand
CCGAAGGCCCGCCCTACGCGGTGCGGTGGCGGCGGGCCGTAGGCCCGCCCAATCGGGGGCTGGGGGTTGGGTCGTAGGGCGGGGCGTGGCCCGCCGCCCCACTTACGACTGCGTATGCGCGCGCGGCGGAAAAATCACGCTCAGGCAAGTCAACTCTGCTTCGGCCTTGCCGAACTCGTGCAACGCGATGGCGCGCAGCGGTATCCCGTTCGCCGCGCAATGCCGCTCGATCCTCGCCCATGTGACCCGGTTCGCGGCGTTGGCGATGATGCTGCCGCCCGCACGCAGCACATTCGCCGCAAACGGCTCGCTCGCGGCAATCTCGATCTGCCGCATTTGCGCGATCGTATCGCCATCCACCCACGCCGGGTTGATCAACAGCGTCTCCGCATCGAGCGCGCTGCATGCGGTCTTCAGATGCAGACAACCCCGCACATCCACCGCAGTCGTCCGATAGCCATGCGGCTTTGCGAGCGCGGTCAGTTGCGCGATGCCCTCGGCGTTGGTCCTGCCACTGCGCCCCACATACAGGACCGAGCCGATCGCAAGCACGTCGCCGCCGTCGAGTGTTCCGGGTGACTCGATGCGACGGCTCTCGATGCCCAGGCGCGACAGCACCTCGAGCAGCAACTCCGGCTCGCCGCGGCGGCTGCTCACTCCGGGCCGGGTCAGGATCGCCAAGTCTCCGAGCGACACCACGCTGTCTTCGACGAACACGCTGTCCGGGTGAGCGTCGACCGCATCCAGGATCTCCACGTCGAGGCCGATCGCTTGCAGCGCGGCGCAATACGCAGCGTGTTCGGCGAGGATTCCCGCGAAGTCGATCGGCTGCCGCGCGATGTGGGTCAGCTCGCAGGCGTCGACCAGCGAGCGCGCCGGCCTGCGCACGATTGCATGCCCCGCATTCGGCATGATGGGGTCTCCTGTGGGTGATCAAGCCAAGGTACAACGCAACGGCTACGGACCGGTGGCGCGGACGCATTGTGGCTGAGCGCAACCTCCAGGCATGCGGTGCATTCGAGTGCAGCGGTCGCGCACAGGGTGCGCTCCTACAGGCCCGCGGCGGTTTTGAATCCGCCTGTCGCGCACAGGGTGCGCTCCTGCAACAACGCGGCGGTTTTGAATCCGCCGGTCGCGCACAGGGTGCGCTCCTGCAACAACGCGGCGGTTTTGAATCCGCCTGTCGCGCACAGGGTGCGCTCCTGCAACAACGCGGCGATTTTGAATCCGCCTGTCGCGCACAGGGTGCGCTCCTACAGGCCCGCAGCGGTTTTGTAGGAGCGCGCCGTGCGCGCGACCGAAAGCCACGCGATTCAATGAAAATCGCGCGAGCGCGCATCGAGCGAGCCGAGCAAACCGCTCCAGTCGTGCAGCCGATGCGCAACCAGATGGCGCACGCCGTCGGCGACCTGCATCTGGCCATCAACACCCAGCACGGTGGATTCGACCAGTTCGCGGCGCTGGTCGGCCGCGAGCTTGAGCCACACCACCACGTTGACCACGCCGGTCTCGTCTTCGAGGGTGACGAAGGTGACGCCGCTCGCGGTGCCGGGACGCTGGCGCACGGTGACCAGTCCTGCGGTGCGCGCCGGCGCGCCATCGCGCAGTTGCCCCAGTTGTGCGGCGCTGCGCGCTTTTCGCGCGGCCAGCGCGTTGCGGATCAGCGCGATCGGATGCTTGCCGAGGGTAAAGCCCAGGTGCGCGTAGTCGCTGAAGGTGTTCTCGGCCACCGTCGGCGGCTTCAGCGACACCGCCTGCTCGTCGATCCGCGCACCGTCGAGCACCGC
>JANOEA010000317.1:0-2141 GCA_031412975.1 Pseudomonadota bacterium | reverse complement strand
GACCGGCGCGCTGGACGGCAATCTCGTCGGTCGCATTCCGGTGCTCGGCGGTTCGCTCGACGGCACCGCAGTGGCTCCGCCGACCGGTGGCTTCTTCGACCGCACCACGTACCGCGGCGCGTTTGGCCCGACCCCGCTCCGTGACTGGACGCAGGGCTGGACCTACCCGGGTTCGATCCGCCCGTAAGCCATGCCGGGGCTGGCCTCGTCCAGCCCCGGATTGCATCCGCTATTGAGGAAGCCGGCCCAGGGATGGGCATTCTCCTCGCACGTTTCCCTGCTGGCGTCGTGTCTGGCGCCATTGCGACCGTGACCTGAAACCACTGGACGCATCGGGGCCGCTGGCAACAGCGGCCCCTTTTTCTTGCGCGAACTCGCGGCGAGGCGGCTGGGCCGCAGGTCAGGGTTTGCGCTGGCGTGCGGTTCGCGCGCGGCGCGGTGGGGCGGCCACGCGCACCGCCGGCGTGCACGGCGCACCGCCGCAGCAATGCGCGGTGAGGTACGACAACAGCGCGTCCATCCGCGCGAGGTCGGCACGATAGTGCAGCTGGCGGCCGCTGCGCGCGACGCTCGCCAGCCCGCTGTCGACCAGCTCGCGCAGGTGGAACGACAGGGTCGACGCGGGGATGCCGAGGCGGCTGGAGAGCTCGCCCGGCGTGAGGCCTTCATGCGCGGCTCCGACCAGCGCGCGGAACACGCGCAGGCGCGCGTCCTGGGCCAGCGCACCGAGTGCGCGAACCGCGATTGATTGTTCCATCATTCTGGAAGCATAGCCCAGCGCAGGGCGGCCAGCGACGTCACGACCCGCAGGGGCTATCAGACCGTTTCGGCGAGCTCGAGGTGGGCATTGAGCACCTCGCCGCCGCTGAAGTCCGCGGACCCGCCGAAGCGCTCGCGCAACAGCCCGGACAGGATCCGCACGCGCGGTGCGTTGTAGTCCTTGCCCTGTGCGAACACCGCGGTGCCCAGCGGCGAGCAGAAGCGATGCAGGTCGAAGAAATAGCGTTCCTGCCCGTCGGTCAGGAACTTCAGGGTCGGCTCGCCGGAATCCGTCGAGGCCAGTGCGCGACCCGATCGCATCTCGCGCTCGGCGGCAAGTCGCGCCGCGCTGGCCGCGAACTCGGCGAAGCGCTCGCCGACATTGGCGGTGTCGAGGTCGGAGGCGATCAGTGCGAGGTTGACCGCGCGCACGATCATCGCGTCGGCGCGCCACTCCGGCATCGCCTGGTCGAGCATGACCGCCAGGTTCGGCGCCAGCGGGCCACCGGTGGCGAGCACCTCGGCGCTGTTGTAGCTGGCCTGGCGTGGGCTGGCGTCGAAGGTGCTGCCCGCGATCATGATCTCGAGCGAGACGAACAAATCGCGGTCGGCCTGCGGGTCGAATCCCGCCGCGACCAGGATCCGGTGGGTTTCGGCCATGCTCGCCGCTTCGTTGTTGCCGATGCCGTGGCGGAACGAAAACGCTTCGCGCTGGCGCAAATCGTGGCAGCTGGCGAACAGCGACAGCGCGAGCCAGTCGCGGCCCGGCAGCGCGATCACGCCTTCCTGGCCGAGTACGCGACCGAGGCGGCGATCGAGGATCTCCAGCGCGTGGTCTTCGTTGTGGTAGTCGTGGAAGTCGTCGCCGAAGGTGCCGTGGCGCAGGCCCAGGCGGGCCAGCGCCAGCAGCACCGCGCTCTCGGCGCGCTCGAGATAGGACTGCGCGCCTTCACCGTAGAAGTCGTGATAGATCGCGCGGCGCCGTCGCAGCAGATGAGCCACGTCCGGCCGCCGCTCGCCGATCAGGCGCCGCGCGCTCTCGACGTCGGGGAGCTGGCGCTCCACGGCATCCTGCGGAAAGTCGTCGGCAAGTCCGGTGATCAAGTTCGGATGGTGGCCTGGATGGAGGGCTGGGCCGAGTATAGACGTGGAGGAAACGGCAAAGGAATGCGGGCCATTTGCGCACGGCGATAGGTGCCCCTTGTGGGAGCCGCCACAACGGCGACCTGGGGGTTTCCTTGTGGGAGCCGCTATAGCGGCGACTGCGGAATCTCCCGATCGCTGCAGTCGCTGCCATGGCAGCTCCCACAAGGAGAGTGCGCTGCAGCGGCGCCTTGGGGGTTTCCTTGTGGGAGCCGCTATAGCGGCGACTGCGGAATCCC
>JANOEA010000316.1:0-14483 GCA_031412975.1 Pseudomonadota bacterium | reverse complement strand
CGCTGGCGGAATCGCTCGGCGCCGACGAGGTCCAGTTGCTCTACCAGTTGGCGATCACCGGACGCCGCGACCTCGGGATGGCGCCGAACCCGCGCGCCGGCTTCGAGATGACGCTGCTGCGCATGCTGGCGTTTCGGCCGGCTGGCGATGGCGAACGCGCGGCGCAGGCGTCAGCTCCGTCGGCATCCACACGCACGCCGCTGGGTGCAAACCGCGCGAGCACGCCGGCAATCGCACCGGCCCCGGGTGCGGCGCCCGCCGCAGCCGCCACGGCCAAACCCGAAGCGGTTGCGCCAGCGCGCCGTGGTCCAGACACTGCCGCGCCCAAGCCGGCCCCGGCCGCGCCAGTACCGCAGTCGACGACGGCGACATGGTCCGGCCCCGTCGATGCCGAGCGCTGGTCGGAGCTGCTCGCCGGCATCAAGCTCAGTGGACCGGTGCGCGAGTTCGCCAACAACGTGGTGCCACTCGGGTTCAGCGATGGCCGCCTGCGCCTCGGGATCGCGCCGAATGTCGAGCACCTGCGCAGCGACGGCATCCTCGTGTCGCTGGCGGCAGCGCTGGCGCCCGCGCTCGGCGCCGGCCTGAAGATCCAGGTCGAAAGCGTGTCCGCCGCGGTCGACACCGTGGCGTATCGCAGTCGACGCGAGTCCTCGCTGCGCCAGCAGCATGCGGAGGCCGCGATTGCCGCCGATCCCGTGGTGCAGAGCATCGTTTCCCTGTTCGACGCGCGGATCGTGCCGCAATCGACCCGCCCCAGCCAGCCGGAGTAAGCAGATGAAAGGTCCATTGGGAAACCTGATGCAGCAGGCCCAGCGCATGCAGGAAGACCTCAAGCGCGCGCAGGACGAAGTTGCCGCGCTCGAGGTCAGCGGGCAGGCCGGGGGCGGCATGGTGAGTGTCGCGATCAATGGCCGCCACGAAGTGCTGCGGGTGAAGATCGACCCGAGCCTGGCCGGTGGCGACCTCGAGATGCTCGAGGACCTGATCGTCGCGGCTTGCAACGACGCCAACAACCGGATCGCCGAGGCCACCCAGCAGCGGATGTCGGAAGTCGCCGGCGGCATGAGCCTGCCGCCCGGCTTCAAGCTGCCGTTCTGAGCCCGTGTCGGCCGGATCGCCGCTGCTGCTCGAACTGATCGAGGCCCTGCGCTGCCTGCCCGGCGTCGGCGCGAAGAGTGCGCAGCGCATGGCCTTCCACATGCTCGAGCGCGATCGCGACGGCGCGCGCCGGCTGGCGTCGCGTCTGGTCGATGCGGTGGATCGGATCGGCCATTGCAGCCGCTGCCGCAACTTCAGCGAGGACCCGCTGTGCGCGACCTGCAGCAGCAGCTCGCGCGATCCCGCGCTGTTGTGCGTGGTCGAGTCGCCGGTCGATCAACTCGCCGTCGAACAGGCCACCGGCTATCGCGGACTGTATTTCGTGCTGCTCGGCCGGCTGTCGCCGCTGGACGGCCTGGGGCCCGCCGAGCTCGGCCTCGACCAACTCTCCGCACGCTTGCACGAGGGCGAAGTGCGCGAACTGATCGTGGCCACCAATCCCACCGTGGAAGGCGAGGCCACCGCGCACTACCTCTCGCAGCTCGCGCGCGCCGCCGGCGTGCGTGCAAGCAGGATCGCGCACGGGGTGCCGATCGGCGGCGAGCTCGAGTTCGTCGATCGCGGGACGTTGGCGCATGCGTTCGGGACGCGGCATGAGCTTTGAGGACAGCAGGGCCCAGGGCCCAGGGCCCAGAAAAACACGGGTGACCGCTCTTACTGGGCCCTGAGCCCTGGGCCCTACACTCCGAAAAAGCCCCCACTTCTGCGAGCCCCCGCCATGCCGACCCTCTTCACCAAAATCATCGCGCGCGAGATACCGGCCCAGATCGTCTACGAGGATGAGCACGTGGTCGGCTTCCGCGACATCCATCCGCAGGCGCCGCTGCACGTGTTGTTCGTGCCGCGACGCGAGATTCCGACGCTCAATGAGCTCACCGCCGCCGATGCCGAACTGGCGGGGCGGCTGGTCATTGCCGCGGCCCAGTACGCGCAGCGCGAGGGCTTCGGCGAAAGCGGCTATCGCACGGTGATCAACTGCAATCGCGATGGCGGCCAGACCGTGTTCCACATCCACCTGCATCTGCTCGCCGGGCGCGCGCTGGACTGGCCGCCGGGCTGAAGCGGCAACAAGAAAGCCCGGCTTGATGCCGGGCTTTCTGTTTGTATCCGCGTCGTTCGATCGTCGTCCGCGGCTACAGTGACAGGCGGGACATTCCGGGTGCGGTTACTCGGGCTGCGTGGATGGCGCAGGGGCCGGCCGCGGCCGCGCTACCCGGTGGTAGCGGATTGATGGGCCATACCAGGGATGGAAGCCATTCGAGAACCAGAACATATCGGGGCGGTCGTAGTAGTAGGCGTCGACCCGCTCGGGCCACAGGTACACGGTGCTCGCCGCGATCCGCGGCAGCTGCAGTTCGAACTCGCCAACGGTCCTGCGCTCGTTGCCGTCGAGGGTACCCACCACGGTGACTTCGCGACCCCGGGTGAACACTGCCGGGTCGTAGAAGCCCGCGCGGCAGGCGAGGAAGCGCCCGTCGCTGGCGTCCGACGGCCGCGGGCGGCCGGAACCCGACAGCTCGCGCGAGAGGATCTGGAAACAGGTGCGATCGGCCTGCGGCACGACCTCGATCACGATGCCGCCCCAGCGCACCGCCGCGCCCGCGCTCGTCGCTTGCTCGGGACTTTGCGACTCGAACTGGCCTTGCAGAGCTTTCGGCGCGGAGGCGCAACCGGCGACGGCGACTACCAGCAGTGGACACAATATTCGAAGCTGCATGATCTGGTTACTCCCGAACTGACGCGATGCAATGGCGCTGCGCATGCTCATCAGCGCACCCGGAAAGCACGCGAACGCTGGCGCCAGTCCGCGATGGCAGCGGGCTCTGGCGCCAGTAGAGCGTAGCGCAGCGCAACGTAGCCGTGCGTGAGCGAGGCGATCGCATCGGCATGGGCGGGCAGGGCCGCCGCGGCCCGTGCGCCGAAATCCTGCGGGCCCTCGGCGGGTGCGCGCACGATGCCGGCCTTGGCCAGGCGCGCGCACCAGTCGCGCCACGCGTCGCGCAGCGGATCGCGACCCGCACGCCGGCGCCAGCCGCCGACCAGCGCGGCGAGCGCGAGCGCCAGCACGGCCGCTCCGAGCAGGGTAAATGCCAGTTGCCTGCCATCGTCGATGTCGATGCCGACATCCTCGAGCAGGCTGCGCTGGCGGATCGCGCTGAACTGCACCACGGCCTGGGTCCACCAGTAGCCGACCAGGTCGAAGCGGTCGCGCACGCCGGCCAGCCAGCCGCGTTCGTACCAGGTGCCGCCCGCCTCGAAGGCCTGCCGCGCATCGCGCGATACGCGCTCGGGTGCGACCGCCGCGGTGGGGTCGACCCGCACCCAGCCCTCACCGGCGATCCAGATCTCGGTCCACGCATGTGCGTCGGAACGCCGCACCGCGTAGTAGTTGCCGCTGAGGTTGAAGTAGCCGCCCTGGAAACCGACCACCACGCGCGCCGGCACGCCGGCACGCCGGCCGCGCGCATCAGGAACACGAACGCCGAGGCATAGTGCTCGCACCAGCCGCTACGCACCTCGAACAGGAAATCGTCGATCGGATCGCCGCCGAGCAGCGGCACTTCGAACGAATAGCTGAATGTCTGGTTGAAATTGCGCAAGGCCAGGTCGGCGATCGCGCGCGGGTTGTCCCCGACCTGGTTGCGCCAGTCGCGCGCCAGTGCGCGCGCACGGGGATTGCCGCTCGCGGGAAGTCGCAGGCCCAGCGTTCGCACTCCGCGCGGGAGCTCGGCCTGCATCCGGTAGCTGGTGCTGGACTGGCCCCGATAGCGCAGCGCGCTAGTCACCGGGCGCGCTGCGCGGGCCTGGAAGTCGCCGGTGAGGGTGGCATCGTCGGGTGCGCCGAGCGGCGCGTCGAGCAGGAACAGCCAGCGCTTGTCAGTCGGCTCGAGGGTGATCTCGTAGCCGATCGTGGGGCCCAGCGGCTCGAGTTGCGGCTCGGCGCGGAATCCACCGAGCAGATCCGCGCCGCCCCAGACGCGGCCGTCGAAGTTCCACAGCACCAGGCCGCGCCAGTAGCGCTGCGCGGGCGGTGGCGCCTCGCCGTCGAAGCGCACCCGCATCGCGACCGAGTCGTCGAGCGCGAGTCCGGCCAGCGCGCCGGGCTCCATCGTGTCGCTGATGCCGGTGCGTCCGGTGAACGCGTCCTGCGGTGCGCCCCACATCGGGGCCGACAGGCGCGGGAACAGGAAAAAACACACCAGCGCGAACGGAATCGCCAGCGCGAGATGGCGCGCGGCCTCCCGCATGCCCGCCGACGAAAAGGCCCGGTGCGGCGCGCGCTGCGCCTGCTGCGCGGATGCCGGGTCCAACTCGTACATCGCCGCCAGCATCAGCAGGCACACGCCCGCAGTCATCGCCGCCTGCAGCATGCCCTGGTCGAACAGGAACCCAGCCATCGCGAGGAACGCGACGACCGTGAGCACGATGCGCGCATCGCGACGGGTGTCGGTCTCGAGCAGCTTGCTGACCAGCATCGCGGCAAGCAGTGCCGAGCCCGCCTCGCGTCCGAACAGATTACCCAGGGTCGAGGCGACCAGCGCGACCAATCCAAGCACCACCAGCAGTCGCAGCCACAGCGCGATCCGTCCGACTCCGCGCCAGCGCAGCGCCACGCGCAGCCCGAGCAGCAGCACGAACGCGACCAGCAGCGAGGCCGGAAGCCAGCGTGCGTGCAGCAGCACGCTGCCCAGCATCGCCAGGGTCGTGGCCAGGAACGCTGCCCACGGCAGCGTGTCGGCTACGGCAGCAGTGCGAGTTCGCGCAAACATGCGGAAACGTGGTCGTCGCCGCGCGCCGGGCCCAGGATCTGGCGCGGCAACACGAGTCGAAAGGCGAGATTGCCGGCGGCTGCATCGAGCACCCAGCGGGTCAATCGCGAGATCCGCGCCTCGGGGTCGAGGCCGGGCAGCGCGTTCCAGTCCAGCACCACTTCATCGCCGCGCGGTTCTTCGAATTCGCGCACCATCAGCCGATCCTGGCGCGCGCTGGACTTCCACGCGATCAGCCGTGTGGGATCGCCGGCGCGGTACTCGCGAAGTCCGTGCCAGTCGTCGCCGCGCGCCGACAGCGCGATGCCGGCGTCCATCGCGATCCCGCGCGGCAGCGCCGGCCCGCGCGCTTCGGGCCGCGGATACACCAGCAGCCGCTGATCGGGATGCAGCACGCTCCAGGTGCGTACCAGTCCGAACGGGAATGTCGTCGACAGCGTGTAGCGGCCGACCGGCTGCCAGCCGCGACGACTGGACGGCGCGGCGAGTTGCGCGACGCCGCTGTCGCCCTCGAGATCGAAGCGCAGCGTGCGCCCGGCTCCGGCCAGCTGCATGCGCCAGCGCGGTACCTGGTCGCCGATCGCGAAATGGAACTGCAGCAGCATGTCCTGCCCGGCATGCACCGGGGTGGCGCGTACCGCGACCAGCTGCAGTCGTTCGAGGTGGCGCACGGTGCGCGGCATCGAGATCTGCACCGCGCCTGCGAGCGCGAAAGTCAGCAGCAGCGCGGCGTTGTTGTTGAAGTTCAGCGCGCCGAGCAGCATCACCACCAGCATGCCGCCGAACAGCAAGCCGAAAGCGGTCGGCAGGATGTAGATCCGCCGCCGGTGCAGCGCGATCGGCAGCGCCTCGGTATTGCGGTAGCGGGTCAGCGCGGGCAGGCGCCGCTCGGCCAACTGCAGCACGCGCTGCCAACCATGGCGCAGGACGGCCGTGGCCATGGCGCGACGCTCAGTCGACCGCGACGGTCGCGAGCACCGCGCTGCACAGCGCCTCGCGGGTGGCACCGGCGTCCGGCGCGGGCACCAGTCGATGCGCGGCCACCGCCGCGAACACCGATTGCACGTCCTCGGGCAGCACGAAACGCCGCTGCGAGAGCAGCGCGCTCGCGCGCGCGCCGCGCAGCAGGGCCAGTCCCGCGCGCGGCGACAGGCCGACGCGGATCCGCGCATCGTTGCGGGTAGCTGCCAGCAACGCCTGCACGTAGGCGATCAGCGCCGGGCTCGCGGTGATCGACTCCAGCCGCTCGCGCAACGCATCGAGGTCGGCGGCATCCAGCACGGCGCCCAGGCGGTCGAGCATGATCCGCCGATCCGGCTGGGTCAGCATCTCGCGTTCGGCCGAGGCATCCGGGTAACCGAGGCCGATGCGCAGCAGGAAGCGATCCAGCTGCGAGTCGGGCAGCGGGAAGGTGCCGGCCAGATCGACCGGATTCTGGGTCGCGATCACGAAGAACGGCGAGGGCAGGGGATGGGTGCGGCCATCCACCGTGACCTGGTGCTCGGCCATCGCTTCTAGCAATGCGCTCTGGGTCTTCGGGGTCGCGCGATTGATCTCGTCGGCCATCACCACCTGCGCGAACACCGGGCCCGGATGGAATGTGAACTCGGCGCGGTCGCGCTCGTAGACCGAGACGCCGACGATGTCCGAGGGCAGCAGATCGCTGGTGAACTGGATGCGCTGGAAACTCAGGCCGAGGGTGGTGGCGAGCGCATGCGCCAACGTGGTCTTGCCCATCCCGGGCAGGTCTTCGACCAGCAAATGGCCGCCGGCCAGCACGCAGGCGAACGCGAGGCGCACGCCTTCGGGCTTGCCGAGCAGCACGCTGTTGACCTGCGCGATCGCGCTGCTGAGGCGTTCGGCGGGATCGCCCTGGCGGACGGGTCGCACTGCGGGGGTGGCTTGGGTCATCATGACGACGATTGCAGATCGATGAATACGAGGGTGGGACGCACGATGTGCAGGGCGAGTGTAGCCGGTGGACCACGATGCGGTTGAACGCGCGCGCCCTGCTCGTCGGCCTGATGCTTACGCTGGCGGCAGCGAGGATCTGGCTCGCCTGGCGGCTGCCGCTGTTCGGCGACGAATCGTTCTACTGGCTGGAAGCGCGCTATCCGGCGCTCGGTTACAGCGACGTGCCGCCGCTGACGCCGTGGCTGATCGCGCTGGGCATCTGGCCGCTTCCCGACCAGGCCATCGGCGTGCGCTGGCCCTCGCTGCTGCTGTCGCTGACGGTGCCGCTGCTGGTGTTCGCGTGGGCGCGGCGTTTCGTCGGTGCCGCCGATGCGCGCGGTGCGGCGGTGCTGAGCCTGCTGTTGCCGCTGTCGGCCAGCCTCGGCGTGCTCGCGCTGCCGGACGTGCCGTTGACGGTGGCCACGCTGCTTGCGGCATTGGCGCTATCGCATGCTCTGGACTCCGGACGCTGGCGCGACTGGATCCTGTTCGGATCCGCACTCGCGCTTGGCTGGCTGTCGCACTACCGCTTCGTGCTGATCGCGCTGGGTGCGTTGGTGTTCATCCTCGCGCTGCCGCGCGGGCGCGCGCTGTTGCGCACCAGGGGCTTCTGGCTGGCGCAGGCGATCGGCCTGCTGGGGCTGCTGCCCAGCGTGCTGTTCAATGCGGGCAATGACTGGATCGGATGGCGCTTCCAGTTCGTCGATCGCCATCCATGGGCGTTCAATCCGCAAGGCTTGCTCGAACCGCTGGTGCAGGCGGTGGTGGTCACACCACTGCTGTTGGTGCTGCTGCTCGCGGCGATCCTGCGCGCATGGAACGAGCGCGCGCGCCACGAGGCGCCCTACGATGTGCTGGCCGGTTGCGCGGGCGGGCTGCTGCTGGTGCATTTGTCGCTGGGCCTGTTCGCCGACGCCGAGCGCGTGCGATTCCATTGGCCGCTGCCGGCATTCCTGCTCGCCCTGCCGCTGGTTCCGGGCCTGTTGCGCGATTGGCGCAGCGACGCTGCCGGCTGGCTGCGGCGCGCGATCGCCATGCTGGCCGTGCCGCTGGCGGCGCTCGCCAGCATCGGCTTGCTGGTGTTGCTGGTCGCCGCCACGCGACCCGCGCCGCAGGATTTCGGCTGGCTCGAGCGACCGCATCCGGACAACCTGCAAGGCTGGCGCGAGGTCGGCGAATGGGCGGCGGAACTGGCGCGGGCACAGCCGCAGCGCACCCTGATCGCGAGCCACTTCATGGGCGCAGCGCAGATCGATTTTGCATTGCACGACGCGCGCCCGGTGTATGCGCTCGCGCACCCGTTGAATGGCAAGCACGGGCGCGCCGCGCAACTGGCGCTGATGCGGCGCGATGAAGCGGCGCTGGAAGCCGGCGGCTGGCGCAGTGGCCTGCTGTTCTTCGAGGAGACCGCGCTGCGCGAGATCGAGCGCGTGCCGGCAGCGCTCGCGCTGTGCGAGCGTTTTGGCAGCGTGCGCCGGGTCGATGAGCTGGTGCTGTTCGGCGGTCGCTGGCGCTGGCATGCGTTCGAGGTCACGCCGCTGCGGGCTGGCCGCGCGAACAGCAGCTGCGAACTGCCGGCGAAGGCCGATCTGTCCACGCCGCTGCCCAATGCGGTGATCGAAGGCGACACGCTCGAGGTGGTCGGCTGGGCGATGGCCGATTTTCGCGGCGTGCGCGGCGTCGAGGTGTTGCTCGACGGCCGGCTGCGCGGGGTCGGCGCCTATGGCGAGGCGTTTCCGGGCGTGCAGGGCCAATGGCCGATGTCGCGCGACCCCAATCATCCGGATGTCGGGTTCAGTGCCACGGTCCGGTTGAACGCCGATGATCGCGGATGGCGCACGCTGGCGTTGCGGGTGACCGAGGCCGACGGCCGCACGCGAATCCTCGCGCAACGCAGGATCCGGATCGTGTAGGGCAGGTCGTTTCGACCTGCCACCTGTTCGCGACAAGGCAGTTCGATGCGCTCACCCGGTGCCGCGGGTCGGGGCGACCCGCGCTACAGCGGTGAGGCGCCTGCATTCCCCAGCGGATCGAGCCCCAGCTCCCGCAGGCAGCGTGTGAGCGCGATCAGCGGCAGTCCGATCAAAGCGGTCGGGTCGTCCGAGCGCAGGCTCTCGAACAGTGCGATGCCGAGTCCCTCGGCCTTGAAGCTGCCCGCGCAGTCGAGTGGCCGCTCGGATTCGACGTAGCGTGCGATCTGCGACGCCGAGAGTGCACGGAAGCGCACGGTCGTGGGCACCATGACCTGCTGCATGCGTGCTTGCGGACCATCGATCACGCACACAGCGGTCAGGAATTCCGCTTCACCGCCGGACAATTCCGCGAGTTGAGCGCAGGCCGCCGCGACCGTGCCCGGCTTGCCGAGCAGGCGCGACCCGGCGCGACACACCTGGTCGGAGCCAATGACCACCGCTTCAGGATGGGCGCGCGCCACCGCACTGGCCTTGGCGAGCGCGAGACGCTCCGCCAGCGTCGCCGCCGGCTCGCCCGGCAACGCTGCTTCGTCGACATCGGGGCGCTGGATCTCGAACGGCAGCCCGAGCCGCGCCAGCAACTCGCGCCGATAGGGCGAGGTCGAGGCGAGGATCAGCACCCGGATTCAGTGCCGGGTCGGGGTCGGCGGCTCAGCCGCGAACGATTCACCGCCGCCACCGTCCCGACGCTGCGCCGACAGCACCGCAGTGGCTTCCTGGTAGGCCGTGCGCAGGCCGCGGCCGGCGGCATTGAGCTGTTCGCTGACCTCGTCGAGCTGGCGCAGCTGCACGGCCAGCTGGTCGGCCGAGCGCTGGATCGCGCACACCGCACCGTCGAGCGCGGCCTGGGTAGCGCTCGTGCTCTGTTGCTTGATCCACAGCCGGTGGGCCAGCATGTCGCGCAGCGCGGTCTGCACCTGGGCGTCGGTATCCACCCGCAGCATCGCCGCGGCGGTCGTGTCGGAGGGCAGCTGGCCGAGCAGGCCCTTGAGGCGTTTCATCCGCGACTTGTAGTCGAGCAGCTGGGCCTCCAGCGCGTCGGCCCCGTCGAGCAGCTGGCGCAGCGCGATGCTGCGCAGGCGCGCGGCACGCTCGCGTACCCACAGCCAGCCCGACAACCCGGTCAGCGCGAGGATGATCACCATCAGATAGGCCTGTTGCACGCAAAACCCCTGCCGCGTCTACGCCCGAAGAGTCTGCGCCAACTGGCCGCACCGGCGCAAATTCGGTTGACTTCAGGGGGGCACGCGCCTACCATCGCGCGCCCATGTCCGCTGCCCTGCCCGAGCAACTCGACGCCTGGCGGGCGGTTGCGTCCCGACGACGATACGAGGGAGTCCTTCCGCTGGCTGCGTTCGCGCGCCTGGCAGACGGACTCGCCGACACCGACGGCGAAGTGCAGTACGCGATCGAGTTCTTCCGCGACGAGTCCGGTATGGCCTGCGTCGCGGTGGATGCCTCGGCGCAGTTGCCGTTGAACTGCCAGCGTAGCTTGCGTCGCTTCCTGTGGCCGGTCACCATCCATCAACGTCTGGGCCTGATCGCCCGTGAACAGGACGAGGCCGGCGTGGGGCCGGATGTCGAGGCGCTGCTGGTGCCGGACGGAAACCTGCGACCGGCCGATCTGATCGAGGACGAGCTGATCCTGGCCCTGCCGGTGGTCGCGCTGGACCCGAGTACGGCCGGCGAGTCGGAGCTGGTGTGGTCGTCGGAAAGCCCGGCGGCCGCCGAGGCCGTCGTCGAAGAGCGTCGCAACCCGTTTGCGGCGCTGCAAAAATTGAAGCATTGAACCGTTGTCCGGAGAGAACCCATGGCAGTCCAGAAAAGCCGCAAGACCCCGTCCACCCGCGGCATGCGCCGTTCGCACGACGCGCTGACCGCCGCCGCGGTGTCGGTCGACAAGACCTCGGGCGAGACCCACCGTCGCCACCACATCACCAAGGATGGCTTCTACCGCGGCAAGCAGGTCATCGCACCGAAGACCAAGGTGGTCGACCAGGATTGATCTGCGGCGTTCGCGCTCGCGCGGGCTGCAAGCCGATCATCGGCATCTGCGGGTCGTGGCGCGTTTGGTCCCGGTGATCACCGGGAGCTGCCGCGGGCACCCGGTCCGCTCGATGGCTGCGACAGTGCTGGTCCGGGGCCTGGCGTCCAGACCTGAAGGGGAGACGGTCGCTTGACCTACGCACGCATCGCAGGCACCGGCAGCTACCTGCCCGAGCGCATCGTCACCAACGCGGAGCTTGCCGCGCGGGTCGACACCAGCGACGAGTGGATCCAGAGCCGTACCGGGATCCGCCAGCGCCACATCGCCGCCGAGGGCCAGACCACCAGCGACCTCGCCTTCGAGGCCGCGACCCGGGCGATGGTTGCCGCAGGCGTGGTTGCCGCGGACATCGACCTGATCATCGTCGGCACCACCACGCCGGACATCATCTTTCCCAGCACGGCCTGCCTGCTGCAGCATCGCCTCGGTGCCAACGGCTGCGCAGCCTTCGATGTCAACGCGGCCTGCTCGGGCTTCGTCTACGCGCTCGGCGTGGCCGACAAGTTCATCCGCTGCGGTGCCTCGAAGTGTGCGCTGGTGATCGGTGCGGAGACGCTGTCGCGGATGCTCGACTGGACCGACCGCAGTACCTGCGTACTGTTCGGCGATGGCGCGGGCGCGGTGGTGCTCAAGCCCGATGAGCAGACCGGCATCCTGTCGACCCACCTGCATGCCGATGGCGGCTACAAGAAGCTGCTGTGGAATCCGGTCGGCGTCTCGGCGGGTTTCACCGACGAGCCGAATCACGGCGTACGGGTGCTGATGGCAGGCAGCGACGTGTTCAAGGTCGCGGTCAAGACGCTCGACGCGGTGGTCGAGGAGACACTGGCCGCCAATGGCATCGCGAAGGGCGAGATCGACTGGCTGATCCCGCACCAGGCCAATCTGCGCATCATCACCGCCACCGCCAAGCGCCTGGCGATGCCGATGGAGCGCGTGGTGGTGACCGTCGACCGCCACGGCAATACCTCGGCCGCATCGGTGCCTTTGGCGCTCGATGAGGCGGTCCGCTCCGGCCGCGTGCAGCGTGGCGAACTGCTGCTGCTGGAGGCCTTCGGCGGCGGCTTTACCTGGGGCTCGGCCCTGATCCGCTATTGATCCACGCGTTCGGATCCGGCGTCCGGATCCTGGCGTGCGCTCCACCTGCCACAGGGGGCTTTGCAGATGTTGGCATTGGTGTTTCCAGGGCAGGGCTCGCAGGCGGTCGGCATGCTGGCCGAACTGGCCGCCGTGCATCCCGCGATCCGCGCGACCTTCGATGAGGCCTCTTCCGGTGCCGACGTCGACCTGTGGACGCTGTCGCAGTCGGGACCCGAAGCGCGGCTGAACCAGACCGAATTCACCCAGCCCGCGCTGCTCGCGGCCGGCGTCGCCGTATGGCGCGCGTGGCACGCTGCAGGCGGTGCACGGCCCGCGATCCTGGCCGGGCACAGCCTCGGCGAATACACCGCACTGGTGTGCGCGGGCGTGCTGGGCCTGCACGATGCCGCGGGCCTGGTGCGCGAACGCGGGCGCCTGATGCAGTCGGCGGTGCCCGACGGCGTCGGCGCGATGGCCGCGGTCCTCGGCGCCGATGACGAAGTGATCGCGATGGCCTGCGCGGAAGTCGCCGGCGAGCAGATCGTCGCACCCGCGAACTTCAACAGTCCCGGCCAGACCGTGATCGCCGGCCACGCCGCCGCGGTCGAGCGCGCGCTGGCGCGGCTGGCGGAACTGGGCGTGCGCAAGGCGGTGCGGCTGCCGGTATCGGTGCCCTCGCATACACCGCTGATGCGCGATGCGGCCGCCAGCCTCGCGCAGCGGATGCAATCGCTCGCGTGGCATGCGCCGCAGATCCCGGTGGTGCAGAACGCCGATGCGCGTTGCGTGGCGCAGGTCGATTCGATCCGCGATGCGCTGGTGCGCCAGCTGCATCAACCCGTGCAGTGGACTGCGTGCGTGCAGGCGCTGCGTGCTGCCGGCGCGAGCCAGTTCGGCGAGTGCGGTCCGGGCAAGGTGCTGGCCGGGTTGATCAAGCGCATCGACAGGACGCTCGATTGCCGCAGCCTCGGCATGCCGGCCGACTTCGACCTCGCACTGGCCTCGCTCGGTGTCGCGCAGCCCGCGCAAGCCAGCGTCCGAACCCTGGAGTAACCGCATGCATACCCCTTTGGCCGGCGAGATCGCCCTCGTCACCGGCGCCAGCCGCGGCATCGGTGCCGCGATTGCCGACCTGCTCGCCGCGCACGGCGCGACCGTGATCGGCACCGCCACCACCGAGGCCGGCGCTGCCGCGATCGGCGAGCGACTCGCAGCTTCTGGCGGACACGGGCGCTGCCTCGACGTGACGGACGCGGCCGCGATCGACGCGCTGGTCGATGCGGTCGGCAAGCAGTTCGGTGCGATCAGCGTGCTGGTCAACAACGCCGGAATCACCCGCGACCAGCTGCTGATGCGGATGAAGGACGACGACTGGCAGGCGGTGCTCGACACCAACCTCAGCTCGGTGTTCCGCACCAGTCGCGCGGTGCTTCGCGGCATGCTGAAGGCGCGCCGCGGGCGCATCATCAGCATCGCCTCGGTGATCGGAGTCACCGGCAATGCAGGGCAGGCCAACTATGCCGCCGCCAAGGCCGGCATCATGGGATTCTCGAAGTCGCTGGCGCGCGAGATCGGCAGTCGCGGCGTCACGGTCAACGTGGTGGCGCCCGGCTTCATCGAAACCGACATGACCCGCGACCTGCCGCCTGCGGCGAAGGACAAGATGCTCGCCGATACCGCGCTCGGACGGCTCGGCGTGCCGGCCGATATCGCCGCCGCGGTGGCGTTCCTGGCCTCGCCGGGCGCGGCCTACGTCACCGGCGAGACCCTGCACGTCAACGGCGGGCTGTACATGCCCTGAGGCTCGCCGGCGAGCCTGCAACGTCCGTTTGAAACAGACCCGGCATGGGCATATTTGGTCGCCAGCCATGCTTACCGTACAATCCGCGACCTTGTTCGTACCCCGGGAGTCATGGCAGCAATGAGCAGCATCGAGGAACGCGTCAAGAAGATCGTCGTCGAACAACTGGGGGTCAAGGAAGACGAGGTCACGCCGAACGCATCGTTCGTCGATGATCTGGGCGCGGACTCCCTCGATACCGTCGAACTGGTGATGGCGCTCGAGGAAGAGTTCGAGTGCGAGATTCCCGACGAAGAGGCCGAGAAGATCACCACCGTGCAGGGCGCGACCGACTACATCAAGGCGCACGTCAGCGCCTGAGCGCTCACGAACCTGTGCTCCACGAAGCTGCGCCCGAGGGCGCAGTTCTCGTTTTTGGGATCGCAATGCCGCGCATGCGGCGGCTTGCGGTCGCTGGCCGTGCGGAGGACCGATGGGCAAGCGTCGTGTAGTGGTCACGGGCCTGGGGATCGTGTCCCCGGTGGGCAATCACATCGCCAGCGCCTGGCGCAACGTGGTCGAGGGCATCAGCGGCATCGGCCCGATCACGCGCTTCGACGCGAGCGCGTTCGCCACCCGGATCGCGGGCGAGGTACGCGGCTTCGAGGCCAGCGATTGGGTCGCGCCCAAGGACGTCAAGAAGATGGACCCGTTCATCCACTACGGGATCGCAGCCAGCCTGCAGGCCCATCGTGATTGCGGGATCGAGATCACCGCCG
>JANOEA010000315.1:0-2532 GCA_031412975.1 Pseudomonadota bacterium | reverse complement strand
GCACAGCGTTGGTTCGGCCCGCGATCGTCCGGTCGCGATGCGCGCGGGCGCGCTCGGACCCGGGCTGATCATCGTAGGCATCGCATCGATCGTGGCGATCAACGCGCTCGAGATCGATCCCGCGCTGGCCGCGCGCACGATCCTGTATTGTTTCCTTGGTGGCATCCTGCTGTTGCTGCCGCTGTATGCGCTCGGGATTTTCCTGATCCGCCTCGACGTGGCCTGGCTGCGCCGGTACCTAAGCGACGGTCCGCCGGGTGGTCACATGCACTCTGACTGAAGACCGGATCGCGCAGCGTGGTGATTGCTGCCGATCACGCATCTGGTCTGTCGAGCGCCAATGAGTGATCGCGCGCGGGCTGCAGGAATGCGAGCACTGCCTCCAGCGCGGGTCCAGGGGCTTCCTCCTGCGGCACATGGCCGGTGCGCGGAATCGATGCCAGCTGCGCGTTGGTCATTGCATCGCGGAAGTCGGCCGCATTGGCGAACGGGATCATGCGGTCGGCCTCGCCCCACAGCAGCAGGGTCGGCGTGTCGATCCGGCGCAACTGCGGCAGCGGGTCGACCAGCATGATCTGCCGCATGCGATCGAGCATCGCGGCGCGCGCGCCGGGCGCGCGCAGCAGATCGTGATAGCGGGCGAGCAACGATCGGTCCAGCGTCGCAGGGTTCGCGTAGGCCGGCAGCAGGGTCATCCTGAACACGTTCCTCGGCAGCACCCAGCGCATCAGCTGCATGATCGCCGGCACCTTCGGCGCCTTGCCGTATTCGAATCCGGGGCTCGCGAAGCCGTCGGGTGCGACCAGTACCAGGCGCTCGATCCGCGCCGGATGCGCTGCCGCGAACGCCCATGCGATGCGGCCGCCCAGCGAGTGGCCGACAAGGCTCGCACGCTCGATGCCCAACGCGTCCATCAGTGCGAGCAACAGCCCCTGCGCGCGCGCATCGGTGTAATCGGCAGCCGGATCCGGCGGACTCAGGCCGCAGCCGGGCTGGTCGTAGCGCACCACGCGCCAATGCTCGGCGAGGCGATCGGCCCATGCGTCCCAGGTGTGCAGGCTCGAGCCGAACCCATGCAGCAGGATGATCGCCGGTGCGTCGCGCGGCCCGCGCTCGCGCACGTGCAGCGTGCAGTCGCCGATCGCGAGCATGTCGCTGGTCGCTTCCAGGTAGCGCGCTTCGAGGACCTTGCGTGGCAGATCGGGCGTCCATAGCCAGCCGGCCAGCAGCGCGAATGCCAGCACGACGATGCCGACGATGATCAGCGTTGGCGCAAGGTCGCTCATGGGGGGTGGGATCGATAGCCTGCGTGCCGGGTGGGTCGATGCCAGGCTGGCCGCGCAATGCATGGCGCGCTCGGCAGTCGCACGCGACGATCATAGCCGCCCGACCGGGGCACGCGACCCCCACCTGCCGCAGGCAGTTGGCGCGGCTGGTGGGTGTCGATATCCTGCATCGCACCGCCCGGCGACACTGCATGCGGCAGCGGCCGTGGGGCGAGTTGTCCTGCGGTCGCTGCGACCGGTCGCATCGCTGGGCATTACGGGAGGGTCGGCATGGCAGGTTTCGAGACCACGCGCTGGAGTCTCGTGCTCGCCGCACGCGCCGAGGGACCCGACGCGCGCGGCGCGCTGGAGGCGCTGTGCAAGGCCTATCGGCCTGCGGTGCTCGCCTACATCCGAGGCTGGGGCTATTCGCGCACCGATGCCGAAGACGTGACCCAGAGCTTCTTCGCGCGCTTCCTCGAACGCCGCGTGCATGCCGCCGCGGATCCGCTGCGCGGCCGCTTCCGCGTGTTCCTGCGTACCGCGCTGCACAACTTCGTGATCAGCACCCGCGCGAGCGCGAATGCCGCCCATCGCAAGTCGAGCCAGCCGGCGAGCGGCATCGATCCGGACCAGTTGGCCAGCGAGTCCGACGCGGACCTGCCGGATCGTGCGTTCGAGCGCGCATGGGCGTTGCTGGTGGTGCACCGTGCGCTGCGCCGCCTGCGCGCGGAGGCCAGGGATGCCGGCAAGCTGGAGCTGTTCGAACGCCTGCAGGATTTCCTGCTCGAGCCGCCGGATCGCGACGACTACGAGCGGGTCGCGCAGGCGACCGCCACGCGATCCAACACCATCGCGGTGGCCACCCACCGCCTGCGCCAGCGCCTGCGCGAGCTGGTCATGCGCGAGCTGGCCGATACCGTATCCGACCCCGCGGAGACCGACGAAGAGTATGCACAGCTGCTGGCGGTCATGCGCCAGTCCGGCCAGCGTGCGCCCGCGTTGTAATCCCGCGCGGCTATTCGCGTATACGGCTCCAGCAGCAATCGAGGACCGCGCATGCCGAACGACCCCCAGCGAAACTCCGAGCCCGCGGCTTCCGCGTTCGCCACCACCCGCTGGTCGCTGGTCGCGGCTGCCGGCAGCCAGGCGGTCGCTCCGCTGACCGAATTGTGCGTGCGCTACTGGTATCCGGTGTTCGCCTACGTGCGCCGCTGCGGGCATTCGCCCGAGGTCGCGCAGCAGATCACCCAGGCGTTCTTCCACT
>JANOEA010000314.1:0-2801 GCA_031412975.1 Pseudomonadota bacterium | reverse complement strand
GCGGGGAAGAACTGGTCGACGTCGAATACGCCGAGCTTGCGGATCGGTGGCGACGGGATCATCCCGACCAATGTCATCATCGACGTGCGGCCGGTCGAAGACTGGATCTGACCATTGATCGCGTCAAACCGCGCCGTGCGCGCGGGCCCGCGATTCCTCGCCACTGGCGTGCGCGATGTGCAGCTGCATCCCGTGCAGGATGTGACGGTGCACTTCGTGCGCCAGGTGGTGCTCCAGTGGCCGCGCCAGCCAGCGTGGCCGCAGGTGGCCGCAGTAGTGCGTGGTCAGCACCACCTCGCTGCCATGGACGAGCGGGCGGATCTCGTACGAGCCTTCGCCCATCGTGAGGCTGCCTTCGACGCCGAGTCGCTGCTCGAGCACGTCGAAGCGCATCAGGCGCCCCGGCTCGAGATGGCGGATCTGCTTCACCAGGTGCGCGTCCTCATAGGTGCAGCGGATGATCGCGCCGACGCTGCGCTTGTCGCCCTCGGTGCGTACGGGTGCCGGCAGGAACACGCGCAGGTGCCACGGCGCAATGCCCGGGACTTCTTCGTAGAACAGGATCCCGTCCCACACCTGCTCCGGCGTGGCGTCGAGCACCAGCCGCGTGTGCACCGGTTCCATTCGCGGGTTGCGTGGGAACAGCCGTCCGATGCGATCGAACAGGCGGCGTGCGGCAGCGTAAGGCGACATGTGCTGCGCTCCAGGTCCTGTGCTGTCCGTGGGCGGTCCACGCACCAAGTCCCGAGGGTAAACCGCCGCTCGCGAGCTTGCCACCTCGCAATCGCGGACGGCGGCGCGCCGGGGGCGAGACCTCGAACGGGCTGAAGCTGATCCCGGCGCAGTCGCCTCGAGTCAGCGTCCGCCGCCGCCACCACCACCGCCACCACCACCCGACGATCCGCCACCGCCGCCGCCCGACGAGCTGCCCGGAGGTGTCGATGCGGAGGCGATCGAAGAGTTCAAGCCGCTGCCGATCGATTGCGCGAGACTGCCCATGTCGCCGATGTTGCCACCGTGGTACCACGTGATCGCCGAGGTCGCTGCCGCAGCGGCTGCAGCGCCCACCGCAACGGTGAATTTCTTCGTCCACGCGTCTTCCACGTCGAGCGCGATCGCGTAGGGCAACAGGTGCTCGTAGCGCTGCGCATCGAGCGGCGGTGGCGCACCGGGGCCTTGCAGATTGGCCAGTTCGTCGCGCTCGGCAACGCCCAGATACAGCTTGAGGCCCTCGATCTCGTCGAGCAGCCGGCGGCCTTCCGCGGTGGGCGCCTGCACCAGGCGTGCGAACACGATCACCACCACCAGCATCAGCGCGCAGATGCCGATGATCACGAGCACGCCGGAACCTGCGGCGACCAGGAAGGCCAGCACGCCGGTGGCGATGGCGATCGCCACCGCCAGCACGGTGCTGCCCGCATTGCGCGAGAAGTGGCTGCCGTGCAGGCGCTTGTCGAGCGCCTTCGCGTGCACCAGTTGTGCGCCCTGCAGCACGCTGGCGTTGGTGTTCTTGAGCTCGAGGATCCGCTCGCTGCCGGTGAACAGCGCTCCCATCAACACGCCCGGCGTGTGCAGGCGCGGCGGCCCGGCACCGCCATCGAGACGCTGCAGCTGCCAGCGATCCTTGCCCAGCAGGCGATCCTCGCGCTCGATCGCGACCTTGCCGTCGACTGCGGCCATCAGCAGGTCGCCGGTGAAGCAGCGGGTGTCGTAGCCGTGCCGGCGCAGGAAACGCAGTTCGGCGGGCGAGCGGTCCTGCGGCGGGTCGTAGCGCGCGATCACGATGCCGGCACGCGGATCGCGGCCGACCCGGTACCAGCGCCGGATGCAGTACGCCAGCAGCAGCATCAAACCCGCGAGCGCGACGAGTATTCCGCGGTTGTCGGAAAGCAGCCACGCCAGTCGCTGTCCGGCGGATGGTTGCGGCACCAGCCCTTTCGGAAAGCCGAGCACGACGGTCAAGCCTTCGCCTGCGCCCAGCGGACGGGTGAGCTCCCACACCGCGGTGCCCGGTGCGGTGATCTGCGCGCGATAGTCCTGGCCCTTGGCGCCTTGCGGCCCCGTGTAGCCTTCGGCCGTCATCTTCTCCACCGGCACCGCCTGCGGCAGCCGCACCTCGACCCGCCCGCGGTCGATCGGAAACGCCCAGCCGGTGCCGATCGCATTCCAGTACAACTCGTCGTGGTCGGCGAAGAAGCCGAGCTGGCGCGTCGTGCGATAACGCAGCGTGAAGCGATATTCCCCAGGCAGCTGCGGCAGGAAGTCGTCGTTGCCGGTGTTGATGCGCACGCCGTTGCTGCGGTTTTCGGTGAACCACGGCTCGGTTTTACCGTTTCGCTGCACCGACACAACCTCCAGCGCGACCACCACCGCATTGCCGCTGCCGTCGCGATAGCGGGTCGGGAAGTCGCGATAGATGCCGCGCCGGATCTGGTCGCCGGCCGCGCGCACGGTGATGTCTTCGGTCACATCGAGGCTGCCGTCGGCGCGTACGTCGACCGCTATCGCGTAGTCGAGGATGCGCTCGTCCGATTGCGCCCACGCCAGCGGGCTGGCAAGCACCGCAAGCAGCAGCACCAGCATTCGCACGATCATGGTCATGGCAGTTTCACCTGTACTGCGGCGCGCTCTGCGGCTTGCGCCTGGTAGAACTCGCCGTTGTGGAAGCCGAAGCTGCGCGCGACCAGCAGGTCCGGCACACGCTGGATGCCGTCGTTGAGATCGCGGATCGCGCCGTTGTAGAAGCGCCGCGCATACTGCAGGTGGTCTTCGACCGCGACCAGGTCGCGCTGCAGCTGGAT
>JANOEA010000313.1:0-8337 GCA_031412975.1 Pseudomonadota bacterium | reverse complement strand
GTGGAAGCCGAAGCTGCGCGCGACCAGCAGGTCCGGCACACGCTGGATGCCGTCGTTGAGATCGCGGATCGCGCCGTTGTAGAAGCGCCGCGCATACTGCAGGTGGTCTTCGACCGCGACCAGGTCGCGCTGCAGCTGGATGAAGTTCGCGCTGGCCTTGAGGTCGGGATAGGCCTCCTTCAACGCGAACAAACGACCGAGTGCCTGCTCGAGCTGGCTCTCGACTTCGCCCAGCCGTTGCGGGCTGGTCTGCTGCATGGCCTGCGCGCGCAGCTCGGTGACGACTTCCAGCACGGCCTTCTCGTGCCCGGCATAACCCTGCACCGTGGCGACCAGCTGCGGCACCAGGTCGTGGCGGCGGGTCAGCTGCACATCGATGTCCGCCCAGGCGGTACGCGCCTGGTTGCGCAGGCGCACCAGGCGGTTGAAGGCGAACACCGCCCAGATCGCCAGCGCCAGCACCACGATCAGCGTCACCGTAAGGCTCACGATCGACCTCGCTCGTCGAATGGCCGGGTTGGCCTGCGGCCCGTACACCGTAGCAGCTGGCGCATGCCGACACGACCGCCGGCCGGGCGGTAGGTGCTCAGCGAATCGCGCGACGGCCGCATTGCGCGACTGCGCGTCGTGCTCAGCGCGCCTTCAACAGCCGCAGCACGATCGCGCTGCCGATGCCCCATGCGCCGTTGAGCAGCAGCGCGCCGACGATCAGCTTGGGATCCCAGCCACCGGCCATCGGCATGCCCTTGAGCGGAAACACGATGAACAGCGCGACCGCGCTCGGCAGGATCGCGCCCGCGATCAACCACGCGGCCCACCACTGGCCGCCGCGGAATCGGCGCAGCAGCGGCATCAGCGCCATCGCCCAGATGCCGCCCCAGAACGCGAGCGAGACGAACATCGGCACGCCGAGCGGCGGTACCGCGGTCATCGGGAACGGCGCACGTGGGCTGATCCCGCCCAGGTACAGCAGACCCAGCAGTCCCTGGTGGAACACCACGGTGCCGATGAAGCCGGCGATGAATGCCTTGAGGTAGTTCATGCGCGGATTCCCTCGGACGCAGTGATGGGTGCAGCGAGTTTACGCGGTGTGTGGCCGCTGCGGCTGCGCCGGCGGCGAGACTGCGCGCTCCCAACGCTGGCCGCGCAGCAGTTCCAGCGGCTGGAAGCGCGCCTTGTAGCCCATCTTCGGATGATCCGCGATCCAGTAGCCCAGGTACAGATGCGGCAGGCCGAGGCGACTGGCTGCCTGCAGCTGCGAGAGGATCGCGAAGGTGCCCAGCCCACGTTCCGACTCGTCCGGGTCGTAGAACGTGTAGACCGACGACAGTCCGAAGCGCGTCACATCGGTGACCGCAACCGCGAGCAGCCGACCACCGGCGCGGAACTCGAGGAACCGGGTCGGACTCCACGGACTGGTCAGGAAACGGGTGAAGTCCTCGTGCTCGGCTTCGTCCATGCCGCCACCCGGATGGCGTCGGCTCAGATAGCGCTGGTACAGCGCGAACACCTCGTCGCTGAGGCGCGCCTCGGATTCGCCGATGGACAGATCGGCATTGCGGCGCAGAGTGCGGCGCTGGCTGCGGTTGGGACTGAACGCGGCCACCGGCACGCGCGCCGGGATGCAGGCCTGGCAGCGCGCGCAGGCGGGGCGATAGATATGGCCGCCAGCGCGCCGGTAGCCGCGCGTGAGCGCGGCCTCGTATACCTGCGGCAGATCGACCGCCAGCGGATCGATGACCAGGTTCTGCGCGACCCGCGCGTCGAAGTAGCCGCAAGGATGCGGCAGGGTCTTCAACAGGCGGATGGTTTCCGAGCGCATGCCCCGATTATGAGCGCCTTGCGCGGTGCGCGCGTCAACGGGGCGTGGGCGGGCCGTGCACCGGCACGGCCCACCCACCCAGTCGACTATTCGAACACCGTCTTGTCGTCGACGATCTCGACCCGCTTGCCGAGGCCCAGCGGCAGCACCTGGATCACCTTGTCCTCGGCCAGCAGCTCGGCAGGTTTGTCGCTGTTGTACTTGATCGGCGTCGGCGCGCTGCTGCCCAGGCGCTTGGCCAGGTCGTCGCCCTCGGCGCTGACGTAGACGAACTTCGCGCCGCGCAGGTCGACATGGCGGCGCAGGGCGGCGTTGACCTGCTCGACGCTGAGCGCATCCAGCCGGTTGCCGACATAGGTCGGAAAATCGTCGATGCCGGCGACCAGGCTGTCGATCGCGTAGCCGAGTTGCGCGGTCTGGGTCGAGGTCAGGTTGGATACGAACTTGCGCAGGAAGTCGCGGGTGCGCGTGAAGTCGGCCTCGGACATGCCCTTGGTGACCAGCTTGTCGACCTCGAACAGCGCCACGCGGGTGGCGAACACCGCGTCGTTGTTGTCGCGCAGCGGGCGCACCCAGACCTGGAACAGATCGCTGTCGCGCAGGTAGTTCGGCTCCGGCTGCATGCGGAACATGCCGTTCGGGAAGTACTCGATGTAGGCGTAGCTGCCGTAGTTCATGCCGCGCACTTCGCGGATGCGTTCGAACAGCCGCCCGGCCTGGCTGCGGTGCTCGCCCAGCCAGGAACGCGCCAACCACAGCGCTACCCAGTCTTCGTGGCCACGGGTCACCGTGATCGGCACGCCGAAGCTCACCGCCACCGCCGGAGTCTGCTTGCGCACCACCAGCGCGCTGCGCTCCGTCGCTTTGGGGGCTGCCACCGGCTTGCGCGGTGCGGCGCCCGAGCGCGACAGGCGCGCGAGCGAGGCAAGCACGTCGCCGGCGAAGGCGTCGTCGTAGCCGCCGGCCAGGCCGACCACCAGATGGCCACGGGTGAAGTGGGTGCGATAGAAATCGCGCACGTCGGCCAGGGTGATTTTCTGCAGGTCGGAGACGTTGCCCAGCGACAGCGTTCCATACGGATGCGCGGGGCCATAGACCTGCTGGTAGAGCAGTTCCTTGGCCAGTTCCTCGTCGTTGTTGGCGCGCAGGGTGGTGCGGATGGCGCTGATCTGCTGCTCGCGGACGCGCTGGAAGTCGTCGTCGCGGAAGGCCGGCGAATGCACCTGCGGTCCGACGATGCGCCACCAGGCCGCGGCGTTGTCGCGATGCACGGTGCCGAAGAAACGCACCATGTCCTTGTCGAACTGCACGTTGAGGTTCGCCGCCAGCGGATAGGTCGCCTTCTGGATCTGCTCGTAGCCGAGCTCGGTGGAGCTGCCCTGCGCCATCAGCTGCGCGGTCAGCGCCGCGAGGCCCTTCTTGCCCGCGGGATCGACAGCCGCACCGGTGCGGAACACCAGCGCCACATCCACCAGCGGCGACTGGTTGCGCTGTTCGATGATCGGCGCACTGATGCGCATGGTGTCGATCTCGAACGTGCGCGTGCTGGCCGCGATGCGCGCGGTGATCGGGGTCATCGGCGTGGGCTTCGGCGGCGTATCGGCGGGCGCGTCGACCGCCGGTGGCGCGTCGGCCTTGGCGGCCGTCGCGGCCGCGTCGAGCGAGCGGAACCCGTTGGCGCCGTCCAGTGCAGGTGCCTGCGCGATCGACACCGCGGTGCGATTGGCGTCGGCGAACACGCGGTTGGCGGTGGCGCGCACCGCTTCGGCGTCGAGCGCATCGAGCGCTGCGTAGTAGCGATTGAGGGTTTCGAGGTCGCGCTCGTAGTGCACGAAGCCGGCCAGGATCGCGCCGATCCGGGCCGCATTGTCCATGCCGCCGGCGAACCCGTACTTCAGCCGCGAGCGGGTCTGTGCGAGCTGGTTGGCATCCAGCAGCTGGCTGCGCGCGGCGAGCAGGGTGTCGTCGATCGCGGCGACCACCTTGGGCGCGTGTGCGGCGTCGGTCAGTCGCAGGGCCAGCACGAACAGGCCAGGATCGCGGCTGCGCGACGGCTGCGCGAACAGCTGGTCGACCAGGCGCTCGCGCACCACCAGGCGCTGGTACAGCGGCGAGGTGGAACCGAAATGCACCTCGGCCAGCAGCGCCTGCGCGGCACTGTCCGGGCCCTCGGTGGTGAATGCCGGCGCCTTCCAGCCCGCGATCAGCCATGGCTGGGTCGGGCCGTCGAAGGCCACGTGTGCGTAGCGCGGCGCATCCTGCGCGGGCTCGACGGGAATCTCCTGCACATGGCTGCCGCGCTTCCAGCCGCCGAAGTGCTTGCGCACCATCTCGAAGGTCGGCTCGAGTTCGACATCGCCGGCCACGATCACGGTGGCGTACTCGGGGCGGTACCAGCGATCGAAGAAGGTCTTCGAGTACGCCATCTGGTTCGGCATGTCCTCGATGTCCTTCAGATAGCCCATCGTGGTGTGGCCGTAGGTATGCGTGGTGAATGCCAGTCCCTGCAGGCGTTCGAAGCCCTTGAGCAGCGGGTTGGAGTAGTTCTTGAGGTATTCGCCCTTGACCGCCTGCGCCTCGGTGCGGAACTGTTCCTCGCTGTAGGCGAGGTTCTGGAAGCGGTCGGCTTCCAGTTCCAGCAGGCGATCGAGGTCGGCTGGCGTGATGTTGACGTAGTAGTTGGTCAGGTCATCGTCGGTGTAGGCGTTCTGGTCGGCGCCGGCGGCCTTCAGTGCGGCGCCATACACCTCCGCGGGATGCTCCGGCGTGCCGCGGAACATCATGTGCTCGAAGAAGTGCGCGAACCCGCTCTTGCCGGGCTCGACCTCGTTGCGGCTGCCGGTCTGCACCGGGATCTGGATCGACACCAGCCCTTTCTGCGGCGTCTTGACCACGATCACGCGCAGGCCATTGTCGAGTTCGCGCTGCAGGTGCGGCAGGTCGAACAGCCGCGCGGGTTTGGCGCCTGCGTCGGCGTCGGTGTCCTGCGCGGGAGCCATTGGTGCAGCGCAGAGCAGGACGGCCACGACAATCGCGGCGAATGGGTTGCGGATCATGCGGAACTCCGGGTTGCGCTCGGGACAGTCGCCCATTGAACCATCGACAGCCGTCCGCCGCGAGTGGAGGCGGCGGGCGGGCTGTGCCCGCGCGGCGCGAACGCCGGTCAGTCCAGGCGATGCGGCAGGCCGCGCGCAGCGAGCCACTCGCGCGTCTGATCGGCGTCATCTTCGAACCACGCGCGCGTGGAGCCGAGCCGGAAGGTGTAGCCCCACGCGTCCATGTCGTCCATCAGGCGCTCTGCGCCCACTTCGGGCAGGCGCGCGCCGAGCACGATCTGCAGGTAGCAGCTGGCGTCTTCCTCGGCCACGCTGTGGGTGGCATCGGTGTGTACCAATGCGCGGCATTCGGCCGGTTGCACGATCAGGTGGCAGGCCTCGTGCAGCACCGAGTGCACCGGCGTATCGCGGCGTGCGTACACGGTAGCGCCGATCAAGCCGGCCTCCGGCTCGCCCCAGTAGCTGCCGGGAATCGGCTGCGTGTCGGCTACCCTGGCGAGCGCGACGCCGAAATCAGCGAGCATCCGGCGCAGCGGCGCCGGGTCGATCTCGCCGAACAGCAGCATCGTCGATCAGGATGCAGCAGCCGCGCGACCTGGCTGGCCGCTATGGTGCGCGCGCTCGGCGAGCCATGCGAGGGCGGGCAGTTGCCGCGTCGGCCCATTCAGATAGGTGTCGCGCACCCACGCATAGCTGCACAGTTCCTTGCCCAGCAGGCTCACGCGCTGGCCGCTGGGCAGCGTTTGCTGGCCGACCTCGCGAAAGCCGTAGGTGCCGTGGAACAGCACCGAGACATCGTCGCGCGGGTCGAGGAACACCTCGCAGGTCAACATCGGCGAACGCACTTCGGCGTAGCCCTGCACGTCGGCGTAGAACACCCGTCCGAGTCCGTGGCCGCGATAGGGACGCGCGATCACGATGCGGTCGATGTAGACGAAGTCGTCGATGTGGGCCTTGAACCAGCCGAAGTTCGGACTTTCGTAATCGGCATCCGGTCGCAACGCGATCAGGAAGCCGCCGATGTGGCCGTCGATCTCGGCGACCCGGAAGTAGGCGGCCACGTCGTAGAGATGGCGCAATCGTGCGGTGTCGATCGGCAGGATGCCCGGACCGGCGGCATTGTTGAGTGCCAGCACGCTGTCGAGGTCGTGCTCGCGCACGTCGCGGATCACCAGGGCCATGCGTCGCTCCGGGTTGACGGCTGCGGGCCGCGCAGTATCGCACCTTACGCGGTTCGGAAAAGGTTAACCCGGATTTGCTGCGCTGCGATACGCAAAACACCGTGACAGCGCCGACCCCGGATGCCGCGCGCGCCGAGGCGGCCGCCGCCAAGCGATGATTCGGCGCGCAGTGACCTTCGGCCGATGCTGCACTGGCGAACCGGCCTACAATGCTCCCACGATGCGAGTCCTGCGCCTGAACCCTGTCGACCTGCTCCGCTACGCGGGACTGTTCACCTATGCCTGCGTGGGGCTGCCGCTGGTGATCGAATCGGTCGGCCCGGGACCGGTGATCGGCGCCGACGAACGCATCGGCTGGGCCTTGTCCTACCTCGCCTTCGGCGTGTTCTACGTGGTCGCCAGCCATGGCCTGGGCGCGCGCACGGTCAGCTGGCGCAACGGCTGGCTGGCGGTGGGCATGGGCGTGTCGGCGATCGCCACCGGCTACTTCAGCCGCAGCGGATTGTCGGGCGTGCTGTTGATGGTGCTGTCGGGCGTGCTGCCGTGGCTGCTGTCGTGGCGCGCGGTGCTGGCCACCCTGATCGGCTGCACGGTGCTGCTGGTGCCGGTGTTCGCGATCCGGATGGAGTACGGGCTGGTACCCGGGCTCGCGCAGGCCGCGCTGTTCCTGTCGTTCGCGCTGTTCGTGATGTTCACCGCGCTGGTCGCCCGCAGCCAGGCCGAAGCGCGCGAAGAGCAGAAGCGCCTCAACGCGGAGTTGCGCGCGACCCGCGTGCTGCTGGCTGAATCGACCCGCATGAGCGAGCGCGTGCGGATCTCGCGCGAGCTGCACGATCTGATCGGCCACCACCTGACCGCACTGAGTCTCAACCTCGAAGTGGCCAGCCACCTCGTGCAGGGCCAGCCGCGCGAGCACGTGCGCCAGGCGCAGTCGCTGGCGCGCCTGCTGCTCAGCGATGTGCGCGAGGTGGTCAGCCAGTTGCGCGACGGCGACGATATCGACCTCGGCAAGGCGCTGCGTGCACTGATCGAGGGCATTCCGGAACCGACGATCCATCTGCAGATCCCGGCCGATCTCGCGATCGACGATCCACGCCGTGCGCAGGTGCTGCTGCGCTGCGCGCAGGAGACGATCACCAATACCATCCGGCATGCGCGGGCGCACAATCTCTGGCTGAGCTTCGCGCGCGACGCCGAAGGCGGCTGGCGGATGAGCGCGCGCGACGACGGACTCGGCAGCGATCAGCTGGAAACAGGCAACGGTCTGTCGGGCATGCGCGAGCGACTCGCGCAGGTCGGCGGTCAACTCGATATCCAAACCGGCAAGGGCAGGGGCTTCGCACTCGAAGCCAGCATCCCGCAGGAGGCGAAGGCATGATTTCCGTACTGCTGGTCGACGACCAGACCCTCGTCCGCCAGGGCGTGCGCTCGCTGCTGGATCTGTCCGACGAGATCCGCGTGGTGGCCGAGGCCAGCGACGGCGCGCAGGCGCTGGCGATGATCCCGCAGGTCAAGCCCGACGTGGTGCTGCTCGACATGCGCATGCCCAACATGTCTGGCCTCGACGTACTCAACGCGCTGCGCGACAGCGGCGCGGTGCCGCCGACGATCATCCTCACCACCTTCGACGACGACCAGCTGGTGCTGGCCGGCATGAAGGCCGGTGCGCGCGGCTATCTGCTCAAGGACGTCTCGCTCGAACAGCTGGTCGGTGCGGTCAAGACTGTCGCCGCTGGTGGCTCGCTGGTCGCCCCGGTGGTGACCCAGCGCCTGCTGTCGGGGCTGAAGAACATGCAGAACGATTTTGCCAGCCTCGACCGGCCCGATCCGCTGACCGAACGCGAGACCGAGATCCTGCGGCTGATGGCGAGTGGGTACTCGAACAAGGAGATCGCGAATTCGCTCGGGGTTGCCGAGGGGACGGTCAAGAATCACGTTTCGAACATTCTTTCGAAGCTTGGGGTGCGGGATCGGACGAGGGCTGTGTTGAAGGCGTTTGAGTTGGGGATTGTTCAGTAGAGAGCCTAGCTCTCATTCTCTGAGGCAAGCGACGAAGCGGTTCCGTGCCGCTGCCGGAGTTCGCTTTTGCTCTGTCTTTTCAGAGCCGAGTCTTTGTTTGCTGCCGCAAGGAACAAAGCGGTTTCGTGCCGCTGCCGCGGCCCGAGCAAGGGAGATTTGCTTGTCCAAATCTCCCCTGCACCCCCAAAGGACACCCCGGGAATCCGCCACGGTGATTTCGATGGATGCCGCGCAAGCATCCATCCATGGATTGTCCCCC
>JANOEA010000312.1:0-8674 GCA_031412975.1 Pseudomonadota bacterium | reverse complement strand
GGCGGGCCTTACGGCTGTGCACGCGGCGATCTGCAAACCGCGCTCGATGGCTGCATGGTGCCGAAGGCCGCGCCGCCGGATGTCGCCGCACTTTCAGCGACCGTGCGCGAGCGCGCGGGCGCTGGCGCCATCGATCCGCTGTCGACATTCGCCGGCGACCGGGTGTGGGTGTTCCATGGTGCTCGCGATGCCACGGTCGCGCCGGCGATGAGTACCGCCAGCGTGGACCTGTATCGGGCCGTGGCACCCGCTGTCTCCGTGCTCACGGACTTCGCACGTGAGATCGGCCACGTGCTGCCGACCATCGACGCCGGCGCAGACTGCATCGAAGGCGGCACCCCGTGGCTCGGCCGCTGCGGATTCGACGCAGCATCCGCGGCGACGATCGCGCTGTTCGATGCCGCGCCCGCCGATCCCGCACTGCCCGCACAGGGACAAGGCCAGACCGTCGCCTTCGACCAGCGTCGTCTGTTCGCCGCCGATGCCGAACCGCAGCTGGCCGACGAGGGCTTGATCTACATCCCGCCGCAGTGCGCGGGCGGCACTTGCGGCCTGCTGCTGGTCTTCCACGGCTGCCAGCAGTCGGCGACCCAGATCGGCCGCAGTTTCGTCGATGCCGGTGGTTTCAATCGCGCCGCCGATGCCGCGTCGGTGGTAGTGGTGTATCCGCAGACGCGCGCGAGCTGGATGCCGCTCAACCCGAAGGCCTGCTGGGACTGGTGGGGCTATACCGGTGCCGACTACGACACCCGCAACGGCGCGCAGATCAGGTTCGTGGCGGCGCTGCTGGATGCGATGACTGCGCCGCGCCGCGCCGCGGGCGAAGCGGCGCAGTAGTTCTCGCGCGTGCTTCGACTCCGCGCCTGCGGCGCTGTGCTCGGCATGAACGGGATCGGGGCAGGGCGAAGCCAGAAGGCGCGGCAGGTTCCCGTCGCGCGATGGCAACGCCAGCGGCGTACACTCCAGCGCTGAATTCCCCCCCTCGCGCCCATGGAACTCCGATGACCACGACCGCCCGCGCCATCGCCGCATTCGCCTCCGACAAGCCACTCGGCCCGCACACCATCGAACGCCGCGATCCGGGTCCCAACGACGTCGCGATCGCGATCCAGTTCTGCGGCATTTGCCATTCGGACATCCACTACCTGCGCGGCGAGTGGGGTCCGATCCCGTATCCGGCGGTGGCCGGCCACGAGATCATCGGCCGGGTGACCGCGGTCGGCGCCGAGGTCAGCGGCCACAAGGTCGGCGACCTGGTCGGTGTCGGCTGCATCGTGGATTCCTGCCGCAGCTGCCCGTCGTGCCAGGAAAACCTCGAGAATTACTGCGAGGCCGGCATGGTCGGCACCTACATGGGGGTCGACAAGCACACCGGTGGCCCGACCTACGGCGGCTATTCCTCCGCGATCGTGGTCGATCAGAACTACGTGCTGCGGATTCCGGCCAACCTCGATCCGGCGGGTACGGCACCGCTGCTGTGCGCGGGCATCACCACCTATTCGCCGCTGCGCCACTGGGGCGTGGGCGAGGGCATGGTGGTCGGCATCGTCGGTTTGGGTGGCCTCGGGCACATGGCGGTCAAGTTCGCCGCGGCGATGGGTGCGCACGTGGTGGTGTTCTCGACCTCGCCGAACAAGGTGGCCGATGCCAAGTCGCTCGGTGCGCACGAAGTCGTGATCAGCACCGACCGTGCGCAGATGGCCAAGCAGGCCGGTCGCTTCGACTTCATCCTCAACACCGTCGCTGCCCCGCACAATCTCGATCCCTTCGTGGCCGCGCTCAAGCGCGACGCCACCATGTGCCTGCTCGGCGTGCCGGCCGCACCGCATCCCTCGCCATCGGTGATGCCGCTGATCTTCGGTCGTCGTAACATCGCCGGCTCGCTGATCGGTGGCATCAAGGAAACCCAGGAGATGCTCGACTTCTGCGGCAAGCACGGGATCACCTCCGACATCGAGAAGATCGGCATGGACGGCATCAACGCCGCCCACGAGCGGGTGCTCAAGAGCGACGTGAAGTACCGCTTCGTGATCGAGGTCTAGGATCCTCAGCATGTCCCGCGCGCTGCGCGGGACATGTCCAGGGGCCGCGCGCATCGGCATTCCAGCCGTTGCTGGAGATCGATCGGAACCGGCTGCGACGACGTTGCTGCCGACTCACTTCGGGAAGCAGTGTCGACTGCCTGAACCGCCGCTCAACTCACCCGTTCGAGCATCCGTCGATGCCCGATCAGGCGCGCATAGCGTGCGCCCACATCGAGCCACAGCAGCAGTAGCGCCTCGCGCGACAGCGCCAGCAGATACGCCGGATGCCATGCCATGTGCTCCTCGGCCGCGCACACTTCGTGCTCGAAGCCGAGCCGCTGCGCGAGCATCGCGCAGCGTGCCAGGTGATAGCGGCTGCTGATCAGCGCCACCCGGCCGCCGCCATCGCGCGCGATCATCTCGCGTGCGTGGCGCAGGTTTTCCAACGTGTGGGTCGAGGCGGCCTCCAGCTCGATCCGCGCGGCCGGCGGCACGCCGAGTTGCTGCAGCAATTCCAATGCGATCTCCGCTTCGCTCGGCCCGGGCCCGGTGCGGCCGCCGAGCAGCCACACGGTCCGCGACGGATCGCTGTCGACCAGTCGCTGCGCGCGCTGCACCCGCGCGTCGAGTTCGCCATGCGGCCGCCCGTCGACCAGTTGGCGGCCAAACACCAGCAGGTGCCGTGCGCGCGACGGTGCGGTCGGGGCCACGCGCGCCACGCGTGCGGCGTGCACCCAATACACCAGGTACAACAGGCCGCCGCTTGCGATCATCGCAAAACCGGCGGCCGCCAGCGCATGCAGGGCGTCGGGATCGCGCCACTGCCAGCGCTTCGCGGGTGGCTGTTCGGAAACGGTGGGAGTGCGGGGCATCGTCGTGCAAGCGGGCGCAGGCGCGCGCAGCATGGCCGGCAGCCCCGTCGATGTCTATACTTCGTATTCCCCAAGAGCCGCTTCGACGTGCCTCAGGCCATCGCTCCACTAAGGATTACCGCCTACTCGACCGTATCGGCGGCAGGCCACGGCAAGGCTGCCCTGATCGATGCGCTCGCGCGGCGCGCCACGGGACTGCGGCCCAACGACTTCGGTGCCCAGCCCCTGTCGACCTGGATCGGTCGCGTGAGCGGCATCGAAGACGCGCCGCTGCCCGCGCGCTGGGCCGAGTGGGAATGCCGCAACAACCGGCTGGCGTGGATGGGCCTCGAGAGCGATGGCTTCGTGGACGCAGCGTTGGCCTGTGTCGAACGCCATGGCGCGCATCGGGTCGCGCTGGTGCTGGGTACTTCGACCTCCAGCATCGGCGCCAGCGAAGAGGCCTACCAGCGGCTCGAAGCCGATGGCACGTATCCGCCCGACCTGCGTCGCCCGATCGTGCACACCCCGCACTCGCTCGGCGACTTCGTGGCCGCCGCGCTCGGCATCCGCGGCCCCTGCGTGACGGTGGCCACCGCGTGCTCGTCGAGCGCCAAGGTGTTCGCGCAGGCCGAGCGATTGCTGCGGATCGGACTGGCCGATGCGGCGATCGTCGGCGGCGTCGATACCTTGTGCGGCAGCGTGCTGTTCGGTTTCAACTCGCTGGAGCTGGTCGCGCCGGACCCTTGCCGGCCCTTCGATCGTGCGCGTCGCGGCATCAGCCTGGGCGAGGCTGCAGGCTTCGCGCTGCTCGAACGGGGACCCGGCCCGCAGCCGCAGCTGCTCGGCTACGGCGAATCCTCCGACGCGCACCACATGTCCTCCCCGCACCCGGAAGGCGTCGGCGCGCGGATGGCGATGCGCGCGGCGCTCGAGCGCGCACGTATCGATGCATCGCAGATCGACTACATCAACCTGCACGGCACCGCGAGCCGCAAGAACGACGAGGTCGAAGCGCAGGCGATCGCCGACCTGCTGCCGGCACGCACGCATGCCGCCTCGACCAAGGCCTGGACCGGGCACACGCTGGGTGCCGCCGGCATCGTCGAAGCGGCGATCTGCCTGCTCGCCTTCGAGACCGGCCTGATGCCGGGCAACCTCAACGCCGAGGATCTCGATCCGGCCTGCGGCCCGCAGCTGCGCATCGACAACGCGCAGGGTGCGCCGCGCCATGCGCTGTCCAACTCGTTCGGTTTCGGCGGCAACAACTGCTGCCTGTTGTTCGGCGCCGGAGGCGCGGCATGAGCGTCGCACGCTGTGTGTACGTCGACGGTATCGCGCTGTGGGCACCGCTGCTGCCCGGCTGGGACGCGGCCCGATCGATCCTGCGCGGCGACAGCGAGGCGGCAGCCATTCCGGCCCCGCGCCCCGCGCCGACGCTGCTGCCGGCCAACGAGCGCCGGCGCGCGCCCGATACCGTGGCGCTCGCGCTCGAAGTGGCGCTGCGCGCGAGCGAAGCCGCCGGCGCCGATCCGAAACAAATGCCCAGCGTGTTCGCGAGCACGCATGGAGATCTTGCGATCAGCGACTACATGTGCGCGACGCTGGTCGATGCGCCCACCCAGATCTCGCCGACCAAATTCCACAACTCGGTGCACAACGCCGCGGCCGGCTACTGGTCGATCGCAAGCGGTTCGCACGCGCCCTACACCTCGGTCAGCGCCTACGAACATACCTTCGGCGAGGCGTGGCTGGAGGCCGCAAGCTTGATCGAATGCGAAGGTGGCAGGGCACTGCTGGTGGCCTACGATATCGAGGCGCGCGGCCCGATGGCCACGCTGGTGCACTGCCGCGGCATGCTCGGCGTGGCGCTGGTGCTGGCAGCCGAGCGCAGCAGTGCATCGCGCTTCGAGGTGTCGTGGCGGGTCGATCCAGGGCGCGACGCGAACACGCCGGCACGCTGCGCATCGCTGGTCGATGGTTATGCGCTGTCGACATGCCTCGCGCTGTTCGAGGGCCTCGCATCCAGCGCGCCATCGCAGGTGCGGCAGACCCTTGGCGCGGATCTCACCCTCGATCTCGCGCTGCGGCCGCTGCAATGAACCACGCGATCGTGATCCCGGCACTCAACGAAGCGCGCGCGATCCGCGCGGTGGTGGAGTCGGCACTCGTGCAATGCCCGCACGTGATCGTGGTCGACGATGGCTCCACCGATGGCACCTCTGATCTGATCCGTGACCTGCCGATCACATTGCTCCGGCATGACACGCCGCAGGGCAAGGCGGCCAGCCTGCGCGATGCGTTCCGCGAGGCGCTCGCGCGCGGCTTCGACGCGGTGATCACCATGGACGGCGACGGCCAGCATGCGGCCGAGGACATCCCGCGGATGTTGGCCGCGGTCGCGCAGTTCCCCGGCCGCATCGTGATCGGCGCGCGCCTGATCAATCGCGAACAGCAGCCAGCGCGCCGGCGCCGCGCCAATGCGGTTGCCGACTGGGGCGTGAGCTGGGCCAGCGGCCATCGCGTGATCGACTCGCAAAGCGGGCAGCGTTACTACCCGAAAGCGGTCATGCAACTGGTCGAGGTATCGACCCGCTTCGGCTTCGTGTTCGAAAGCGAGATCCTGATCGAGGCCGCGTGGCGGCTCGGCGTACGGACCATCTCGGTACCGATCGAATCGCGCTACCCGGACGACCGCCGCGCGAGCCATTTCCGCGCCGTGCGCGATACCACCCGGATCACGCTGATGATCATCCGGCGTATCCTCGGGCGCGGCCTGCTGCTGCACCATTACGTGCGCTTCATGCGCGAGCCGCAGTCGGTGTTCGATGGTTCGTGCACTGGACCCGCGCTGCCATCGCTCGACAACTCGCGAGGATCTGCCGATGTTCGATCGTGAGCATGACGTGGTGCTGATGGGCGGTGGCCTGGCTGGCCTCACCCTCGCGCTGCAGTTGCAGCAGCAGGATCCAACGCTGCGCATCCTGGTGCTCGAGCGGCGCCAGCATCCGGTACCGGTGGCCGCGCACAAGGTCGGCGAATCCTCGGTCGAGATCGGCGCGTTCTACTTCGACACCGTGCTGGGCCTGAAGGACCACCTGCAGCAGCACCAGCTGAAGAAGTTCGGGTTCCGGTTCTTCTTCTCCGAAGGTCGCGACGACATCGACGGCGTGCTCGAGCTCGGCGCCAGCCGCTACCTGTCGACCCCGAGTTACCAGATCGATCGCGGGATCTTCGAGAATGCGCTGGGCGAGCTCGCACTCGCGCGCGGGATCGATTTCGCCGACGGCGCGATCGTGCGCGATTTCACCCTCGACGAGAACGGCGGCGAGCATGCGGTGGTGGTCGAGCACGCGGGTGCCACGCACGCGCTGCGTTGCCGCTGGCTGATCGATGCGGCCGGCCGCGCGGGCCTGGTCAAGCGCAAGCGCGGCCTCGCGGTCGGCAATGCGCACGATGCCAACGCGGTGTGGTTCCGGATCGCCGACCGGATCCGGATTGACGACTGGTCGGACGACAGCGCGTGGCGCGAGCGTTGCGATCCGCGCGCGCGCTGGCTGTCGACCAACCACCTGGTCGGGCGCGGCTACTGGGCGTGGCTGATCCCGCTGTCGTCGGGCTCGCATTCGGTCGGCATCGTCTGCGACGCGAAGCTGCATCCGCTCGAGGGCATGAACACCTTCGACAAGGCGATGGACTGGATCGCGCGCCACCAGCCGCGACTCGCCCGCGAGCTGGAAGGCAAACGCGGGCTGCTGCAGGATTTCGCGTTCTTCCGCCGCTTTTCCTACGGCTGCCGGCAGAACTTCTCGGCGCGCCGCTGGGCCCTGACCGGCGAGGCCGGTGTGTTCCTCGATCCGTTCTATTCGCCGGGCAGCGATTTCATCGCGATAGCCAACACCTACATCTGCGAGCTGATCGCGAAGGATCGCCGCGGCGAGGATTTCGGTCCCTATGCCGAGGTCTACGAGCAGTACTACCAGTCGTTCTACGAAAGCACGCTCGCGCTGTATACCGACCAGTACGATCTGTTCGGCGATCCCGAAGTGCTGCCGGTCAAGGTGATCTGGGACTACACCTACTACTGGGGCGTGCTGTGCCAGCTGTTCTTCCAGCGCCGGCTCACCGAGGTCGCCTTGCTGGGCCGCATGCGGCAGGAGCTGGGTCGCTGCAAGGCGCTCAACTTCGCGATGCAGGATTTCCTGCGCGAGTGGTCGAAGCACAGTGCGCGCGACAATCCTGCCACGATGCTCGACCAGGCGGCGCTGCCGTGGTTCGCCGAACTCAATCGCGGCCTGCGCGATGAACTCGATGATGCGGCGTTCCGCACCCGTTTGCGCGAAACCGCGGCGCTGATCGCGCGGCTGGCCGCAGACATCGTCGAGCGTGCGACCACGCTGCATCCGCAGCTCGATGGCTCCGCGCTGCGCAGATTGCTCGCACAGCAGCCGGCTGATGCGGGGGTGGATTCGCTGTTGTTTGCCGATGCCGCTTGAGGGGCCCTTCGAATCCGGGCCTTCGAGGGCACAGGGCCCTCTACCCTCGACCCTAAACCATCCCCCCATTCACCCCAATCACCTGTGCCGTCACATAACTCGCCGCGTCCGAGCACAGGAAGCGCACTACCGACGCGACTTCCTCCGGTGTGCCCGCGCGACCGGCCGGCACCATCTGCTTGACCATCTCCGGCGCGAATGCGCCCTCGCTCATGCGACCGGCGATCAGGCCCGGCGCCACCACGTTGACCGTGATGCCGCGCGAGGCCATCTCGCGCGCAAGCGAGCGGGTGGCGCCATGCAGTGCGGCCTTGGCTGCTGCGTAGTTGGTCTGCCCGCGGTTGCCCAGCTGTGCTGCCACCGAGGAGATGCTCACGATGCGTCCCCAGCGATGGCGCGCCATCGGCAACAGCAGCGGCTGGGTCACGTTGAAGAAGCCGTGCAGCGATACGTCGACCACGCGCTTCCACTGCGCCTCGCTCATGCCGGCCATCGGCGCGTCGTCGTGGATGCCGGCATTGTTGACCACCAGCTGGATCGGGCCGCCCTGCAGCAAGCCCTCCAGCGCGGCGCGCGTGTGCGCGCCATCGGTGACATCGAAGGCGACGGCTTCGGCACCCGCACCGGCTGCGCGCAGCTCCGCGGCGATGCCTTCGGCGCGTTCGAGGCCGCTGTTCGCATGCACGATCACGCCGATGCCGTCGGCGGCCAGTGCGCGACAGATCGCCGCGCCGATGTCGCCACTGCCGCCGGTGACCAGCGCGCGTCGGGGGGTGCTGGATTGACTCATGTGATCGACTCCGTCCGGATATTCTCGTTATTCCCGTCGCAGCATCACTGCTGCACGCCCTGTGGCCAGCAACGCATCGCCGAAACACACGCTGAATTCGTATTGCCAGCTGTCGTGCGTGGCGACCAGCCGCCGCGCAGTGACCTGCAGCGCGCCATCGAGGTGATCGAGATACTGCACGTGGAGGGCTACGTTGCGCACGGCCACCAGCAATCCCGGCGCTGCGCGCTGCCCGCTCGCGCGCGCGAGCAGCCCGCCGTGTACCGCCATCGCCTGCGCGCCGTATTCGCACAGGTGCAGCGCGCGCAGCCCGCGCTTGCTGCGCAGCGGATGATCCGGCTGCAGGTGCGTGCGCGTCGACAGCACGACCTGGTCGTCGTCGTACGACTCGATGTGCTCGTTCAGGCACATCGCGCCCTGGTGCGGTATCAGTGCCCGCAGGTCGATCCGCTCAGCCATGCATGCGGGTTCCGGGATTTCGCGACAACATCAGCGCCAGCACGAAGTTGCTGA
>JANOEA010000311.1:0-22739 GCA_031412975.1 Pseudomonadota bacterium | reverse complement strand
GTGCGCGATGCGCTGGCCCAGCGCGGCGTCGATGCGGCGCGGATGAGCGCGATTGGAATGGGCCCCGATGCGCCGGTCGCGGGCAATGACAGCGCCGAGGGCCGTGCGCGCAATCGGCGCGTCGAGGTCATCGTGGAGGCTCCGCAGTAGGCGCGGACACCAGGATCCATCGAACAGTCGCTGACTGCGGGCTGTCGGTGTTTGGCACCGCAGCTGCACAGGTCGAATCGACCATCGGGGTGCATCGAGAGGCCTGTCGCTGGCATGCCAGCTCCCACAAGGCATTGCGGGGCTTGCGACCAGCTTGGCAGTGTCGGAGCGCGGGACGGCACGGCTTGCAAAGCCGGTACATTCACCTTGTGGGAGCTGCCATGGCAGCGACTGCGGCAACTGGGCTGGCGTCGAGTCCTGCAATGTGCTGTACAACGCCGTCAAAGGCCTGCCCGCCGCGCTGCGGCTCACATCCAAGTCTCTGATTAAGCAGAGTTATTCGGCGCTCCAATCACCGTCATCCGGGCTTAACCAAAAAGTGATTGCACTCGACCGCGGGCCGGCGTAGCGTCGGGTTTCAGGGTTCTTGCAGCATCCCGACGGAGGATGACCAAAGATGAGTGTCGCAGTGCCAAAGCCCTCAGCCGCCGGCGCGCCATTGCGGGCGCCACCGCGGCCGACAGCAAGCGACCACTGCAGCATTGTCCTTCCCCGTACATTCGATTCACCCCCGCGCGCCCCGTTCGCAGCCCAGCTGCAGCGGGGCGTTTTCATTTGAGCCACACCACCCGAACGAGGAGACGAACGATGTTCGAAGGTCGTCAGCAGGAAGTGGATGTTCTGATGAAGAGCAACGCCGAGTTCCGCTCGCTGTATCTGCGCCACCGGGATCTCGACAAGAAAGTACTCGACGCCGAGCTCGGCGTTCGCCCCACCGATGGCATGACGCTGGTGCGCATGAAGAAGGAGAAGCTGCACGCGAAGGATCGATTGACCACCATCTTCGATGAGCGACAGCCTTCGCACTGACGCGAAATCGCTGGCGATGACTCGACGGGCCCTGCGGGGCCCGTCGTTTTTTGGGCCCTGCTATCATCCAGGCCCCGTACGGCACGTTTCGCGTGGCCTCATGACCATCCACCACAGCGTGCTCGAACTGATCGGCAACACGCCGATGGTAAAGGCCCGCACGCTCGACACGGGGCTGTGCGAGCTGTTCCTGAAACTGGAATTGAACAACCCGGGCGGATCGATCAAGGACCGCATCGGTTTGTTCATGATCGAGGCGGCCGAGCGCGAGGGAAAGATCGCGCCGGGCGCCACGCTGGTCGAGGGCACCGCAGGCAACACCGGACTGGGCCTCGCGCTCGCCGCGCAACAGAAGGGCTACCGGCTGCTGCTGCTGGTGCCCGACAAGATGAGTCGCGAGAAGATCTTCAACTTGAAGGCGATGGGTGCCGAAGTGCGCCTGACGCGTTCGGATGTCGGCCGCGGGCATCCCGAGTACTACCTCGACCTCGCCGAACGGATCGCGAAGGAAACGCCCGGGGCGTACTACATCAACCAGTTCGGCAACCCGAACAATCCACTCGCCCACGAGACCGTCACCGGGCCGGAGATCTGGGAGCAGATGGAACACGACATGGACGCGATCGTGTTCGGCGTCGGTTCGTCGGGCACCATGACCGGGTTGTCGCGCTACTTCGCGAAGGTCGCGCCGCAGGTCGAGCTGATCGTCGCCGACCCGCAGGGCTCGATCCTTACCGGATTGATCAATGAGGGGCAGGCGCCGGCGACCGTCGGCAGCTGGACCGTCGAGGGCATCGGCTCGGGCTTCGTGCCCGCGATCGCGGACCACTCGCGGGTCAAGCATTCGTACCAGGTCAGCGACAAGGACAGCTTCCTGGCCGGGCGCGAGCTGCTGATGAAGGAAGGCATCCTCGGCGGCTCGTCGAGCGGCACCATCATCGCCGCCGCGCTGCGCTATTGCAGCGAGCAGACCACGCCCAAGAAAGTCGTCGCCTTCGTCTGCGATACCGGCAACAAGTACCTGTCGAAGATGTACAACGACTACTGGATGCTCGACAACGGCTACATCGAGCGCGAGCAGTTCGGCGATTTGCGCGACTTGATCCTGCGCCCGTATTCGCAGCGCGACACGGTGGTGGTCAAGCCCGACGATCTGCTGCTGCTCGCCTACCAGCGCATGAAGCTCTACGACGTCTCGCAGCTGCCGGTGATGGACGACGACCGCATCGTCGGCATCCTCGACGAATCCGACGTGCTGATGCACGTGTTCGGCGACGAGGCGCGTTTCCGCGACACCGTGGCCACCGCGATGATCGGCACGCTGGATCTGATCGACGTCAAGCGACCGTTGGCCGAGCTGATCCCGCTGTTCGACCGCGGCCACGTCGCGATCGTGGTCGACGGCGCGAAGTTCCTCGGGCTGATCACGCGGATCGATTTGTTGAATTATTTGCGGCGACGGGTTTCTTGACGCAGCAGAGGCGAGTCCGATGAATGCACAGCTCAGGATGGTGTATTGGAAAGGCGAGTCGCATTGGGTCGGCCGGCTGGTCGACCACCCGGAAATCATGACCCAGGGCGAGACCGTCGAGGAATTGGAAGAGAACCTTCGCGATGCCTATCGCGAGATGCTCCTCGACGATGTCCCCCCCAACTTCGAGATCAAGGACATCGCACTTTGAAGCGCGATGAACTTGTCCGCCTGCTGATCGCGGGCGGATGCGTGCTGTTGCGTCACGGCGGTCGGCATGACATCTACACCAACCCCGCGACAGGCCAGAAGCAGCCGGTGCCGCGGCACCGGGAAATCGATGAGCACCTGGCTCGTCACATCCTCAAGTACCTCGGACTTCGTTGAACCCCATGAGCACACGGCAATCGCAAGGCCTCGGCACCCGCGCCATCCACGCCGGCCAGACTCCCGATCCATCGACCGGCGCGGTGATGGTGCCGATCTATGCGACCAGTACCTATGTGCAATCCAGTCCCGGCGTGCACCAGGGCTTCGAGTATTCGCGCTCGCACAATCCGACCCGCTTCGCGTGGGAACGCTGCATCGCCGATCTCGAGGGCGGCACGCGCGGCTATGCCTTCGCCTCCGGCCTCGCGGCCACCGCGACCGTGCTGGACTTGCTCGACAGCGGCTCGCACGTGATCTGCATGGACGATGTCTATGGCGGCACCTATCGGCTGTTCGAACGCGTGCGGCGGCGCTCGGCAGGGCTCGACTTCACGTTCCTCGACTTGAATGACATCGACGCGCTGGCTGCCGCAGTGCGCCCGCAGACGCGGCTGATCTGGGCCGAGACGCCGACCAATCCGATGCTCAAGGTGGTCGATCTCGCGCGGCTGGGCGAGTTCGCGCGCGCGCGCGGCATCATGCTGGTGGTCGACAACACGTTCTGCTCGCCGATCGTGCAGCGTCCGCTGGAGTTCGGCGCAACGATGGTGATGCACTCGGCGACCAAGTACCTCAACGGCCACTCCGACATGGTCGGCGGCGTGGTGGTGGTGGGCGATCATCCCGATCTCACCGAGCAGATGACCTTCCTGCAGAACGCGGTCGGCGGCATCCAGGGTCCCTTCGATTCGTTCCTCGCGCTGCGCGGGGTCAAGACGTTGCACCTGCGCATGCGCCAGCACTGCGCCTCGGCACTGGAACTCGCCGGCTGGCTGTCGAGCCATCCGCGCATCGAGCGCGTGATCTATCCGGGCTTGCCCGAGCATCCGCAGCACGCGCTGGCCGCGCGGCAGATGAACGGCTTCGGTGGCATCATCAGCGCCTACATCAAGGGCGGCCTGGCCGAGACCCGGCGCATGATGGAGCGCTGCCGGCTGTTCTCGCTGGCTGAATCGCTGGGCGGAGTGGAGAGCCTGATCAACCACCCGGCGATCATGACCCACGCGTCGGTGCCGGAAGCCAATCGCGCGCGGCTCGGCATCCACGACAACCTGGTGCGGCTGTCGGTGGGCGTCGAGGATGTTGCCGACCTGCGTGCGGAGCTCGACGAAGCGCTGGGGTGAGCGGGACCTGACTCCCGAGGCTTGCGCCCGGCGTCGATGTCCTTGTGGGAGCCGGCATGCCGGCGACTGCGGCACTGCCGATCGCCCCAGTCGCTGCCATTCCCACAAGGAGGATGGGCTGTCGGTGCCAGGATCAGGTGCTGCAGTCGCTGCCATGGCAGCTCCCACATTGCACCAACCTCTGGCTGTGCCTTGTGGGAGCTGGCATGCCAGCGACAGGCACCTCTCACTGCACTCCAGTAGTCGAAGTGAACCCTGTTGCCCCAGTCGCTGCCATGGCAGCTCCCACAAGGAGAACCAGATGTCGATGCCAGCCATGGCTTCGTGTGGTCGCTGCCATGACAGTTTCCGCAGTGTGGTGCGCCGCTCGGGCCCGTTGTGGGAGCCGGCATGCCGGCGACCGCGCCCGCCGGATGCGGCGGATGGCGCAAGGTGCGGCTGCGCCCGCAACCACCTATCATTGCGCTCCTTTTCCCGCCGGAGGCGCCTCCCATGAGCATCGAACGACTCGCTGAAACCGCACTGGCCATGGTCGCGCCCGGCAAGGGCATCATCGCGATCGACGAGTCCGCCCCGACCTGCAAGAAGCGCTTCGACGGCGTCGGCATCGAGTGCACCGAGGAGACCCGGCGCCACTACCGCGAGATGCTGCTGACCGCGCCTGCGCTGTCCGATCACATCTCCGGCGCGATCCTGTTCGACGAAACGCTGCGCCAGTCGACCCGCGCGGGCAAGCCGTTTCCGCAGGTGATGCTGGACGCGGGCATCCTGCCCGGGATCAAGGTCGACAAAGGCACCGTCGCACTCGCCGGTTTCCCGGGCGAGGTCGTGACCGAGGGCCTCGACGGGCTGCGCGCACGGCTCGAGGAGTATGCCCGGCTGGGTGCGAAGTTTGCCAAGTGGCGCGCGGTGATCACGATCGGCGAAGACGCGCCCTCGTCGACCTGCATCGAAGCCAACGTGCATGCGCTGGCCCGCTACGCCGCGTTGTGCCAGGAAGCCGGCATCGTGCCGATGGTCGAGCCGGAGGTGCTGATGGATGGCGACCACGACATCGAGGTCTGCTACGACGTCACCGAAGCCACCCTGCGCTCGTTGTTCGGCGCGCTCTACGAGCAGAACGTGATGCTCGAAGGCACCATCCTGAAAGCCTCGATGGTGATCGCCGGCAAGGATTGCAAGGACAAGGCCGACCGCGAAACGGTCGCCTCCGAAACGCTGCGTTGCCTGCGCTCGGCGGTGCCCGCGATCCTGCCCGGCATCGTGTTCCTGTCCGGCGGCCAGTCCGATGAGGATGCCACCGCGCATCTGAACGCGATGAACCAGATGGGCCCGAATCCGTGGCCGCTGTCGTTCTCCTACGGCCGCGCGATGCAGAGTGCGGCGCTCAAGCTGTGGGCGGCCGACATGAACGGCAATTTCGGCGCGGCGCAGAAGATCGTCGCCCAGCGCGCGCGCGAGAACGGCCTCGCTGCACTGGGTCGCTGGTCGGAGGCCTGAGCCACGCGTTCGCCTTGCAGCTCCGCGGTAGCGCCTGCGGGCGTCGCCGCGTGCTGCAGGGGTGACTTGTCTCACTGCCGGCCGCGCGCCCGGTCGCTATGCTCGCTCGCAGCGCTCTGGGCGGGGAGACCATGATGTCGGGCAACACGTCGTCGGCAAGCCTGCGGCAGCTCGACCGGGCACTGGCTGCGTTGCGCACCATGGGCCTGCACAGCGGTGCTTTGGATGAGGCACATACCGGCGCGCTGGTCGCCGGCATCGTCGCGCTCGAATCCGACGATGCGGTGCTGGTCACGCGGGTGCTGGCGGCCGCCCCGGTGTTCAACGAGGTGGTGCGCGAATGCGTGGGTGCAACCCGCCTCGGCGAGCGCTATCGGGCGGTCGGCACTGCGTTCGACTCGATCCGCGATGATGCCGCGACCATGGTGCGGCAGGTAGAGGACGGCCGCATTGACACCTTCGAGCGGCTGGCCAACATCTGGATGAAGGCCACCCGCGGCGATATCCCCGAGCGCTTCGCGCGGATCCGCGAGGAGCATGCCGAGCTCGCCGGCGACAGCCAGGACCGCATCGAGCGCGAACAGATCGTGATCACCGCGTATCGCGAGTTCCGCGCATCGCTGCAGGATGCGCAGGCGCTCGGCCTGCTGGTGCTCGAGCGCGCCGAGCTCGCCTTGCGCGAGGCGAAGGCCGCGCTGCAGGACGCGGCCGCCGCGATCGATGCGCAAATCACCGACGACCGTGTGGCGATCGCGCAGCTCGAACTGGCGCGCGATTTGCGCCTGCGTGCGCTGCAGGATGAAGGCCGGCGGCAGTTGATCGCGCGCGATCTGGCCGAGAGCCTCACCGCGGCCCGCAATGCCAGCGACGTGATTGCCGCGCGGCTGATCCAGCTGGCCGAAGGGGTGCAGCGATTGCACGCGCAGTCGGCGACCTTTTTCGGCACCCACGAGCCGGTTTTCAGCGCGCTGTCGGCTTCGTTTTCCGGCATGCACGGGCTGCACCCCACGGCGTCGACGGGCGATTCGGCTGCAACCCAGGCAACCATCGAGGGCACGCCGGGAGCGCAGCTGCGCGCGGAGTCGGTCAGGAGCGTGGTCGCATCGATGCGCAGCTTCCAGCACAAGCTGGCCGAGGTCGTCGATGAGCTGCACGGATGGACCGACAGCAGCCGGCGTGAAATCGACGGCGCGCTCAACGACCACAAGCGGCGCCTCGCGGCGCTGGCGGCGGCGGCCGCGACGCTGCCGAAGGCCGGATCCGGGCGCTGAGCGCGGGCTCGGCATGGCCTCGATGCGGCGCAGGGGGCAGTCGACAGAACATTCCCACCCCCGGCCCGGCGCTTGCCAACCCAAGGTCGGCTTGACAACTCGACGCGCGTCTGCGATTCAGGTTCATGCTGCAGGTGCAGCAGGCAGCGGTTTCCACGTCGTGCGGGCGGTCCGGCGCGGCGCGAATCACAGGCGCGGCAGGACCGCGGGAGAATCAACGATGGCCGAAGAACAACTGACCGGGGCACAGATCGTGGTGCGCGCACTGCGCGAGCAGGGCGTGCGGCATATCTTCGGCTATCCCGGCGGCGCGGTACTGCCGATCTACGACGCGCTGTTCCAGCAGGACGCGATCGAGCACATCCTGGTCCGCCACGAGCAGGGCGCGGCACATGCCGCAGAGGGCTATGCGCGCTCGACCGGCAGGGCCGGCGTGCTGCTGGTCACGTCGGGGCCTGGCGCGACCAACGCGGTCACCGGGCTTACCGACGCGATGATGGATTCGATCCCGCTGGTGTGCATCACCGGCCAGGTGCCGACCCATCTGATCGGCACCGACGCGTTCCAGGAATGCGATACGGTCGGCATCACGCGCGCCTGCACCAAGCACAACTTCCTGGTCAAGGACGTGGGCGAACTGGCCCGCGTGCTGCACGATGCCTTCCATATCGCCACCACTGGCCGGCCCGGCCCGGTGGTGGTCGATATCCCGAAGGACGTGCAATTCAAGCTCGGCAACTACGTGGGTCCGGCGGAGATCGTGCATCGGCGCTACCAGCCGCGCACGCATGGCGATGAAGCGAGGATTGCGCAGGCCATGGCGCTGATCGCGGGCGCCAGACGGCCGGTGTTCTATACCGGCGGTGGCGTGATCAATGCAGGTCCCCGCGCGTCGGCCGCGTTGCGTGAACTGGTGCGTCTGACCGGCATTCCGATCACCTCCACCCTGATGGGCCTCGGTGCGTTCCCGGCATCCGGTCGCGAGTGGCTGGGCATGCTCGGCATGCACGGCACCTACGAGGCCAACCTCGCGATGAACCGCTGCGACGTGATGATCAACATCGGCGCGCGCTTCGACGATCGCGTGACCGGCAGGCTCGACAAGTTCTCGCCCGGCTCGAAGAAGATCCACGTCGATATCGATCCGTCGTCGATCAACAAGAACGTGCGCGTCGATGTGCCGATCCTCGGCGACTGCGCCGAAGTACTCGAGCAGATGATCGACGCGTGGAAATCCGGCTTCCTGCAGAACGACAAGCCGGCACTGCTCGCATGGTGGGCGCAGATCGACACCTGGCGCGCGCGGCGTTCGCTGGCCTACCAGAAGTCCGTCGATACGATCAAACCGCAATACGCGGTCGAGCGCCTGTACCAGCTCACCCGCGATCGCAACAGCTACATCACCACCGAAGTCGGCCAGCACCAGATGTGGGCCGCGCAGCATTACCGTTTCGAGGAGCCCAATCGCTGGATGACCTCGGGTGGGCTCGGCACCATGGGCTACGGCATCCCGGCTGCGGTCGGCGTGCAGGTCGCGCACCCGGATGCGCTGGTGATCGACATCGCCGGCGAGGCCTCGGTGCAGATGACCATGCAGGAGCTCTCCACCGCGGTGCAGTACCGGCTGCCGATCAAGATCTTCATCCTCAACAACGAATACATGGGCATGGTGCGGCAGTGGCAGGAGTTGCTGCACGGCGGGCGCTATTCGCAGTCGTATTCCGAGGCGCTGCCGGATTTCGTCAAGCTCGCCGAGGCGTATGGCGCGAAGGGGATTCGCGCGCGCAAGCCCGCGGAACTCGATGCCGCGATCCAGCAGATGATCGACCATCCCGGTCCGGTGATCTTCGACTGCGTGGTCGACAAGCTCGAGAACTGCTACCCGATGATTCCCTCGGGTGCCGCGCACGACGAGATGATCCTGCCCGATGCCACCGATGGCCCGGGCGTGACCGAAGCCGGCAAGATGCTGGTCTGAGCGCAGGAATCCACGATGAGCCAGCAACCCGCTTCCGCATACTTCCTGGTCGACGCGCCCGTGCGCGAGTCCAAGGCCACGCTCGCGATCCTGGTCGACAACGAGGTCGGCGCGCTGGCCCGCGTGGTCGGCCTGTTCGCCGGCCGCGGCTACAACATCGAGTCGCTGACGGTGGCCGAGACCGACCACCAGAAGCACACCTCGCGGATCACCATCGTGACCCGCGGCACGCCCGCGATCATCGAGCAGATCAAGGCGCAGCTGGGCCGTTTGATTCCCGTGCACCGGGTGGTGAACCTCGGCGTCGACAAGCCGGGCCTGGAGCGCGAGATGGCGCTGGTCAAGGTGATCGGCGAAGGCGAACGCCGCGCCGAAGCGCTGCGCCTGTCGGAAGTGTTCCGCGCGCGCGTGATCGACATCACCCACACCAGCTTCATCTTCGAGCTGACCGGCTCGCCGACCAAGATCGATGCGTTCGTCGACCTGCTGATCCCGCTGGGCATGGTCGAGTTCTCGCGCACCGGGGTAGTCGCGATCGGGCGCGGGGTCGAGGCGCTTTGAGTCCGGCGGTGATCGCGTTACCTTGCGACGCAGCTGCGCGGGGAAGGCCGCTGCCGGGCGACAGGCAGGGCGTCGGGTTGGACCACGGCGCGGCAGGGTGATGCATCGGGTGCGTGCGCCTCGCATGGACGATTCATGTTCGGGCTATCGGAGGTTCGCTTGGATTTCAAGATCTATACGCTGTTCGGCGTACCGCTGGCGCAGATCCAGCGTGCCGATCCGGGCGAGTTGAACGCAACCCTGAAGCAGCACATCCTGCGCCTGGAAAGCGAGGGCCAGCGGCAGCGCAACCCGTCGCCGGCGATGGCGATCCACCCGCAGCTGTTCGAGAGCCGGTTCGACCTTTTCGCCTCGGCCGAGCCGTGCGTCGTGGCGCTGAAGGAGTTCTGCTTTGGCCATTTGCGACAGGTCATCGGCGAATTGGCCGACGTTTCCCCCGCCGATCTGGCCGCATTGAAGCTCTCCAGCCACACGTGGTTCCACGTCACGCGAAGCGGGGGCTACTTCGCGCTCCACAATCACCCGATGGCGTCGTGGAGCGGCGTGTACTGCGTCGACCCCGGCGATGGCGCAGGCGGCGACAATGGCGCGATTTCGTTCTTCAATCCGATCGGTGCGGCCAACATGTTCGTCGACCGCGGCAACGCCCGGCTGCGGCTCCCATTTGCCAACAAGAACTTCATTCTCAGGCAGGAGGCCGGCGAGTTGGTCATCTTCCCGTCGTACCTGTTTCATCAGGTGTTGCCCTACCTGGGCACCCGCGAACGGATCACCGTAGCCTTCAATTGCTGGTTCCCGGGCTGAAAGAAGCGCTGCAGATCGGTCCATGTGAAGCCGACCGATCACGCGGCGAAGGGTGGGCGATTGGTCTCCGCGCCAGGTTCGCTGGCCGGTCGCTGCGATCGCTTTGTCGACTCCGGTGGAAGGCCCCAAAAAGAAACGGCCCCTTGCGGGGCCGTTTCGCTGTTGTCTGCCGTCGAATTGCCGGCAGCGCGATGTCAACCGAACTCAGAACCTCTGCTTGTAACCGAGGTAGAAGAAGCGGCCCGGAACGTCGAACGACGGATCGAACGAGTTGGCAAAGGTCGAGATCGAGACTGGCGGATCCCGGTCGAACATGTTGCGGATACCCGCCGAGACCACGCCATCCCACGGAGCCGACCAACGAACCTGCAGATCGTTGTAGGTGACGCTGCCGAGATCGTTGGTCGGCGGGGTCTCGAGTCCATCGCTGGCCAGGCCGTTCTGGTTCCACGGCGCGCCATCCGGATTCGAGCACTGGGTGGCCGGAGCGGCCGCATCGGTGCAGTCCTCTTCCATGCCCGACACGTAGCGCATCGTCCACGTTGCGCCGAAATCGCCGAGATCCCAGTTGAGGGCGAGATTGGACTTCACGCGCGCGGTGTAGGCGGTGCGGGCGTAGTAGTTGCCCGGCAGGCTGAACACCAGCGGGTCACCCGGAATGCCGCTCTCGGTGATGTTGATGTAATCGGCGAGGTAAGTGGTGTCCGAGGTGAGCCGGAACGCACCCACGCCGTCGAAGCTGAAGCGGTAGTTCAACGTCAGGTCATAGCCTTCGATCTCGTCGGAAGCACCGTTGGTATTGACATCAAGCAGGCCGCTGATCGCTCCGCTCCCCGGAAGGCGGGTGATCAGCGAGCACTGGGCGGTTGCACCGCCCAGGATGCATGCGTCGGCGATGGTCTGCGCGCCGAGGGTGGTGATCGAATTCTCGATCTCGATCTGCCACCAGTCCAGCGACACGTCGAAGCCTTCGATGAAGCCCGGGCTGTAGACGAAGCCCAGCGTGTTGGACTCCGAGGTCTCCGGCTCCAGGTCGGGGTTGCCACCGACGGTTGTGCGGATCTGGCCCGAAGCCTGCTCCGCACCGCCCGCAGGAACACCGGCGTTGCGGCAGTTCTGCTGCTGCGCGGCGGTAAGCGTGGCGAAGCGGTTGCTGACGGCCTGCCCCGGCCCGGCGCACGGGTCGCTGAAGGTGGGGAAGTTGTCCGACTGACCAAAGAACAAGTCGCTGATGGAGGGTGCACGGAAACCCTCGGCCCAGCTGGCGCGGACCAACAGATCGGTGATCGGCTTCCACTCGAGACCCACCTTCGAGTTGGTGGTGTCGCCGAAGGTGCTGTAGTCGGAATAACGACTGGCGAGGCTCAAGCTGAGGCGTTCGGCGAACGGCACATCGGCCAGGATCGGCACGTTGAACTCGAGATAATACTCGTCGACGTCGAAGCCGCCCGAGGTCGGCTGGCGGATGTTGCCGGAGCTCGCGCCCGTGGCGGTCAGCGCATCGGGCAGATCGAAGCCCGACTCGCGGCGATACTCGTAACCGGTGGCGAAGGCCAGCGGACCCGCCGGCAGTTCGAAGACGTCGCCGGAGAGGTTGGCCCGGTAGCTGGTCCGCTCATATTCATTTGCGTCCTGCAACGGGACGGAAATGTACGCCAGCATTGCCGGCGTGATCGAGCCTTCGCCGCCGAACACGTTGAGGGGGACGCAGCCGCCGCCGATCGGCGCGGCAGCAGTGCCGCAGGTGATCACGCCGGTGGTCGGATTGCGGAACGACGGGCCGACGGCCGTGGCGATGCGATTGACGTTGACCTGGCCGGTGGTGATGTCGTTGCCCTGGCTCTTCGAGTACGAGTAGCCGACATCCCAGTTGAAGCTGCGGTCGGCCAGATCGAAGAATCCTTCGATACCGCCGTCGTAGTGCCACACGTCGGCATCCTGCGCAAACCTGCGGCCGCCGGTCTCGTTGAGGCGACGCTGGACGCGGGTGGTCGGCACGCCGAACGGGTTGTAGAAGCTGTTCGCGGCAACATCGAACCGAACGTTGGCGCCGAACAGCCCGCTACCGGCGAAGGTGACCGGGATCGCGGCAAGCAGCTGATCCGACGTGCGATTGGTGTAGACCATCGTGCTGCGGAACGAGATGTTGTCGGAGATCTGGTGCGATACCTTGCCGAACATCGAGTAGCGCTCTTGCGGCGTGAGCAGGTAGTTGTCGGGGGCGAAGTTGTAGCAATCGCCCGGGATCACGAAATTGCGGATGTTGGTCGGGCTCTGGACCACGCCCGGCGGGGTAGCTGCCGGATTGGTCAGCGTAAAGGTGCCCGCACGGCCCACGATGCCGAAGCGGCCGGTTGGACTGGTCGATGAGCCACAAGCGACGGCGCCGAACTGGTCGACGGCCGAGATCGGGCGATCACCGGCGAAAATCGGCTCGTTCTTGGTAAACGAAGCATTCAGAATCACCGAGGTCCGGTCGTTCGATGCACCGGTGGTGAAGTCGTAGCTCTGGACGCGACCGTCGCCTTCGTCGCTCTCGCCGACGTAGGCATTGGCTTCCATACCCTCGAAGCGCTCGACGGTGATGATGTTGATCACGCCGGCGATCGCGTCGGAGCCGTAAATCGCCGAAGCGCCGTCCTTCAGGATTTCGATGCGCTGGATGATCGAGGTCGGGATCGAGTTGAGGTCGACGATGCCGCTGAGGGCCGACCCATCCGGCGCAAAGCGTTTGCCGTCGACCAGGATCAAGGTGCGGTCGGGACCCAGATCGCGCAGGTCGACGTAGGTGCTGCCGTTGCCGCCGTTGTTGAACGTCTGGTTGATCGTGGCGCCCGCGGTCGTCAGGTTCTGCAGGATGTCGCCGATCTGCGCGAGGCCGGTGGCCGCGATGTCTTCGCGCGTGACGATGAGCAGAGGCTGCGACGCTTCGATGTCGACGCGCTTGATACGCGACCCGGTGACGGTGATGCGGTCGAGGGTGGGAGCTTCTTCGTCGCTCTGCGCGAAGGCTGGGGCAGGGCTCAGGCCAAACAGGCCAATCGCGCCTGTGGCGATACTGAGACGCACGGCGTGGCTCAGCAAGTTACGGTTGAATTTCATTCGCTCTCTCCAAGGTCAGAGGTCAATCACGGATCGAAACAGAAGTCTTCCACGGGCGGGAAGCACCGGCCGAGCAAGGGCAAGCCTCGCCGCAAACGCGCGGGTGCGGCGGAGTCTAGCAACAAATATTTAACGGCGATAGCCCACGCCATGGTTGCTCCCGGGCAACACTTTACGAGGGCCCCGCCCCGGCGCGCGCGGCCCTGACCGCCGACAGCGCCGATCCTGCCAGCGCGGCACGGGATTCGGACCGCCGGTTGCGCTCGGGTCTGGCCGGTGACGGATCGCGCAGATTGCACGGACCTGTTCAGCCGAGGGACTGGTCCAGAGGCTTCCGAGAGCGCGCCCTCAGGAGCGGCCCGATCAGCGCGGTGATCCTGGACAGCCAGTGGTGAAGCCAGCGGCTGAATCGACTGAGTCGCATTGCCTATCCGGGGAATCGACGGACTGCACGGTGTAAAGCGGGTGCCCGATTCTCTGCCGGTGCAGGCAGCGCTGTTGCGGGGACATCGGTGCGGGCTCGCCCATGAGAGGGCCTGTGGGCCGATGCCCATCGCCGCAGCGAACACGCACAAGACCCATGAACAGACCACCGAGGACGCGAGCGGCCCTGAGCTTGTGGCGATCGTTAGCGGACCGCAGCCCCAGTGGGCGCGAGGCCAACCGTCACCAGCCTGCAACCCAACCGAAATATTGTCCGAGGCATGAACATCCTCATGCTGTCGGACGTGTACTTTCCGCGGGTCAACGGGGTTTCATCGTCGATCCGCACCTCTGCACAGGAACTGCTCGCGCTCGGCCACAGTGTGAGCCTGGTAGCGCCAGCCTACGATGATGCGCTCGACCGCCAGCATCACGACGAGGGCCTGGAGGTGCTGCGCGTACCCTCGCGGCAGATCTTCTTCGATCCCGAAGACCGGCTGATGAAGGGATCGGCGCTGGCCGCCCTGCTGCCGCAGCTTGCCGCGCGGCATTGGGATGCGATCCACATCCATACGCCATTCCGGGCGCACCAGCTGGGCGTGCGGCTCGGGCGAGCGACCGGACAGCCGACGGTCGAGACCTACCATACCTTCTTCGAGGAATACGTCGCGCACTACCTGCCATGGCTGCCCAAGCCGGTGCTGCGTTATGGCGCCCGCGCGCTGTCGCGGCGTCTGTGCCACGAGGTGGATCATCTGATCGTGCCGAGCCGGCAAATGGTCGACGTACTGGACCGCTACGGTATCCGCACGCCGTCCACGGTCATCCCGACCGGGATCCACCTCGCGGAGTTCGCAGCCGGCGATGGTGCGGGATTGCGCGCAACACACGGCATCGGGCCGCAGCAGCCGACGCTGGTGACGGTGAGCCGACTGGCGCAGGAAAAGAACATCATGTTCCTGCTCGATGTCGCCAAGGCGCTGGTCGCCGAGTTTCCCGACCTGTGCTTCATCGTGGCCGGCGAGGGGCCCGATGCGTCGCGCCTGAAGCAGCGCAGCGCCGAGTTGGGGCTCGGCGACACGGTGCGCTTCTTCGGCAACCTCGATCGCCGCACGACGCTGCTCGACTGCTACCGGGCCGGCGACGTGTTCGTGTTCGCTTCACCCACCGAGACCCAGGGCCTGGTGCTGATCGAGGCGATGGCGCTCGGGGTGCCGATCGTCTCGACCGCGGTGATGGGCACCGCCACGGTGCTCGAGCACGCGCGCAGTGCACGCGTCAGCGCCGAGGACGTGGCCGAGTTCGCCGGGCACGTCGCGGTGCTGCTGCGCTCGCCGCGCGAACGCGAGGCGCTGTCTGCCCACGGAGCATCCGATGCCGCGCGCTGGAGTGCGCCGGCGTTGATGCAGAAGGTCGTGCAGCTGTATTCCGCGCTGGGCACGCGCCGGAACAGCTCGGGACCCGGCGCAGCGGATCGCGCCTAGGGAGCCTCTGAACAAGTCCCGCGCACCGCGCCGGGATCTGTTTCGCCCGCAGGCAAGGAAGGCGTCGCCGGCCATGCTGGTTGCATGGCCAAGACGCCTGACGCGGCATGTGGGCGAAACAGACCCGGCCCATTTCGGCCAGTTTTGTGGGTTGTCACGCCATGCGCCTGCGCCCGCGTTGGTCGACTCGAACATGGAACCACCATGCCCTTCGTCGACCGCCTTGTCGCAGGCGCATGGCGTGACAACGCGGTGTGCGGGACTTGTTCAGAGGCTCCCTATGGCTCGAAGCTGTTGCGGAATACGTTGCCCGAGATGTCGACGAGGCACGTGGCGGCCGCGACGTTGTCGGCCATCTCCACCAGCGTGCACGGCGAAAACGTCGATGAACCGTTGATCGACGGGCTCATCAGCCAGCTGCCGGTCTGCGCCACGCAGGCTGAGCCGGTCTGGCCGTCGTGCGGGGCGCCGAAGTTGTGGCCCATCTCGTGCGCGATGGTCAGCGCGGTGGTGTTGTTGGCCGCGCGCACCTGGTTGACGCCGTAGCCGAAGGACGAATTGCACAACACGCCGAGGTAGGCCACGCCCACCACGTTGCCGTCGAAATCCTTGCCGCTGAACAACTGGTTGAGTCCGCCCTTGGGAATGCTGCTGCCATCGCCGCTGCTCATGTAGGTGCGGAAGGCCCCCAGCAGTGCCGAGCCGTCGGTGACCGTCAACGAGCCATTGGCGGTCAGATTGCGCAGCGTGGTCGCGGTGATCTGCACGCCCAGCTGCGCGCTGTAGATGCCGTCGACGAAATTGACCCGCGATGCGGTCACTGCATCCGCGCTGGTAGTGTGCACGGCGGTGTACTCGGTGTCGGTGACCACGGTCAGGCGCAGCTCGCGGGTGGCGCCGGCGGCCTTGCCGAGGTTCGCGCGCAGGTGCGCGAGAAACGCCGCGTAGTCGGCGCGCGGGCGTTTGGGCCGATAGGAATCCGCCACGCTGATGAAGTCATCGACCAGGCCGGGCAGCACGAGATCGCTGAACCGATAGATCACGGTGCTGCCGGGCCGCGCCGGGGTGGCCAGCAGATCGGCGACGTTCGCCGCGTGATCGACCAGGTAAAGCTCGATGCCGTCGTAGAAGCCGCCGGTCCAGCGGCCGTCGATGCGCGACAGCCGTGCCCATGAACCCGAATCGCCGACCAGCGTGCCACGCAAGAACAGATTGTCGATGCCGCTTGCGCTGGCACGCGCAGCGGCATCCAGCGATTCCAGCAGCGCCGCATTGCTCTCGACGTCGAGCTCGAACGCGCGTCCGAACGCGCTGAATCCGAGGCGCCCGGGCGGTGCCTGCTGCCCGCGCATCGGCGCTTGGCCGAAAACCAGCGTGTCATGGCTGAGGATGCGCGCGCTTTGTGCCGCGGCGGGCAGCGCGAGCAGGCAGGCGATGAAAACAGCGGCGATTCGGGTCAGCAGCGACATCGGTTCGGTCCGTTGGGTTCGGCAGGCAGGCGGGCCCCACGATGCCGCAATCGGCGCCTCGAACCAGTGATCCGGTGCACGACTTTTACAATGATCCGACGAGTGGCAGCGATCGGGCCGCGAGCGTGCGTGACCACGCCGATCGTGCATTGCTGCCCCCCCGCTAGACTCACCGCATGGATGCGCTCAACCAGGGATTCAACGCCGGCACCCTGTTCATCGCCTTCGTGGTGGTGGTCAGCGTGCTGTCGACGATTTTCTCGTTTCGCGCGGGCGCGCCGATCCTGCTGGTGTTCCTCGCCGTCGGCTTCCTCGCCGGCCAGGACGGCATCGGCGGCTTTGCATTCAACGACGCGGATGTCGCGTTCAAGATCGGCAGCGTCGCGCTGGCGCTGATCCTGTTCGACTCCGGCTTCGGCACGCCGCTGCGCAGTTTCCGCGCGGCCGCAGCGCCCGCGATCGTGCTGGCCACCGTCGGCGTGCTGCTGACCATGCTGTTGTTCGCGGTCGCCGCGCACGCATTGCTGCCGCTGGACTGGGGCCAATCGTTGTTGCTCGGCGCGATCATGGCGTCCACCGACGCCGCGGCGGTGTTCTTCCTGCTGCGCGCAGGTGGGATCAACCTGCGCGATCGCGTGCGCTCGATGCTCGAGGTCGAGTCGGGCAGCAACGATCCGATGGCGGTGTTCCTGACCCTGCTGCTGGTCGGCATCATGGGGGCGCAGTCGCTGGAATCGCCATGGATTCCCGGCCTGCTGTCGTTTGCGCAGCAGATGGGTATCGGGTTGGTGCTGGGCTGGGCCGGCGGCTGGCTGGTGCGGCGCGCGGTCAATCGGCTCAATCTCGAGGGCGGTTTGTACTCGATCCTGGTCGCCGCGCTCGCGCTGATGGTGTTCTCGTTCACCAACCTCGCCGGCGGCAGCGGCTTCCTCGCGGTTTACGTCGCCGGACTGGTGGCCGCCAATCGCAGCATCCGGCGGGTCAACGAGCTCAAGCGCTTCCAGCAGGGCCTGAGCTGGCTCGCGCAGATCGCGATGTTCGTCACCCTGGGGCTGCTGGCCACGCCGTCGGAGTTTCCGGCGGTGCTGGTGCCGGGCGTGCTGCTCGGTTTGTTCCTCGTGCTGGTCGCGCGGCCGCTGGCGGTGGCGGTGTGCCTCGCGCCGTTCCGGATCAGCTGGCGCGAAAGCGCGTTCGTGGGCTTCGTCGGCCTGCGTGGCGCCGTGTCGATCCTGCTCGCGATCGTGCCGCTGATCGCGGGATTGCCGGATGCGCGGATGCTGTTCAACATCACCTTTATCGCGGTGCTGGTGTCGCTGGTGCTGCAAGGCTGGGGCCTGGCGCCGCTGGCGCGCAAGCTGGGTCTGGTACTGCCCGAGAAGCTCGGCGCGATCGACCGCATCCAGCTCGATCTGCCCGACGCCGCCGCGCACGAACTGGTGGCCTATCGACTCGGCGCGCACAGTCCGTTGATCGAACAGCGGCGCATGCCACGCTGGGTACGTCCGTCGCTGGTGGTGCGCGACGGCAAGTCGATCCGCAGCATGCGCGCCGATCGCCTGCGCGCGGGCGACGTGATCTACCTGTTCGTGCGCCCGCACCGGATCGCCTTGCTCGACCGCTTGATCGCCACGCCGCGGGTGCCCGACAAGAACGACCGCGAATTCTTCGGCGATTTCGTGATCGACCTGGATACGCCGGTGGCCGATCTCGCCGAGTTCTACGGCGGGCGCGTGAATCCCGACCAGCGCGCGCTCAGCGTGCGGCATTTCCTCGAACGCGAGTTCGGCGACGCGATCGAAACCGGCGATCGTTTGAGCATCGGTTCGATGGAGCTGATCGTGCGCGAGGTCGACGAGCAGCGGCGCCTGGTGGAGGCGGGGATCGCGGTGGCGAAGCGGGTTGGCTGACGGGGTTGGTTTGTGCGAGGTGATTCGGGGGCGGCGGGCCGAAGGCCCGCCCTACGGCCGTGATTGGCACGAGCGTGTTCAGCGGGTGGGTCAGCCGTCCCACAGGGTGACCGCATCGACCTTGATCGTGTAGGCGGATGCGCCGAGTTCGTTGTCGGTGCGGTCGATCACCAGCGTGCCCTCGACCCACTGCGGCGCGTACATGTCGGGCACCGGGATCGCCTTGTCGAGCTTGGCAAAGACGATCTGGTTCGGCGGCGGTGGCGGCACGTGCACGCAGGCGCCGAAGTAGGGCACCAGGAAGAAGCTGGTCAGCTCGCCCTTGTCGTTGGTGTCGATCGGCACGATGTAGCCGGCGATCTTGCCGCGGCGGCCATCGAGTTCCTTGACCGTGTTGAAGCTCATGAACTGTTCCGCGCTGACGAATCCCGAGTGGTCGACTGTCGGCAGTTCCTGCAACTTCTTGATGTCTTCCGGTGGCATCAGCTCGAGCCAGTCGATCTCGGCTGCATCCTTGCCGGATGCCTTCGGCGCGGGCGCGCCGATGGCGGGCGCTGCGGTTTGCGCGAGCAGCGACTGCACGGGCACGAAGGCGCACGCGGCGGCAGCGACTGCGGCGAGCATCAGATCACGACGGGTGGCGAATCGCATCAAATCGGTCTCCAGGGAATCCAGTAAGCGGCGGCACGCGCCGCAGGTCAAGTCCGCACCGTCATGCCGTCGGCGACCGAGCGCCGATAGGCCAGCCACGCGGGCAGCAGCCCAACCGCAAAGCCTGCACCGAGCACGATGCCGATCAGGCGCCATTCGGCCGCACCCGGTGCCGCCAGCGACAGGAACACGCCGAAGCGGGTTTCGACCCAGTCGGATGCCGCGAACAAGCCAAGATACATCAGCGCCAGGCCCGCGATCACCCCCAGCACCGTGAGTGCGGCCGACTCCAGCAGCAGCAGGCCGAACACGTGGGCCGGTCGCGCACCGACCGAACGCAGGATCGCCATTTCGCGGCGGCGCTCGTTCAGCGTGGCCAGCACTGCGGTGAGCATGCCCAGCAATCCGGCCAGCACCACGCAGGCGGCGGTGACCAGCAGCGCGCGTTCGACACCGCCCAGCAGCGACCACAGCTGCTGCAGCGCGACGCCCGGCAGGATCGCCGACAGCGGCTCGGCGCGATGCTCGTTGACCAGACGCTGCACCGCGAAGGTCGACAGCTTGCGCTCGAGTCCCACGTAGAACGCGGTGATCGAGCGCGGCGTGAGGTCGGCCGCGGCCAGTTCCTCGCGCGTGGGCGCCTTGCCCAGGCGGGAGCCGAAGCGCCAGTTCTTGTGGATGGCTTCGAGCGCCTCGAGGCTCACGTGCACGGTCTTGTCGACCGGTGTGCCGGTGCGCGCGAGGATTCCCGCCACCACGAACGGCTGGTCGTCGTGCGCGGCGAGGGTGGCAGCACCGGTGCCGTGCGCGATCACGATCGGCGCACCAAGGGTGTAACCGAGCGCTTGCGCGACATCCGCGCCGAGCACCGCGTCGAAGATGTCGTCGAAGGGCTTTCCGGCAGCGAACTGCAGCGGCCGGTCGCCGGCATAGCGCAGGTGCGCGAAGTAGTCGGTGCTGGTGCCCAGCACGCGGAAGCCGCGGTGCGAGTCGCCCAGCGACAGCGGGATGGTCCACGCCACGCGCGGGTCGTCGGCGAGCATGCGATAGCTCGGCCACGTCACGTTGTTGGTCGCATCGCCGATCCGGAACACCGAATACAGCAGCAGTTGCACCGGATTGGCGCGCGCGCCGACGATCAGATCGGTGCCCGAGATGGTGCGCAGGAAGCTGCTGCGCGCCTCCTGCCGCAGACGCTCGACGCCGAGCAGCAACATCACGCTGATCGCAATGGTGGCGATGGTCAGCAGCGCGGTGAAGCGGCGGTTCGCGAGGCTCAGCCAGGCCAGGCGCAGCAGGGCGCGCATCAGTTGCAACCCTCGTGCGACCGCGGTCCTTCGACTACGGCCGCTGCGCGGCCTGCGCTCAGGATGAACGGGTGGGGGTGGGGCTCGTGCGATGGCGGTCCTTCGACTGCGGCCGCTGCGCGGCCTGCGCTCAGGATGAACGGGTGGGGGTTGGGTTCGCGCGAGGGTGGTCCTTCGACTGCGGCCGCTGCGCGGCCTGCGCGCGGGATGAACGGGTGGGGGTTGGGTTCGCGCGAGGGCGGTCCTTCGACTACGGCCGCTGCGCGGCCTGCGCTCAGGATGAAAGGGTTTTCGGGGCTCGCGGCAGGTCGCACTATTCGCGCACGCTCGCCCACTCCACCCGTTCGTCCTGAGCGCAGCGCCGCAGGCGCGGAGTCGAAGGACTCAGGCCGCATGGTCCACTCCCGCCTGCGCGGCACGATTGAGCTCGCGCAAATCGAGCTGGCGTTCGAACAATGGCTTGAGCGTATGGTCGTGGCTGACGAACACCAGCGCCGACCCCGCGTGCGCGCACTCATCGAACAGCAGGCGCAGGAAGCCCTCGCGCGCATCGTGATCGAGTGCCGAGGTCGGTTCGTCGGCCATCACCAGTTCCGGTGCGCCGATCAGCGCGCGCGCCGCGGCGACCCGCTGTTGCTGTCCCACCGACAGACCTGCCGCGGCGCGCGCCTGCAAGTCCCCATCGGCCAGGTCCAACGACGCCAGCAGCCGACGTGCAGCAGCATGCAAGCTGCCATCGCGCACGATCGCGCGCTCCCGTCGGCGTGCCGAAAAGCGACACGGCAGCATCACGTTGTCGAGCACCGACAGGTACGGCAGCAGGTTGAACATCTGGAACACGAAACCGATATGGTCGGCGCGCAGCCGATCGCGATGGCGCTCGCTGCGGCTGGTGATGGGCTCGCCGGCGAGCCGGATGCTGCCGGCCTGCGGCGCGAGCGTTCCCGCCACCAGGTTGAGCAGGGTGCTTTTGCCCGTGCCGCTGGGCCCATGCAGGAAAACCCGCTCGCCACCATCGACCGTAAAATGCGCGATGTCGATCAACGCCGCATCGCCGGGCCAGCCGAAGCGCAGCCCATCGATTTCCAGCACGCGCGGCGCCGAGGGTTGGGACGCGGAAGCTTGCATGCGATTCAGCGCGCGGCGTCCAGAACGATCCGGCGCGACGCCGGAGTCAACTCGGCGCCGGTCTGTGCGGCCGGTGCGACCACCTGGGTGCGGATGGTGTGCAGCGACGGGAAAACGTCGAACAGGTTCACCACGAGCGTGGCCGGAGTGGTGCAGTCGAAGGTATAGCTCGCACCCCAGTTGCCATGATCGCCAGACGCTTCGCCGTGCGCGTGATCGTGGCCAGCGTGTTCGTCGTGCGCATGCGCGGATGCCGCAGCCTCGCCCACGCGTTCCACTGGCTCGAGCGCCGCCGCCGGTGCTTCGACGCGTGCCGCTTCGTGCGGCGAGCAGGCACCCGCGGGCTCGAACGCGAACAGCGCGATGGGCCGTTCGAGGGTGGCCAGCGCCGATTTCACGTTGGCCGCGTCCGCGGCGGTGGCGGGCGGGCCCTCGAATCCCACGATGTCGGAACCGGGCGCGCTCAATGCGATCTCCAGCCGCGCGCCATCCAGGACGATATCGAGCTGGCCGACCCCGTGTTGGTGGGCCTGCGCAGGTTGATCTTGCGTGCTGGCTGGATCGGGCAGTGCCGCAAGCGCCACGGCAGTGGCGAGCAGCGCACATGCGCGTGAAGACGTCATCGGCGCAGTCTCGGGTCTGGCAACGGGAATGTCGACGTTATACTGTAACTCGCGCTCCGCTCGCATCAACACGCGGGTCCGCGCGGTCGTCGATACCGATGCAGCAGCCGTAGCGTTTTCGTCCGACGGACTTCGAACCGGGCGCAACATCACGTCCGGCCCGCAAATGCGCCTTGCGCTGGTGCAATCGCCCGCTGCGGGCTTCGCGCGCCCTCTTCACAATTGTCAAGTAAACTTGCCAGTCTTCCAGGAGTCGCCTGATGTCCGATCCCGTGATCGCCCAACGGACGCCGCCTGCGGTGGAAGCCGAGGCTGGCCAGAAATCGCGGTGGTGCAGCGCGCGCGCGACCACCCGCAAGCTGATGCGCCACGGCGGGGTCACCCTTCTGCTCGGCTGCGTCGCTGCGATCGCCGCTTGCGGCGGCGAGGCGGCGCCTCCGGCGCGTGCTGCCCCGCCACCGATCGGCGTGGTCGCAGTCACGGTCGA